>JAQUQD010000166.1 GCA_028716265.1 Bacteroidales bacterium | reverse complement strand
ACCGTAGGTTCCGGGCAGGGCTTCTTCAAACTGGGAAGCCGTGGCCTGGAAAATGACGTCGGTCCAGTCGGATGGGCTGCCATACTTCGATTTGGCCTGCAGCTGGAATTTGTGTGTAGGTTCACCCACTTCAGCGGTAATCATATTTCCGTTGGTGTATTTCACCGGATTCACAAACGTGATCTTGATCGGTGCATAATACGGAATTTCAACGCCGGCAACGCATCCTGATGGTTCAACCACTGGTGAGATCAATTGCGGGATGGTCTGGAAAATGATCTGTTTTGATTGTTCAATCGCGCAATCCTGTGTTTCGTCGAATACACCGAGACCATTCTGGTCCAGGCGATAGATCACAGGAACAAGCACATCGGTCAGATCGTTATACGCCCAGATATCACCGAACCTGACTCTGTAGTAGGTGTTCCATTCCAGGTCTATTTTCGTTTCGGTCTCAGGGTTTCCCGGGTAAACGGTAATGACCTGTCCGTTTCTGGTTGACCAGAAAGGTACGTATACCCAGTCTTCATCCGGATAGTTGTAAACGTGGCACGGAGGTGTACCTTCGCCAACCCATTTTTCGAGTCTGATAAAGTTGCCCATTCCGGCACCGGAGGTCGGCAGTTGCAGACCCTGGTTGGTATAGATCGGGCGGTCGAAGGCAACGGTGAAGTTACGCTCGACGGGTACGTTCACAATGTTGGGTTCGCAGTCTGTGCCGCACATGTACTGGTAGCTCGGATCGAACATGGCATACGGAGGAACCAGGATGGTACCTGTGCCTGTGGATGTCGAATACTTCAGGCAATAATTCGTATAATCTGAAGTATGGCCGGTTGGGCATCCTGTTCCATAGAGGCTGAGACCTGTCACATTCACATTGAGCACATCGTCAACATAGATATCCTCAAAATTGGCGACAGCAGCTGCTGTGTTCAACTTGACACACTCTCCGGACACTACACCTTCATTGGGAACACCTGTTTGCCAGTTGCCCCAGTTGCAGATGGTAGCAGCCGTGGTGCCGTCATATTCCTTCGGGCAAGCCTGGATACCTACAACCACAAGAAAACGGCAGGTGATGTCAGCGTCGTAATCAGGCAGCGGAGGCAAGCAATAGTTCACCGCATCAGAACCTGTCAGCGATACTTCATAATCAATTTCCTTATCTACACCCACGTTCTTATTGTCGTGATGATAATTCACAATAGCCCAGGCAATATCATCACCTGATACGAAACCGCCCACACTGGAGCTCTGGAGCACGACACTTGTCGTTCCGTCGTACACCTTGTCGTTGAAGACCAGTGGGCCAACGGTCAATGTTCTGCATGTGATATTGGCATCTGTGTTGAACGTGGTGTTGGCAATCCCATAACCCGTTATGGTGCTATTGGTTGTCGGACCCAGGATATAACCGCAATCCCATCCTGTTGGACCCAGTGTCAGGTTTGAAACAACGACCGGGATGTCAGTTCCGACGTGTTCATTGGTGAACACTGCCGTGGCATACTCCTGATACCAGGGTAAGGTTTCGCAGTAAGTATCGCAGTCGGTGACAAATCCCGTATATGATCCACCCGTAATGGTTGCCGTTACCTGAGAGTCATACACTTTATCAGCAACGACGGGGAAAGCGGTGAGGTTCTTCAGGAAGATAGCCTTCAGATCCTTATCGCTGCGGAAAATCAATTCGTAGTAATGGTGTCCGTCCTCATTGATTCCCAGATAGGTGAAGTCAGGATCGCTCAGGGGTTCATCATCCTCGGTCGGGCTGCAGTAAATCCACTGTCCCCAGGTCCATCCTTCTTCCGGGATCACTTCCAGGATAACGGTTTCACCGTGGGTGAAGGTTCTTGGGATAAGAGGATCCCAGCCTCCGTTTTCATCCAGGATAGCACATTCGCGGTTGCCGTTCAGTGTGGCAATGGCAGTTGAACCATATTCCGGCCAGATGACAACATCCTGTCCGCATCCCTTCACACCAATAGTCAGAGTATAGACCTTCTGGAAAAAGTTAGCGGTAACGACAGCCTCACAATTGGGCATTTTGTAGGTAGTACCTGCATGGAATGGGTTTCCGAAGAAACTGTGCGGACATGCATCATCCGACCAGAAATCGAATCCCCAGCCTCCCTGAAGTGATGGTTCTGCATCGATGTCCCATATGGCACCACAGGCAACTTCGTAATCTCCGACTTCAGGATCCGTAGTTCCGGCAAAATCCGGCTCGGCTTCCATGGTCAGCGTGTTATAAGGTATGTTCAGAGTAATCTCTTCTTCAGGCAGGTAATTGAAATCATCTTCGTAGGGTTCCAATCCAACATACGGCTGAACAGTGATGTTGTATTCACCACCCAGAGACATCGCCTCGGCATTGTTATGGTTAACAATTTTAAGGGAGAAATCCCAGTTGTCGGTCTTCCCGTTGCGGCTTTGGAACAACCACGGGTCGAACGTTTCACCCACAACGGTTGACAACAGCAGGGGTTCTCCGGCAGCCAGAGGAGCATCAAAAGTGTATACTCC
>JAQUQD010000165.1 GCA_028716265.1 Bacteroidales bacterium | reverse complement strand
CATCAGGGTACCCAACGATCGGAACACCGTAAGGATAATTCGGGTAGAATTCTTTGATGAATTCTTCAAATGCATTGGCAAACCGGTTGTCCTTATACATATTATATTCTTCGTAGACCGTTTCCAGTTCCGACTGGAACAACCGGTAAACAGGATGGATGAACCGATGGCTGTATAGCTTGAGCCATTTTTCGACCTGGTTTGAAGGAAAGATATTGAAGTAAACGATCTCATCGTTGCCAGTCCCGGCATTCACCATCGTTCCGCCCATTTCGCTCAGGATCTTGCCGAATTCATTCGGAATGGCATATGTAGCAGCCCTGACCGAGAGCCTGTTTATCTGAGCCTGAATATCCGCTTTTTGTGCCTCGTTGCCTGTCAGGGCCAACTCGTCGTAAAGCGTTGTAATGCTGTCGAGGTAGACCTTTTCAGCCTGATAATCAAGGGTTCCTATACTGTCGGTTCCCTTGAACATGATATGCTCAAAGTAATGGGCAATGCCTGTAGCATCGGCCGGATCGCGTTTGCTCCCGCCCCTGACGGCGACAGCCCCGAAAATGCTTGGCAGCGCATGATCTTCATTCAGGTAAACGGTCAGCCCGTTGTCAAGCTTGTAGATCTCTGTCTCAAGAGGTGATGCGGCATCCTGGGAAAACGTAGCCGCCGACCAGAAGAGACAGATAACAAATGGAAGGAATCTTCCTGTGAGCATTCGATACAGTAATTTAATTTGAATTTTCATTCTGATTATATTTAACATGTTTAAGATCAACTATTTTGAGCTATGATAGAAGGGATTTGCCAGTACTTCACCGGTTCGGAATCAGTAATTCGAGCCGATCCGTGTATCTCATTGAATGCCAGGCTACCGGATATCATATACCGAATCCCTTTCTGGTCCAATGATCCCGTCACCGATTTGATCAACTCCTTAAACATAGACCAAAAATATGTAGATATTCTTTAAACATTTTTTCCTCCGTGTTTCCTTCTGTGCCTCTGTGGTTAAAACAATAAGGACTCTATCAACCCAATCAGCTTCATTTAACGCGCCTGCACTTCGCCTGCAGCTCCCCGCTCCCGATCAGCTCATTGATCTGCCTCACAGGATCAGAAAATGATGTACGGAGCCCGCAATTGTAAAGCTCAGTCAGCGGATCCCTGTCTAATATCCTGTCATACAGCTGATCAGCGGTCGGTACCTCCTGAAGGCTAGCATATTCTTCATACGTAAGGCTTAAAAAGGCCACATTTGCACCGATCCCCCTGTTATCCAGCAGGTAACCATTGCTTAGAGAGTCCGGAAGCGCATAGCCATCGCCTCTTATCAGATCCTTCGGGTGTGGGTAAGTGATGATCTCCTTTTTGTCCTCTGATAACAGTACGGGAACCAGCTGGTAATAATCTCCCCTGGTTTTGTAAACCAGTGCCGGCGGACCCGGAATGAACTGTGCCACCGAATCGGGTTGTTCGGCCAGCTGGGACTGTGGCGCTTTCTTGCTGGTACAACAGCCCATCAGACCAATGACAAGTATGATCAGTATTGCTCTCATCTGCTGACGGATATTTTTTTTGTGATAACTCTTTCAGGAAATTGCAGGTACAGATAGTAAATACCTTCGGGGAACTGATTTAAAGGTAACGTATAAAAATTCAGCCTGTCGTTCATTGACCGTGACATAACCTTTTGTCCGAAGACGTTGAAGACTTCGACGCATTCCAATTCCTCTTCAAGGGCGCTCAGGTCAATATTGACAAGATCAGCGGCCGGATTGGGGTAAACCCTGATCAGCCCGGCCAGGTCGCTCTCCCCGATCCCTCCGGCGGCAACCCGGGTGATGGACATATCCAGCAGGTAGGTTCCTGTTTCACCCGAGAAGTAAGGTGACACGATGAAATACATCACTCCTCCCCCATTCACCTTGATGGTGCCCGGCATCACATCATCGTAGGCATCCGACCAGGTGGAACCATCCAGTGAATAGGAGAAAAGACCATCCACCGTGTACACATTCCCGTTTCCGCTGTTGTAGGAATCATGAAGCCGCGAGGTGATCGTATAATTGTACTCCGTGGGCAGGTTGATCCTGTAATAATCAAAGTCGGTTTCGATGTGAAGATTGGCTCCCTGTGTATTCTGGGCGGCAGTGTTTCCTGAAAATGACAAAGGCAATGCATACGCCTGTGCAACATCATTGTTATTCTCATATGGATCTGGAGGGATCGCTTCGGCCTGAACTGTCACATAGACCGGATTCTGGTAATAGGAGGAACCGGTCAGCTCCCAATCATAGCCCGACCATTTATGGGTGACGGCTAAAAGGTATGTCCCGGGTTCCACTCCGATGGCGTAGGTCGTGAAGGTCAGATAGGATTCATAATGGTAACCGGGCGGCAGGCCCTTGTTCTCGCTGATCTCGTAGATGGTTTCCACCCAGTACCCGTCGAGACCGTAAAGGTCCACGGCGTATTTGCCGATGAACGTATAGGAGCTGTTGTTGACGATATCCAGGTTGACTGTGGCGGACTGACCCC
>JAQUQD010000164.1 GCA_028716265.1 Bacteroidales bacterium | reverse complement strand
CTCCCTCTCATTTCTTGCAGGGGTTAAACACATCATACTCCTTGATCCAGATGGCAGGGAACTGATGCGGGATTTTTTCAACAGCCATGCCGGTGAGATATCATCCATTACCCGGGTAGATGAGAAAGGGATCATCTCCTATACATTTCCCGTAGAAACATCCACAGGTACAGATATTTCATCCCAATCCCACGTCCGGCAGCTGATGAGCACTCATTCCATCGTTATCAGTGATGTGTTCACTTCAGTCCAAGGATTCAGGACCGTAGCATTTCATATGCCGATCTTTGAGAATGGCACGTTTAAGGGGAGTATTGCAATACTGATTCCCTTTGACACCCTGGCAAAGGAAAACCTGGGCACAATCCGGATTCTTGATTCTGGATATGCCTGGACTATCAGCCAGAATGGTGTCGTGCTCTATTCACCCTATCCCGATCAGGTCGGTAAATCCGTCTTTGCAGTCTATAACTCTTCTCCCACGGTCACTGCAATGGCACAGGAAGCGATGAAGGGGTCCCGGGGCATCAGCACATATACGGTCAGTGGAGATTCCCTTCGGAATTTGTCATCTCAGAAATTCCAGGCCATCTACCTGCCGGTAAAAACAGGCGACACGTCATGGTCAATCATTGTCTCCACGCCGGAAAATGAAATACTGGGCACGATACAGGGATTCAGGAATAACCTGATCATCATATCTGCAATCCTGATCATCTCCCTCCTGTTCTTTTCCTATTACCTGGCCAGGGCCTGGGGGATCGTTAAGGAAGAAGAGACACGCCGCAAGGCAGAAGATGCCCTGCGGGAAAGCGAGGAATTCAACCGCAGCCTCGTGGAAAATCTGCCGGATATTATCGCGATCTACGACAGTAAGGGGATCGTCAGGTTTGCCAACAGGGCCGCCCTGAATATAATGGGTTCCTCCGTATCAAAAGTCATCGGAGAACCTATCCTTTCATTTGTCGCGGACTACCAGCGTAGTTATGTTGAAAAAATGATGGAAGCACGCTTGTCAGGTGTCCAGCTAACCCCATATGAAGTGGATATCATGACCGGCCGCGGGGAAATTATCACCGCAATTCTTCAGGCAGTCCCGATCAGGTACAGGGAAGAACCCGTTGTGCTGGTACTGATGACTGACATCACCGAGCGTAAACAGGCTGAGCAGAGACTCCTCGAAGCCCACCGCGACCTTGAGAAAAAGGTAGCTGAGCGGACCTGGGAACTTTCAGAAGCGAACCTCCATCTCCAGGAGCTCGACAAACTCAAATCGCTGTTCATCGCGTCCATGAGCCACGAGCTCCGGACACCGCTCAACTCCATCATCGGCTTTACGGGTATTATCGTAAAAGGGCTTGCAGGTGAGATCAATGCAGAGCAGAAGAAGCAGCTTGGCATGGTGCAGGACAGTGCACGTCACCTGCTCGCGCTCATCAACGATGTGATCGACATCTCCAAGATCGAGGCAGATAAGATCGAAGCAGGTGTCGTGACGTTCAACCTCGCCGATGTAATCCGTGATGTGAAAAATACTTATAGTCTGTCAGCGCAGGACCGGGGACTTATCCTGAATATTGAAATTCCGGGTCCCATCACCGTCACCAGCGATGACCGCCGTATTAAACAGATCATCATGAACCTTGTCAGCAACGCGATCAAGTTCACCGATGAGGGAAGTGTTGATCTGACCGTAGAGCAGAAAGGAACTGTTGTGGAAATCCGTGTCCGGGATACCGGTATCGGCATCAGGAAGGAAGATCTGGAGCAACTCTTCCGTCCCTTTGGCCGGGTTGCAGTGCCGGGTCGTCTTGTTGAGGGGACAGGGCTCGGGCTGTACCTTTCGAAAAAACTTGCCCGGTTCCTTGGGGGGGATATTACCACAGAAAGCGAGCCATACAAAGGAAGCGTATTCACGTTTTCCTTCCCTATAACATACGAAAAGCAGGAAGATGCATGACAAAAGTACTGGTCATTGAGGACAACGAGAAGAACCGATACCTCATCTCCTTTATCTTAAAAGGGGCAGGTTATGAAGTAACAGAGGCAATTACGGGGGAAGAGGGAGTCAGGATGGCAATCGGGGATACCCCGGATCTGGTCCTTATGGACATCCAGCTGCCGGGTATCGACGGGTATGAAGCAACACGGCGTATCCGGGCATCTCCCGCTGGCGGGAAAGTCCCCATCATTGCGCTGACGTCATACGCGATGACCGGTGATCGCGAACGGGCCCTTGCTGCCGGATGTACCGGGTATGTTGAAAAACCCATCAATCCGGATACGATTCTGGACGAGATCCAAAAGTATCTCAGGTAAATTAATAATACCTCAATGGAAGGCTATGTATGACTGAGGCAAAATGGAGAGCCGTGAACCACTCATGAAGATCCTGATTGTTGATGATAATAGTAAAAACCTCTACATGCTGGAAATGCTACTCAAAAGTGCGGGTTTTGAAATTGTCACGGTAAAAGACGGGATTGAGGCTTTGGATAAACTCCGTGCCAGCCGGTTTGACGGAATCGTCTCCGACATCC
>JAQUQD010000163.1 GCA_028716265.1 Bacteroidales bacterium | reverse complement strand
GCTCTCAACTTTCACACCAGATCATCAGGTCCGGTATATCAAGCGCGCTGAATTACGGCGAAGCACAAAACGCTCAGTCTAAAAAGGATTTCATTCATAAAGTCAGCATTGTCATCAAAGAACTTAGAGAAACATACATCAACTTAAAAATCATCCAAAATACCTTATCCTCAAAAGATGAAAATCAGGTTATTGCGGCGATTAAAGAAAACGATGAACTTCTGGCTATTTTCACCAAGACTTTATTGACTGCAAAAAGGAATGAGGGCAACAATGGGCGGTGATATTTTCCCTTCTTCACTCTTCCATCTTATCTGGAAGTTGAAACTTCCACATGAGAAGTTCCATTTGAGAACTTCCATTTGAGAACTTCCAGATAAGAAGGAAGAAGGAAGAAGTAAAATCAGAAAAACATAAATAAAATCCCAATGAGGATGAGACCTAAAGCGAAGCCGGCGTAAACCTGGGCCGGCGTGTGGGCATTAAGCCTTAGCCGGGCATATCCCACAATGCCGGAAAGCACCAGACCGGCAATAATGAGGTTCAGGTACAGCATTCCCAGGAAACCGGAAAGACCCATGCACATGCCTGTCAGGGCACCGACAGCCGCCATATGACTGCTGATTTTCCAGAAAAGATTGATCAGTAACACGGCAATGACCAGGATGATAGCGCCCATCATGAAGTTTGCATAGACGGGAGAAAGCTGCAGGCTTCTAAGAAGGTAGAAGGCCACCATGAAGAAGATCGCGGTGATGACGTATGGGACCGTCCGCTCTTCCCTGGCTTCGATGTAAAGAGAATGGATCATTCCCCTCCGGGCCATCAGGAAAATGATCGAGGCAGGCAAAAAGAAAGTCGTAAAGAATATGATCCCCAGGAGCATCCATTTGGCCGCGGAAGGAATAACAACCGCAAAATACACCGGCATCTGCAACAGGATCAACATGGCCAGCGTCGGCATCAGGAGTGGCTGAAAGGCAAATGATATGAACTTAGAGATCCGGGATTCCATTTAGGGCTGATTTCGCGCCAAAAATAGTAAAATTCAGCATCAAAGTTCTTTACGAAGACGGGCAACAGGAATATTAAGCTGTTCACGGTACTTTGCAACCGTCCGACGAGCGATCGAATAGCCCTTTTCCTTCAGTATATCGGTCAGTTCCTCATCGGTGACGGGCCGGGTCTTGTCTTCTCCGGTGATGCAATCAGAAAGGATCTTCTTTATTTCCCTTGTGGAAACCTCTTCCCCGGAGTCCTTCTGCATGGATTCGGAGAAGAAACTTTTTAACAGGAAGGTGCCGAAAGGTGTCTGCACGTATTTGCTGTTAGCCACACGGGAAATAGTGGAGATATCCAGGCTGACAACCTCCGCAATATCCTTCAGGATCATGGGCCGGAGCATGGTTTCGTCGCCGGTGAGGAAATAATCCTTCTGGTATTCCATGATGGCCCTCATGGTCACATAAAGGGTATTCTGCCTTTGCCGTATGGCATCGATGAACCATTTGGCAGAATCGATCTTCTGCTTGACAAACATCACGGCCTCCCTGTTGCTCTTGCTTTTGGTCTCGGAATAGGTTTCCAGCATATCGATATAGGTCCTGCTAAGGCGTAGCTCCGGTGTATTCCGGGAGCTCAGGGTGAGCTCAAGGTCGCTATCCACGTTCTGAATGATAAAATCCGGTATGACATACTGGTTGGTCCGCGATGCATCACCCACGGTATCGCCAGGCTTCGGGTTCAGCTTCAGGATCTCATCCATGGCCGATTTCAGTTCAGCTTCGGTTATATGGGCCTTGCGGATGATCTTATCGTAATGCTTCCTGATGAACTCGTTGAAATAACGCTCCATGAGGGTGATGGCAAGCTCCACGACCGGCCCTGGCTCTTCTGCCCTTTTCAGTTGTAATATCAGGCATTCCTGCAGGTTCCTGGCCCCCACACCTGCCGGATCAAAATCCTGGATCACCGTGAGGACGTCCAGGATCTCTTTTTTGTCGGCCTGGATATTCTGGGCAAAAGCCAAATCGTCGACCATGGCACTGATATCCCGCTGCAGGTAGCCGGCATCATCAAGGTTACCTATGATCGTAAGACCGATCTGGTATTGTTTGGCGTCAAGTTTACGGAGGCCCAGCTGCGAGATGAGGTGCTCCTGGAAGGAGGTGCCGGCAGAAAATGGGATCTCGCGCCGCTCCTCGTCCGGGCTGATGTTTCCGGCCGATAACCGATAATCGGGGATCTCATCCTCATCCAGATAATCGTTAAGATCAAATTCGTCGTCGGAATTGCGCTCGGGTGCTTCTTCTTCAACAGATTCATCACTGGTGTCGGGAACGGCATCATCATCCTCATCTGAATAATTATCATCCTGGTCGCCTTCGGATCCATCCAGCAGCTCCAGCGCAGGGTTTTCCTCCACCTCCTGCTTGATCCTTTGTTCCAGCGCCATGGACGGGATCTGCAGCAGCTTCATCAGCAAAATCTGCTGTGGAGAAAGCTTCTGTAAAAGTTTCTGCTGTAGACGCTGGTTTAACATACTGATCCGATTTCAA
>JAQUQD010000162.1 GCA_028716265.1 Bacteroidales bacterium | reverse complement strand
AATATCTTCCGTGCTACATCGCTCATCGTGCAGGACACCAGCGGATCTCCATTACCGTATGCGGGCTCAGCCCGGGGTATCGTTGTAAACATCACCCCGGAAACCCAGCCCGATAGTAATACTGCCGACCCTGCAAGAGGAAGGGATAACTCCCCTTGATGGAGGTTGTATGAAAAAGAAGTATCTCACCTGGGCCGGTATCATCTCGGCGGTAGTCCTCATCAGTATGTTCATCGTTATCTCCCTTACCACATTCCCCTCCCCATTTCTGTTCCCCGCTATCACCATCGATCCCATCACGAGCATGAATGTTGACGATAATAACATGATGATCCTGACCGGCACGACCACTCTCCCCCTCGACAGCTACATAGACATCAAGGTATCCGCGTTGCCCCAGTACGTCACGGGAGGAGATGTTTCCGGAAAAACGACAGCAACCGGTAATACTCAGATAATTTCAGGAGCCGGGGGAAGCAACCGCTGGAATGGGTTCGTTGATATTTCACAATTACAACCCGCAGACTATATGATCACCCTTGCAACGATTGCATTCACAGAAAATTTCACCATGGTTGAACGTGATCCCATCGCAACGCAGCATTTCACGCTGGGGGATGAGAATGCCGGCCCGGGGAGCATCCGGAAAAAAACCGTTATAAAAAAACCATTCATCAGGGTGAACGCCATCGACGAGAAAGAAACCGGCAACCGTGAGACAATTACCGGTATTACCAGCCTGGAACCGGGTACATCCCTGTTGTGGATGACTGAAGAAATTGGCAACGAAACGGGCAGTGGCCTTCAGTGCCCCCGGGGCACTACGAATGTCGAACCGGGTACGGAAAATGTTAACCGGTGGTCAGTTGTGTTCGATACCGTTCATATGAGACCGGCCCACTACCGGATTAGCGTTACAGATAACACGGGAAACAATACCCAGGAGATCACTCCTGAAGGGGGTATATCAGCCGTTTCTGAATTCAACCTTACTCCCCCTGTACCCGGTACAAAAAACACCACTGATCCCCTTGGTACCTCGTCCAGGTTCGTCACTATCGATACTCTTCCGGATATGCGGATACACGATATTTACCTGATCACGGGAACAACCAGCCTTCCTCCCGGGGAGGACCTGCTGGTTCAGGTATACCCCTCCTCATTCAGGACAGACTATGATTTCACCATTAATCCGAAGGACAAAACCCAGGGTGGCAGTTTTTCCGGAGCCATGGGTGGGGTCAGGATAGTAAACGGCAGTGGCGTTGAAAACCTCTGGTCATTCGAACTACGAACGTACCTGATGGATCCAAGTATATATGAGGTGAATGTAAGTAACGACAAAATTGACTTCCAACCAAGGGAGACTATCCCTGGTGATGTGTTCAGCTCAAAGAAATTTACCTTGAAGGGATGATATCCATGAAATATTTTACGTATCTTATCTGTACCTTCATGACAGCCTGTCTGGTTGCTGCATTGATCGGGTGGTCCATGGCAGCCGGGAATTTCCTGATCCCCATCATCGCGATCCCGCTGGGATTAATTGTCATCCTGGCATGCCGCCAGAATGTGAAAGAAGTGATCGGGGACGAACGCGTGAATAAAATCCGTTCCAGATCTGCACTACGGACACTGGAAGTCCTTGTTATTCTCGGGGCCATTGCATCAGTCATCCTGTACTCATATGTAGTCAGCGATCCGCTCGCCCCGATGATTAAGGGACGGGTATTTACCAATGACGATGGGACAAGTTCAATGATGATTAACATGTACCGGCCGGGCAGTATGGAAAGTCCAGAAAATCTCATACGTTCAACAACGATAAAAAATATCAATGCCATGAACGAGTCCGAAGCAATGGATTACAGCCAGTTCCGGCGTGAAGGGTTTTTGGAGAATGAGAGAAAGGGCATCGTAGGAATGACCATCGGGGGTTCCCTTGTCGCCCTTCTGGTCATTTTCGGAGTGTTTTATCTTTATTACGACAGAAAGTACTAACTACAGGCTGCCATGAAGAACAGGATCCGCGTGCTCCGTGCCGAGCGTGAAATGACCCAGGAACAACTCGCCGAGCTTGTCGGAGTTACCCGGAATACCATCATCTCCATCGAAAAAGACAAGTATTGCCCGTCACTGAAACTCGGCTATCGTATAGCACGGCTGTTCGGTGTCGGGATAGATGACGTGTTCACTTACGAGGAAGACAAGGATGGCCCGTCAGCTGAAGAGTGATGAGAGCCATTTTTTTTAAAGGCGATCACCGATATCAAATAACCTGCTTGAACTCCTGTTTTAACGAGATATACAATTTTTAGAATCGAAAAAGGGTGAAATTGCGTTAATTGATACCTAAAGCTAGACGGGGAAAAACAAAAAAGTAGTTGATTATACTACCGTCGCTGCCAGGACCGGTTGCGGTTCGCCCTGGTCATAAACAAGCGTAAAGTACCGGGCGATGAAGATCGTGAAAAACGGACCTACGACTAGGACGAGGACCCAGCCTATGTACGGGATGAAAGACAGGACAGCGGTAATAACGACATAGATGACCGCAGCAATAAC
>JAQUQD010000161.1 GCA_028716265.1 Bacteroidales bacterium | reverse complement strand
AAGGGAGGCAATTCTTCAGGCCGGACTCCAGAGGATCCGACCCATTCTGATGACCAGTCTTACCACCATTCTCGGACTCCTGCCGATGACTATCGGATTCGGCCAGAGCGTTTCCATTCGTGCTCCGATGGCCCTTGCGGTGATCGGAGGTCTTGTTACAAGTACGATCCTGACACTCATTGTTATACCTTGTGTATATGATGTTCTGGATCGGCTAACATCCAGGAAACGGTTCAAACGGGAATCCATAATCTAAGGAGGTATCCTCATGAGGATGATTGTTAATAGGAAAGTTCTGATCTCGATGATCTTTATCGGGCTAACCCTGATGGGTGTAGTCTCTTACAAGCAATTGGATGTGGAGCTTTTCCCCAATGCCCAGGCTCCTTACCTGGTGGTACAGGTTTCAGCGCAGACGGAGGTTGATCCGGGTTATATGGAGAAACAGGCGATCATTCCGTTGGAAGGTGCCATCGGAGGCCTTCCTGGGATAGAAGAGCTTACCTCAACCGCTGCCCAGCGCAGAGGAATGCTTTATGTTTCTTATACCCCCAATACCGACCTCAAATACGCACAGCTCAAACTCCAGGAACGGATCGATGAGGTCAGGAAAACACTGCCGGAAAGCTTCACTATTACCGTCCAGAAGGTCGACCTGGAGCAGATGGCCAACCAGGTCATGTCATTGGAAGTCAGGGGTTCCGGAGGGGCAAACCGGGTTAGGCAACTGGCGGATGAGAAGATAGTTAAAAGGATCGAAAATATTGATGGTATTGCAGGGGTGACGATCTTCGGCGGACAGGAAAAAACCTTGGAAATCACGCTGAACAAAGACGCGTGTGATGCTTATGGAGTTACTCCTTACCAGGTGAGGAATGCGATTTCTCAGAACGGACGCGATCGTACTTACGTGGGAAATGTATACGCCGGAAATCAGGTCCACTTTGTCCATGTATCCAGCGATTATACGGATCCCCGGGAGATCGAAAACCTGGTCATCAAGGAACAGGGCCCGGTGCTCCTGAAAGATCTGGCTTCGGTTTATTTTGGAGTAAAGGAACAGACCTCCTATTCCCGCGTGAACGGGATGGAATCGGTGACCATGACCCTGGTGGCCGATGCGCAGGTCAATGTTATTGATCTATCTGAATCTGTTAAAGGAGTTGTGGTACAACTCAATAAGGAACTCAAACCGCTTGAGCTGGAAATCAAGATCCAGGATAACACGGCCGAAGTGATGAAAAAGAACATCGACGAGATCGTGAATCTGGCGATCACCGGAGGTCTTCTGGCCATTTTTATCCTATGGATTTTCCTTAAAAAGATCCGATTGGTTTTAAGTATTGCTCTTTCCATTCCGATTTCCGTTTATGTTGCCTTCAATATTTTCTATGCGGCAGGCATAACCATCAACAGCCTTACACTGGTTGGAATGGCCCTCGCCATTGGGATGCTTGTGGATAACAGTGTAGTAGTGCTGGAGAATGTCTATAGGCACGCCTCGAGGAGGGAGCCGCCAGATCTGGCGGTTGTTCAGGGAACCAAGGAGGTGTGGCGATCCGTATTCGCTTCGACCCTTACCACGGTCATGGTATTTATGCCGTTTATTTTTTCAGATAATTATCTCGTCAGAATATTGGGTGCAAATATTGGAATATCCATTGTTTCTACCCTTATGATTTCCATGATGGTCGCATTGGTACTGATACCCATGCTGACCCACCTGATCCTGAAGAAGCGGCCGAATGATACTCCCGGGGTTTTTGAAAAGATACACTTGCATCAGCGGTTGATCCAGGTGTATATGTTGTTTTTAAAAAGTTCATTGAGAAATCCGGCGGTGACTGTTATCGGAGGATTGGTTATTTTCTTCATCAGCCTTTTCGGAGCGCTTGCCGTATCGACCAATACCCTGAAAGAAGCAGAAACTCGTGAGATCAGTCTGGCGATCACCATGCCACAGGGTACCACCCTTGATAATACGGATATTGCCGTTCGTATCCTGGAAGAGCGTCTGATGGACCTGGCTGAAAAAGAAGAGATTGTAACTGAGACTCAGGAAGCCCAGGCAACTGTGAGAATTACCCTGGTGGAAAAATATCAGAAGATTAAAGACAGAAAACTACCAGAAATCAAATCAGATATTGAACGGAGAATTCAGGATATTCCCCTGATTGAATATGAATTCCAACAATTTTCTACGAGTGGTGGTTTTTCCGGTGGAGGGGGAGGCTCTTCTGCCGGAATGCCGGAAACTGGAGGACTGGAACAATTCATGGGTATCGGGGTTCAGCAGGAGAAAGTACTCATCAAAGGTCAGGATTTTAACCTGATGAAGGCAGTGGCCGAAGATATCCAATACTACCTCGAAGATCTTTCCACCATCCAATCAGTGAGCCTAGGTGTTCAGGATAACCGTCCGGAGGTCCGGATGGATTTCAATACCCGTGAAATGGGCGAAAGAAATGTTGCCCTGAATTCGGTGATGTCGGAACTTAGTTCCTTCCCCACTGAGTTCTCCACGGGAGTCACTTTTAAAGAAGGTGAGGAAGAATATGATATTCTGATTAAA
>JAQUQD010000160.1 GCA_028716265.1 Bacteroidales bacterium | reverse complement strand
CAGATGCCGAGGACTGTTATTCCCTTCTCTTTTGCCAGCTTAACCGCGGCAAGTGTATCGGCTGTTTCGCCACTCTGAC
Source organism: Bacteroidales bacterium (assembly GCA_028716265.1). GTDB lineage: Bacteria > Bacteroidota > Bacteroidia > Bacteroidales > JAGONC01 > JAGONC01. The sequence goes on along the minus strand of JAQUQD010000160.1, from coordinate 2,522 downwards.
TGATTGCCAGAACAATATCATCGGGAGTGAGGATCGGATTTCTGTAACGGAATTCCGAGCTGTATTCCACCTCGACAGGTATTCGTGCCAGTTCTTCAAAAAAATACTCTCCCACCAATCCGGCATGCCAGGATGTTCCGCAGGCTGTAATAATGATCCTCTTCGCTGAATAGAGTTTCGGCAGAACCTCATGCAATCCGCCCAGCAGGATTCCCGATTGATCCGGCAGTACACGTCCCCTGAAAGTGTCTTTTATGGCTCGCGGTTGTTCAAAGATCTCTTTCAGCATGAAATGAGAGAATCCTTCCTTGTCAATCTCACCGATCGACATATCGAGTTCTTTGATCTCAGGAGTAAGCAATACATTACCGAGACTCCGGAGTGACAACTTTTCCCTGGTAATCACCGCAAAATCCTCGTCGTTCAGATAAATGACGTTTTGTGTATGCTCGATCAGAGGAGTTGCATCCGATGCTAGAAAATACTCTCCTTCACCGACTCCGATTACCAGTGGACTTCCCTTGCGGGCGGCAAACAGGCGGTCCGGTTCTTCCTTGCAGGCTACCACAATCCCATAAGCGCCTTCCACTTTATTAAGAGCCATCATGATTGCCAGGTTAGCGCTGAGATCGCCTTCGAGGTAGAGATGTTCGATCAGATTGACCAGGACTTCCGTGTCCGTATCGCTCTTGAATTGCACACCGCGGGATTTCAGGTGACGTTTGATCGGAGAATAATTCTCGATGATCCCGTTATGAACCAAAACAAAATGGCCGTGACAGGATACCTGGGGATGAGCATTGACTTCATTCGGCTCACCATGAGTAGCCCATCGGGTATGGCCCATACCGATATGGCTCGATGAAGTCATCGATGTACCGAGTTTTTCGAGGTCGGCAACTTTACCCTTGCACTTCCGTACCTTAAATCCTTCGTCGATCAATGCAATACCAGCCGAGTCATAACCCCTGTACTCAAGTCTTTTCAGTCCGTTTATCAGAATTGGATAAGCGTCACGTGAGCCAATATAGCCAACAATTCCGCACATATGATTATAGGACAAAAGGTTTCAGATCCGCTAAGGTAGCGGATCTGTCTTGCAAATCAAAGGGAAGAATTCAGATAATGCCTAATTAAGGGGTGTATAGGTAATAATCAGCTTAATATCACCAGGGCCGTTTTTAATCGGCAGGCGACCGGCACTGATCCACTGGTCCATCAGTTCTAAAAACAACCCGTTGCCTTCTTGCCGTTGGGCCGTGTCGGGATGGAGCAAACTCTGGATATATCTCCCAATATTAAACCGATAAGTCCCCGATTCTTCATCAAGCGAACCCCCGAAATAATCTGTACCGGACTCAATGTCTTCCGTGAACTGACTGGTCCAGTCGGGCAGTGTATTCAACACACGTACGGCAGAGGGCACTGAAAAAGTGGACGATGTAGGATCATCCGCAAGGGTGAAAATCAGTTCGGCTCTATTGATGGCAACTCCGGTATTGATGATCGAGAGGATCGTATCAGGTAGTGAAAGTTTCAAATGGGCCCGCGTACCTGCAATTCCCTGGATGAACACTTCGGGGTGGTCGTAAAGGGAATCATTGATCCAGGGGCTGATCGATGCCTGGGAATAGTCGTGATCAAACCGGTTTACCCAGGTACAGTTGGAATTGATGATTACTTCGTAAGACAGGGAATCGTTTTCGGCATTATGGTAATACAGGGTCATCCTTGAACTGCCGCCCGAAAAATTAAAGGAGATGATCGAACCACCCTGATCTACGGGTTGGGCTTCCAGATAGAGCCCTCTGAAAAAAGTGAGCCAGGTAGTATTATCAGTCAGATAGGAAGTATCAACTTCCAGGATTTTTTGTCCAAAACTGTCATCAAGCCTGATCAGAACCGAGTCCTCGGTTGGAAGAGGCTGATAAGAGAAAGTTGCGATCGGAGCGGCAGGATCGTAGAACCCACTGATATCCATGTTGGAATAGTAAGTCGAATCATAATAAAGGTCCTGATTCAATTCATAAACCTTGATATCCTGCCCGGTTGTGGTATCGCCGTACCACGACAAATATTTCATCAGTAAGACGGCTGAGTCAAGAACCGGTGATTCCCCGAAATCCACATCGTTCGATGAGAGCCGGAGCTGAGTCAGCAGATGGGCGGTTGAACGACCGAACACCGGGTCGTTCATGCATCCAAGCAGTGATGCTGTCCGTTTTGACGAGATGATGGAATCCTGCATGATAGTCGTTGCTGTAATCACGGCTGATGAATTGATCCTGTAGCGAAACCGTTCACCGGGTGAGGTAAGGTTAAGCCCCACCTCCTCACTGTTGTCGCAACCCGTAACCGCAAACAAAAACAGGCCACCGATAAGAAGTCCGTAGCCAGCCTTGAGTAAAATCTTTTTGATCATCTATCTGTACTAATAAAAAATCAGACCCCTAAAATATCCTGATAAAAATCGGAATAAGCCCCGACATAATTTTCGGGATCCTGGTATTCCAGGAACGGTT
>JAQUQD010000159.1 GCA_028716265.1 Bacteroidales bacterium | reverse complement strand
CCTTCCGCCTGAAGTTTGCGGATATATCGCTTCAATTCAACATAGCCCATCGCCGCGGCATCCTTCTGCACCATCTGGAAGTCGGAAGGGCTTTCCGGAAGATCTACAATCTGTTGCCTCACTTTATAAATAACAGGAAACTCACCGTCATTGAAGTTCGTGATCATAATGTTATGGAACAACCAGCGGCCTTCACTCCATTCGCCTCTTTCGGCATCCAGGCGCATGATCAGCTTCATCTCGCGGTCGAGGTAATGGATGGTGATTCCGTGAAGCGTATTGGTCTGCGCTTCATACAGTCGGAAGTTGTAAATGCCTTTCTGCCCTCGGTACCAGATCTGATCCTGTTTGAAGCTTCCCAAGGACCGTCGTTTCTGCACCTCAATCAGACGGATATTTTCGGCCCTGTCGTTGGTATAAGGAGTAACCCATTCGCTCAGGAAAAAAATCAGCATCGAGATCAGGACGGCAATGGCCATAATGGGGAGGGCAATCAGATAAAGGCTGATGCCGTTCGCCTTCATCGCCGTGATTTCGTTATGACGCGACAGTGATCCGCAGGTTAACAGCGAGGCCAGTAGAATGGCTGCAGGCAGCATCTGCGAGACGATCATCGGCAACCGGTAGAAAAAGTAGGACATCATCTGCCCGATTGATGCATGATTGCTGAGAAACATTCTGAATTTTTCGAAAAAATCGATGATCAGGAAAAGGGAGGCCAGGCACAGGGTGATGAACAGCAGGTTTCCAAGATATTCATGGATTAGATAACGATGGATGACCTTCATGATGATCTTCCACCATCCTGAGGAGTTTTGTCCAATGTTGAGACGCTCGGTGCGGAATCGACGAAATGACCGCAATACCGCCGACTGATGTATGCTTCTCTGGCGGACACAGAAAAAAGAAAGATTCCAGCGAAGGCAAAAATGAAGTTCGGCATCCAGGTTCCGAGGAACGGTGAGAATCTTCCTGTTTCAACCAGTGCCTCCCCCCCGATGCGCAGCAGATAGTAGACGAGAACCAGGAACAGGCCGATAGTGAAACCCCGGGATCGAACGGAGCGATGGGCCCTGATCCCCAGTGGTATACCGATGAGGGCAAAGACCAGGCAGGAGACGGGGACGGCCATCTTCTTGTTCAACTCGATGCTCAGTTCGCGCAAAGCATCATCTTTGAGTTCGCGGTTCCTCAACGCTGCAATCAGTTCCGACAGCCTCATCTCCGTACTTGACTTTACCACGGTCCTCCCGTTGCCGGAAAGGGACGAGGCAAAATCCAGCCGGACGTCATAGAAGTGAAAATCCATTTTCCGGTAATGGCTGAGACCGGCATCGACCGTGTGCGTGCTGCCGTCCTCCAGTCTCAGCGTGATGACCATCGTATCGGGATTTTCAATAAGGTAGGCCCGACGGGCGATGATTGTACTCGGTTCACGGCTGATCCGGTCATCCGAAATGAGAACTCCCTCTAAATAATTGCCATGCACCGGTATCCTATCCGCATACAGGAGAATTCCCTGAAAATCGTCCATGAACACCTTCTCCTGCATGCCGATTGCGGCCTTCTGCCTCGCCATGTCGAAGAGGAGGATCCTGGATGTCATGTTCCCATACGGAACGAGGAAAATGGTTGTCGCCAGGGTCATCAGAAAGGCAATCAATGTGAAGCGCGCGACCGGAAATGACAACTGATAGAGGCTGATTCCCGACATCTTCAGGATGGTCCATTCATTGTCACCTGAAAGCCTTCCTAAACCGATCAGAATCGCTATCAGAAGCGAGATGGGGATGGTAAAGGCCAGAAAGGAGGGCATCAGATAAAGCATCAATCGAGCTATATCTAAAAAGGCGACCCCTTTGTTGATCATCAGGTCCATGACCTGAAGAATCTTTCCCATCAGCAGGACAAACGTGAGCACAAAAAGAATCATGCAGAATGGAACGGTGATTTCTCTCAGAATATATCGATTGATCAAGCGACGCATCTTTGCATGCCTTTATTACCTTATCCCGGCAGCCTGTTACATCATAAGCTTCAGGGGCTCGATATAGATGGGATCCTCCTTTTCCATGATCTCAATGATGGACCGGTGCATTCTTTTTTTCATCTCCCCGAAGATGGACCGTTTTTTGTTGTATGTTTTTGCGTAGGCCAACGCCTCCCGCATCAGCGATTCTTCATTCTCGCATGCCTTGATGATGATATGGTGGGATTCCAGTTCAGCGGCACCGGTTCTTTTACCGCTTAAGACGAGCTCCTCGAGTTTGTAGTATGGGATTGCTTTCCGGATGATCGCCTGCATGCCGGGGAGGAAGGGAATATTGATGTCGATCTCAGGAAAACAGAAAAAGCCGCGGTCGGCTTTCATGAAACGAAAATCACAGGCGCAGGCCATGATGGTACCGTCCCCGAAGACGTGTCCGTTCATGGCCGCGATCACCGGCATCGGATAGAGGAGGATTCTTTTGAATATCCGGTTCATGCCATAAAGAAAATCCCGGATTGCCTGCTGATCGTTCTTCTGCATGGCGCCCATCATCCACTGGAGATCGATCCCCTGTGACCAGTTCTTAGCATCACTGGAGGCGATGACCAATGAAG
>JAQUQD010000158.1 GCA_028716265.1 Bacteroidales bacterium | reverse complement strand
CGGCCGTTCACCTGTACGAAAATAAAATAATATTTTAGGGATGATAGGAAATGCAATGAAATATCTGGAAATGTTAAAACACGCCATCGCGAAACCGGATGAAGCTGATTTTGCCAAATTGCGGGAACTGTATGCGGAATGGGAAAGCTATTTCCCATATTCCAGAGATGAAGAACACGGGGTGGGCCTGAACAAGGCTCTGGATGCCTGCGACTGGAAAACCGCTCTGGAAGACGTGAATTTCCTGATCCGGGAAAACTACCTGGACATAGAAGCCCATTCCGCAGCTGAAATTATATACAGGGCACTCGGGGAAATGGAAAAATCCGGATTTCACGGTAAATTTTCCCGGGGCATGATCAATTCCATCCTGAAATCCGGAGACGGGTTGGACTTCAAGAGCGCTTATATAGTCGTTGATGTCCGCGAAGAGTATGTTGTGATGAAATACCTTGGCGTCGAACCTCTCACCCAGGACCTGGTGATGGATGAGAACAATCATCAGTACGATGTTTTTGAGGTTAAAAATCTGATGAATGGCCAGAAATCCAGAATTCACTTCAATGTGGACCGTCCGAAGAGCTGGCTGGATCAGAATTACATGAAATTATGAGTCTTCTGTTTTTTTCTTGTTCTGCCGCTGCCGCTGATCATGATTCAGGGTTTTTTTGCGCATCCTGATCGTGACCGGTGTCACTTCCACCAGCTCGTCGTCCTCGATGTATTCCATGCATTGTTCCAGGGAAAAATCCCTTGGTGCAGGCAGCTTTTCAACGATTTCCGAGGTGGAGGAGCGCATGTTGGTAAGGTGCTTTTCCTTGCAGATATTAACCGGCAGGTCGTTGTCGCGGCAGTGCTCGCCTACAATCATGCCTTCGTAGACTTTCTCACCCGGCCTGACAAAGAAAGTGCCCCTGTCTTTAAGCTGCGTAAGAGCGTATGTGGAAACCCTCCCGGCCTCCATGCTGACCATGACGCCGCGCCTGTTTTTGGGGAAAGCGCCGCGGAACAGTTCATAACCATAAAACGACTGATTGATCAGGCCTGTACCTTTGGTGAGACTCAGATATTCGCTGTGGAAACCGAACAGTCCCCGCGCCGGGATTTTCAGCTCCACTCTGGTGGTCACTCCATCGTTATGCAGGGAGAGAACCTCTGACTTGCGCTTTCCCAGGTTTTCCATCACAGCTCCGAGGAAAGTGTTTTCCACGTCGAGCACCAGTTCCTCAAACGGCTCATGGATTTTGCCGTCGATTTCCCTGAGAATCACTTTTGGTTGGGAAATTTCCAGTTCGTATCCTTCGCGACGCATGGTTTCGATCAGGATGGAAAGCTGCAGCTCTCCCCGGCCTGATACCTTGAAAGAGTCGGGAGAATCTCCGTCTTCCACGCAGATCGCCACATTTCCCATCACTTCGACCTGCAGCCGCTCCCTGATCTTTCTGGAAGTCACGTATTTACCGTCTGATCCGAAGAAGGGGGAGGAGTTGGTATAAAAAAACATGGAAATAGTGGGTTCGTCGACCCTGATGCGGGGAAGAGGCGCGATGTCAGGCGACATGGCCAGCGTATCGCCGATCTCCAGGTTTTCAGCTCCAGCGATGGCTACGATCTCTCCGGCAGAGGTTTCCATAGCCTCGACCTGTTCCAGACCTTCGTAACTAAGTATTTTCAGCACTTTGCAAGGCTGGATGAAATTGTCCTTTTTCAGAAGGTATATCGGAGAGTTCTGCTTGATTGTTCCTGAATACACTCTTCCGTGAGCCAATTGTCCGACATATGAGTTGTAAGAAATGTTTGAGATCAGCATTGAAAAACCACCGGTCCTCGAAATCACGGGTGGTGGGACATAGGAAAGTATCAGATCCAGGAGCTCGACTACATCCTCGGCTTTCTTATCAGGGGTCATGGTAGCCCAGCCGTCTTTGGCTGAAGCATATACAATTGGAAAATCAAGCTGCTCGTCGGTAGCCCCCAGTGATACGAAAAGGTCGAAGATGGCATTTTCCACGAATCTCGCGCGCGCATGGGGGCGGTCCATCTTGTTGATTACCACGATGGGATGCAGTCCCTGTTTCAGGGCTTTCCGCAGCACGAACTTGGTTTGAGGCATAGGTCCATCTACTGCGTCCACAAGCAGCAGCACTCCATCCACCATGTTCAGGATGCGTTCCACTTCACCCCCGAAGTCGGAATGGCCCGGGGTGTCCACGATGTTGACCAGATAGTCTTTGTAATTGACTGACGCGCACTTGCTGAAAATGGTGATGCCGCGTTCGCGCTCCAGGTCGTTCCTGTCCATGATGCGCTCAGTGGGCATGTCTTTCCGGACCTTGACCGAGCATTGACGGAAAAGTGTGTCGACCAGGGTGGTTTTACCGTGATCGACATGGGCGATGATTCCAACGTTCCTGATTTTTTTAGCATCTCTGGGCATTTGATTCCCGTGCAGGTAGATTTTTTTCTGATGTTAACCGATGAATTCCCATATTGCAAGAAAAAATCGTATAATTGATTTATGGAATTTCCACAGATCATTGACGCTCAATTCGAAATCCATTCAGGGATCGATGTTCAGGATGTATTTAAACTGATCTATCAGGCG
>JAQUQD010000157.1 GCA_028716265.1 Bacteroidales bacterium | reverse complement strand
GCCTGATTTCGGTCATCCGGTATTTTCTTCCCTGACGGTTGTTTGTATTCAAAAAGCTCAAGCATATTCGGTCCTGATCGCAAATGTGCTATCCGTGCCATGCAACCAGCCATTCCGACCACTTTCCCCAACAAAGAATCAGCATCAGGTTCGATAATCCGGATGACTTCACAACCGAGGTTTTTACAGTAAAACGCTATGGATCTATCCAGATCTGAGACACTAAGTCCCACATGTTCAATGCCTTCTATCATTTTACCTCCACATTCTTGCTTGCATTCCTCAAGTCACCATCAGATGATGGTATTGCTGTATGCGAGTACAATCACAGCTATGAATATCACGCCCAGAGCCACATACATGGTTTTTCTCGGCTGACCAAACACTCCCTTCCATTCGCCGCCAATAAATCCAACCATCTGGTTCCCGATAATCTGCATCGATTGCTGAATACCAAAACCGACCGATGCACCCAGAATTCCCAGCATGACCATCCCTCTTCCCATCAGCACCATCGATCCTAAAAACTGCAATCCTACCAGAAGGCTGCAAATCAGTTCATCTTTCCTGATGAAAAGCAGATTCCAGGTTTTCTTTCGGGTCATCCAGTACACGGCATAACCGATGTTTACCAAAGCTCCGCCCAGGCAGGCAAGTGCCCAAACAGCAACGTTTGCCACCATTTCGCCTGCTCCCTGCTGCTTGACCGCTTCAATGATCGGACCCTGGCTGTATACGAACGATAGCCCCAGCCCACAGGAAAGAATCCCCGCGATAATGGCTAGCACCAATCCCCTCCGGAAGTCACCCGAGGCTTGCTTTTTCCGGACTTGTCCGCTTGCATTTTTCAACACCTTTTCCCTTCCGAATCCTGCAACACTGACTAAAACAACACCGGCGATAACCACGAGCAAACCGATCATGATCAATAATCCCGGCCGGGAGAAAACGTCGGGAGCATTCGTGAACAGGCCACTTCCTTTGAGTATCAGGGGTACGATGATCCCAACCGACATTCCCAGTGCAGAAAGAATAGCTCCCGTAAGCGCTGCACCAATCCGGATAATGCAGATCATACACAACAAATTGGCCACTCCCCATGCCACGCTCAGAATGTTTGAGATGATCAGCGTTTTGGCACCCACCGTTTCTATCATCAGACCCGGATCGGGTACTTTTATCAAAACAACAATCCAGGGATAGAGTACAAGGCCAGACAGAATGTTTAAAAATACATATTGCTCAAAGTGCATCTCCTTAATGACCTTAAAGGGCCAGGCACTTGTACCTGCACCCAATCCAGCCAGCGTAGCGAAAACAATTCCGATTACTAGTTCCATTTTGTTAGGGTTTATTTTATCTCCTGTATTTTAACAGCTCTCCCGGAGCCATCACCATGGCTTTCATACTCCCGGGTAGGTTTTTCGATTCTTTCAAAAAGGTAGCTGGATCTCCTGTACCCCCTTCACCAACATGCTCGAGGAACATCCAGAAATGACTGGCAATTAATATCTTGGGATTAATAATCCCGGCAAGTTTACATGCTTCCGAAGCATTGAGATTCCCGTATTGCCCGTTGATGGGAGCAATCATCATATCGATATCTGCAGGTAATGAAGCCCTTATTTTATCCGGATCGAAACTGGTATCCCCTGTATGATAGAGTTTAATTCCCTGCATATCGATCAACAGGCCAACAGCATCCGGAGCCAGGTCTCCGTGGTTGGCATAGATAGCCTTTATTCTGATATTTTTCGCCTTCCATTCCTGATCTGGTTTTAATACGCAAAATCGGTCTTCCGCAATACCATTCTGCCTGTAAAGTTCCTCACAGTCAGGTGATCCGATAAAGAACATATTGCTTTTTTTTGCCAGCACAGGCAGGGCATCCGGATCCAGATGATCGGCATGTGAATGGGTCGAAAGAAAGAGGTCGGCATCGACTTCATCCGGGGTAATCATTGCAGGGATCATCCTCTTGAAATTGAACAGCCGTTCAACGGCATCCGTCAGGTAGGCATCGATCACAATGTTTCTGTCGGGAGTTTTTATATAAAATCCGGCCTGACCGAGATAAAAGAGAGCCACTTCACCCTTTTCGACTTTGAGACCCTTGATTTTTTCAGACAGCATCATCGGCATAAATATCTTTGTTTATAAACCGGGCACATAACCTTTACCCAGACGAAGACCCGTTTCCCGGAACTCTTCGCTGAATGACATCCAGGATGTGGTGCCCCCATCCACCACGATGGTTTGACCGATAATATACCGTGCATCGTCGGACGCAAGGAATATCGCCACTTTGGCAATATCCGACGGCACCCCGTGAAACCCGCAGGGAATGAGCTTATCCAGTCCGCTCATATCCTCGGTTCCGGCCGCTTTAAATTGATTTTCAACTGGAACGGCTCCCGGAGCAATGGCATTGATTCTTATGCCCAGGGGAGCCAGCTCGATTGCCAGCTCACGGGTGTAGGCAATAATGGCACCTTTGGTTCCGGCATATACCGAATGTCCTTTATAGGCCCGGATGCCATGAACCGACGAGAAATTAATGATGGCTCCGCCTCCCTGTTTGACCATCGTTGGCAATACAGTCTGGATCAAGAAAAAA
>JAQUQD010000156.1 GCA_028716265.1 Bacteroidales bacterium | reverse complement strand
TCGTTGATAATTCTGAGAAAGTCAATAATGCTTTGTCTAATGGATATGGTGTTATGTCACTTTCCTATAATGGTTCTTCCCCTAAGTCAATTGTGATCGATACAGCAACCTTGAAAACTGTCTTTGGTGGTGGGGGTGGTGGCGGAGATGTTTATAAGGTGGGAACACCTATCAATAACCAGGTTGGAGTCTGGACGGGTGATGGAACCATTGAAGGGGATGGTGATCTGACATTTGACGGATCAAAGCTTACATCCAATAAACTATTTATCTCTTCCCCTACAACAGGCTCCACTGATTATGACAAATTCCTGGTACTGGATGTATCCGGCACTGAAGTAAAAACCCGCACAGGTTCCCAAGTGCTCTCCGATATTGGTGCAGAAGCAGCTCAGACAAAAGGAAACCTGACTGAAGATGTAACCGGATTGCAATTTGATAATACTCGTCAAGTGATAGGCGGAGCTGCAAAATTAAGTTTGACTTCCGGATATGCAATACCAACTACTATAGACCAGACGAATTGGAATCAGGCACATACACACGTTCACAATGATGCTGATACCCTGATCACCAATGAAGGCAAGCTAGACCTGGAATCTGGATCCAATAAGGTCATGATCACTTCAAACACATCAGGATCCCCGAAGCTTACTTTAAAAGGTGGTGATAATGTCACCATTACCACAATGAACGATACGGCAACCATCACTGCAGAAGGCGGTGGTGGTGGCGGGGATATGTACAAATCCGTGTATGACACAGATGGCGATAATATCGTTGATAATTCTGAGAAAGTCAATAATGCTTTGTCTAATGGATATGGTGTTATGTCACTTTCCTATAATGGTTCTTCCCCTAAGTCAATTGTGATCGATACAGCAACCTTGAAAACTGTCTTTGGGGGTAGTGACGGTGATGGATCGATCACCAACGAAGGCAAGCTAGACCTGGAATCTGGATCCAATAAGGTCATGATCACTTCAAACACATCAGGATCCCCGAAGCTTACTTTAAAAGGTGGTGATAATGTCACCATTACCACAACAAACGATACGGCAACCATCACTGCAGAAGGCGGTGGTGGCGGCGGGGATATGTACAAATCCGTGTATGACACAGACGGCGATAATACAGTTGATAACTCAGAGAAAGTCAACAGTGCTCTGACCAATGGATATGGTGTTATATCCCTTTCCTATGACGGTTCTGCTGCCAAATCCATTCTGATCGATACGGCAACCCTGAAAACTGTCTTTGGTGGTGGTGAAGGGGACAACCTGGGAAACCACCAGGCCTCCCAGACGCTGGATATGAATAGCTATGACATCACCGAGGGCGACGACATCAACTGTCAGACATTGAAAGCAACGGCAGGGGATGGCATGGCGGAATCAGCAATAGAGGCCAGTTCCAATGGCAGCAGGACGACGGCGATAATTGAACGTAAGACGACGTCCTTTTACGGCATCGAATATCCCTTGCAGTTACAGGCGTATGGTACATCCTCCAACTCCGACGGACAGGGAGTGGGTACGAAATACCTGGGAAAAGACGACGCCGGCAACTGGGAGACGATAGGGGAATATCATGTCGCCTTCCCCGAAAATGGCAACGGTAAGGAGAGGGCGAACATGGTCTGGCAGTTAAATTCTGCCGGATCGCTGTCCTCGGAGATGACGCTGACGCCGGACTCGCTTATCATCCAGGGACTGAGGGTAACGGGAGGGACAGTACGTCTACCTTCCCTTTCTTCGGCGACCTCCAGCAATACCTTATACGTTCAGGCTAATGGATTGATAACAAAAGGTGCGGCAACATCTGGAACTGTAACAAATGTTGCAATGACAGTTCCAGAATCAGAATTGGGAGTGTCTGGTACACCAATCACAACCGCTGGAACACTTGCATTAAGTTGGGATACGCAGACGATTAATAAAGTATTTGCATCGCCAAATAGTTCAACAGGGGTGCCCACTTTTCGTGCTCTGGTGGATAATGATATTCCGAATGACATTACCTGTTCAAATTATGAACCTCTGTTGACCAAGTACACCCTTTCCTTGGGAACCGGATTAACATTTTCCTCTGGTGAGGGTGCGGGAAGAATCTTAGGCGGGGCTGCCACGATTGGGATTGCAAATACTCATTATTTGCCATTATTGGCGGACCAGACCAACTGGAATCAGGCACATTCGCACGTTCATAATGACGCCGATACGTTGACCTCAAATGAAGTGCAGGGCTTAAATTATACCGCCTCCACACGAATTTTGGATATTTCGCTTTCCGCATCGGATGTTACTTTACCATTATTTGAAGCGGCTACCACGAATGCAGGACTTTCTCCGGGTGGTAACAATAAAGGTGCAACCTATTTCTTAAACGCTGAGGGTAGTTGGGCTGTACCATCAGGAACGGCACATCCGCAGACATACACATTAGCGGGTGGTAGTGGATTGTCGGTAGATGCAGGGGTAAACAGGTTACATGGGGGAAACTCCACCATTTCCATCGCATCCGGATATTATTTGCCACAGACAACAGACCAGACGAATTGGAATCAAGCCCATTCCCATGTCCATAATGATGCGGACACGGTAGCCACAAATGAAATTCAGAATTTATCATGGT
>JAQUQD010000155.1 GCA_028716265.1 Bacteroidales bacterium | reverse complement strand
CAGTTTCAATAATCCATATGGAGCATGCAAGAACTGCGAGGGATTCGGAAGCATTATAGGAATCGATGAAGACCTGGTGGTTCCGGATAAGAGTCTTTCGGTTTATCAGGAAGCCATCGCATGCTGGCGGGGTGAGAAAATGAGTGAATGGAAGGACCAGCTTGTATTGAATGCCTACAAGTTTGATTTCCCTGTTCATAAGCCATTTTATGACCTGACTGATGAGCAGCGACGGCTTATCTGGACAGGCAACAAGTACTTCTACGGCCTGAACGAGTTTTTTAAATACGTTGAATCACAGACCTATAAGATCCAGTACAGGGTCATGCTTTCCAGGTATCGCGGCAGGACAATCTGCCCCGAGTGCAAGGGAACCCGATTGAGGAAGGATGCCAATTACGTGAAAGTTGGTAATAAAGCCATCAGTGAAATCGTGCTGATGCCTGCTCACGAATCTCTTTCCTTTTTCAATAATCTGAAAATGAGCGAGTTTGAAAAGGAAGTTACCAAGAGGATCATGGTAGAGATCAGAAACAGGCTCCAGTATCTTAACGATGTCGGATTGGGATACCTGACCCTCAATCGTTTATCGTCGAGCCTCTCGGGAGGAGAATCTCAGCGTATTAACCTGGCTACCTCGTTGGGAAGCAGTTTGGTAGGTTCCATATATATCCTGGATGAACCGAGTATCGGGCTCCATCCGCGTGACACCCACCGACTGATCAAGGTCCTGAACCAACTTAAGGGAATAGGAAATACCGTGATTGTCGTCGAACATGATGAGGAGATCATCAGGGCTGCGGACAGTCTGGTTGATATCGGTCCTCTAGCCGGTACCCAGGGTGGAGAGGTAGTCTTCCAGGGCGATTTCAAGGAAGTTATTGAAAATGACAAGAGCCTCACCGGGAAGTACCTGAGTGGCAGGCTTAGTATCGCTTTGCCTGATCATCGAAGGAAATGGAAAGAATATATCGAGGTCAGAGGAGCCAGGGAGAACAATCTCAAGAACCTGAATGTCAGGTTTCCATTGAAAGTTAATTGTGTGATCACCGGCGTCAGTGGTTCAGGGAAAACATCCTTAGTTAAAAACATTCTCTATCAGGCACTTAAGAAACATTACGGAGGTTACGGTGACAAATCCGGTAAATTCGACCGTCTGGAAGGCGATCTGAACAGCCTGAACGATGTGGAACTCGTGGATCAGAACCCGATCGGTAGATCTTCACGATCCAATCCGGCCACTTATGTTAAAGCCTATGATGAAATCAGGGGATTGTACGCCGACCAGAAACTTTCAAAGATCAGGGGCTATAAACCCGGGTTCTTCTCATTCAATATCGAGGGAGGAAGATGTGAAGAGTGTGAAGGAGAAGGGATTGTAAAGATCGAGATGCAGTTTATGGCCGACATAATTCTCACGTGCGACAGTTGCGGCGGGAAACGTTTCAAAGATGAAGTCCTGGATGTGAAATACAACGAGAAGAACATTACCGAAGTCCTTGACATGACTGTCAGCGAGGCGATCATTTTCTTCGGATCTGCTGCAAAACCTTCAGGTTATGAACGAAAGATCATCTCGAGATTACAGCCATTGGAAGATGTAGGGTTGGGATATTTAAGACTTGGTCAGCCATCGAGTACCCTCAGCGGAGGTGAAGCCCAGCGCATCAAACTTGCCTTTTTCCTAGCGAAGGGAGAGGCAGACAAACCCACCCTGTTCATCTTCGATGAACCCACGACAGGCTTACATTTTCATGATATTAACAAGCTGCTGAAGGCTTTCAGGGCGCTCCTGGATAAAGGTCATTCACTGGTGATTATCGAACATTACCTGGAAATCATCAAATCGGCCGACTGGATCATCGATCTGGGTCCGGAAGGGGGAGAACTGGGTGGCCAGGTGGTCTTTGAAGGAACACCGGAAACGCTGGTCGAGCATGCTTCTTCATATACAGCTCAATACCTGAAGGATAAACTGACAAGCTCCTGATCCTGCATATCATTAATCAGTAAGCACCTGATAATAAGTTGATAGTAAGGGGGTTTGAAAGAATGTTCACTAATATCAGGCAACTGCCCTGCCCACATTCCTATACCGCAGAAGTACCCGATATTATTCCTTCGAGGCCTTATAAATAACCCCGTGTTTCTTCAGGCCACTTATCATATAATCCACACATTCAGGATATTGGCCAATATATTCAGGGTAAGATAATCCCTTCTTTGTATACAATCCTTCAGTTATCATCCTGAGTGCGGTTGTAGCAGTGTAGCCGGTAGTCCTGGCCATCGAATGGACTTTGGTGGCGGCATCATAGGTATCGAAAAGATCCCAGCGGTAATGTAAAGGTTTCCCGTTTTTAATTCCTTTCACTGAAACCATCATCACGGTAACGTCGCGGTCACCTTCCTGGAGTTGCCATTTGGGGAACAAGAGCCGGGCCGTAAGATCCACCGGTCTGACTTTTCGCCCGCTCACTTCGACCTCTTCCTTGCTAAAGAACCCGATATCCCTCAGGAAGGACATTTTTTCAATGTGGCCAGGGTACCTCAAGGTTTTTTCTTTGATGTTTTTCGCTGGAATTGTGAAAATGAGAGAACGTAGGCCATCGCTGTTGAAGGCTTCAAGGGTATCGATACCCGGTATATT
>JAQUQD010000154.1 GCA_028716265.1 Bacteroidales bacterium | reverse complement strand
TTTGATTGTGTATTCCCTCGCTATTTGATCCAAAATATTGAAACAGATCCACTCCTCATGGGATCCCTCGAATACCGCTCAAACAACTACTACTGGATCCGGCAGAACTACTACTACCAGGACGGTGCAGTCTTCCTCGAGCAGCCGGATGACGGATCCGTGGTGAAGACCATGCCGTCCATCACGTTCGATAAGGATGATCCATCGGATACCCTTATTGTCCGAATTATCGATGTCGTGATTACTGATCCGATTCAATCGCAGTCCCTGGGCGGAACCGGTTCGGTAGAAGTCACGTCATTTGTTTCCGACATCACGAATGGGCAGATTGAACCGGAAAAAGAGCTCGCCACGGGAATCCCGAACGCGAAGGAAGTTGTAATCACCGTCGATACCACAGACGAGCAGTCAGCACGGGCGTGGGATGGGGCGTTTCGGCAGGTAAGGACGATCGCGAATACAACTAATGGTGTCCCAACAGAATGGAGTGAGATTATCAGCGGGACATTGTCAAGCACCTTCCGGATCACGGGGGCCAGTCCCACGGATTATGACATCCTCCTTGACTACACCCGGGTGAACATGTCGGCATCTCTCCAGTCAGTGGCCGCCTGATGTATCCCATGAAGCACTGCTCAGCCGTATCCGATGTCGTTGGAAGCCTGATAATGGTCTCAATCGTCACCATCGCACTCGGTATCATCGCGGTGGCGATACTTTCACAGCCAGCGCCCCCCGACATCCCTGCAGTCGATGTCACCGCATATCGTTCTCCTTCCGGCACCGATCTCACTATCATCCATGCTGGTGGGGATACACTCCCTGTGGGAGAATACCGGATACTGGTGAATTCTGTTGAGGAAACATTCACACCTTCGACGTCAACAACCGCATTCAAAACCGGAACCGAGCTGTATTATTCATCCAGCGGGGAGATTCGGAGCGTGCAGCTGATCTACCAGGGCGACCGTGTGCCTGAAGGTGTCCAGCTCCTCCAGAAAAATTTCCCGTGAATGCAGCAGCCCTCCATCTCAATACTTATAATATTCAAACCGCAAGAAGAAGTAAAGGAATCCGGTGGGAGGAATAGGTGCATGTTAAACGAGAAAGGAGTGTCTGAGGTAATCGGGGCGATCCTCCTGGTATCGCTGGTGATCCTTGGAGCAATGATCGTTGCAGTCCTCTTCCTCTCCCAGCCGCCGCCACAGGAGATCCCGCAGGTGAATGCAATTGCGGGGAATAATACAACCCACATCTTCCTCCTCCACGACGGGGGGGACCCGCTCACACCACTGGAGACCATCATCCGCATCGACGGAGGAAGAGACCCCGGTACCATAGAGCTTTTAAGAGAGGACGGCACTGTCGAAGAATCGCCCTGGACTTCGGGCGAATGGTCGGTTGGAAAGACTCTCAAGGTAGAAGACCCTTATCAGCCCCCGCAAAGTGTCAGTCTCGTCTACTCCGGCGGATCTTCGCAGGCATTGCTCCTGACTTCGACGTTTGTGGGAACTCTGCCGACTGCGCCTACAGGGACAACAACAACGAGTCCGACAGGGACAGCGACGACTCCAACGACCACGGTCACAACGACGGTCACCACTAGTGTTACGACGACAACTACAACAACATCCCCGACACCCACACCGACACCCGACTGCGGTACAATCTCGGGGTATAAATGGAACGATCTCGATGGGGATGGAGAATGGGATCCGGATGAGCCCGGACTTTCCGGGTGGGAAATTGAGGCTTATGAATGCCAGACAGGGAATTGTAATAATCCGATCTTTAATACATCCGCTGTAACAGACTCAAATGGATATTATATCCTGATCGGTTTAACGTCTCAACCAGCAACCTGGTATAAGATCCAGGAAGTGCAACAATCCGGGTGGGAAGTGACGTCGCCAGCTCTAGGATATTATATCGAAAAAATTGAACCACCGGGATCTCCAGGGCAGCCTGGCAAATGCTACGAGACAGATATCAATTTTGGAAATAAGGAAATACCCCCGCCGCAGGCAGATTTCGTGGCAAATCCGACCTCTGGTGACGCTCCGCTTACCGTCCAGTTTACTGACCTGTCATCCGGAGATCCGACACAGTGGGCTTGGAATTTCGGTGACGGTGCCACATCAACCGAGCAAAATCCTGAACACACTTATAACGCACCTGGAACCTATACCGTTTCTCTCGCGGCGACCAACCCTGGTGGAAGCGCAACAATTGTGCGGCAAGATTACATTTCCGTTATAAGTGGTCCAATATATGGAAATACAATCATCTTTAACAAACCAGCTGGAGGATATCTGGTTGATGATACTTATATCGAATTCAAAATCCCACAACAGGGTAGTCCGAATTTCGATATAAATATTTATGGTTATTCAATTGATTTAAAGAAAGGCGATATTGTCCGCCTTGTCATCAATGGGAACCAGAATACAGGCGATGCTGATTTTAAATCAACTCAAATAACTCGATTTAATTTCAATGTTGATGTGTATGTAAATGGTGAACTAAAAGGATCAGGTTATGCCACTAACGTTGAATGCAATCCATATGAATCATTTACATCGACTCTTGCATTTCATATGCCTTCAATTATGGCTGATACGCAATTAACTATTGATGGCGTTCAAATAATCAGTTCATGGCCATGGACAAATGATATTAT
>JAQUQD010000153.1 GCA_028716265.1 Bacteroidales bacterium | reverse complement strand
AAGCTGTGACGAGATTACCGAAAATTTAACGACCACTAAAATCCTGTCCCTGAAGGATGGAGGAGTGGGAACGCAATATTTTCTTTTTACGGGCACAGGTGGAGGCGGGATCTGGAAACGTGAAATTCTCCAACCTGAAACCATCACAGTCTATGAACCTTACACTTTTGTTGTTTATCCGAATCCCTGCGCTGACCTGCTGACGATAAAAAATTATCCTTCTTCGGAAAAGGACAATCCGACACTGGATCTGTTAAGCATTAACGGAATACGGCTGCAAAGAGTTCTTTTAAAAGAAAAAGAAACAAGCCTGGATCTTTCCGGTCTCGCACCAGGAATCTATATTCTAAAACTTATTTCTTCTGAAGATATTGAAATACATAGAATTATAAAACAATAACAGTAAAATGCTTTCTTATGAAGCGTGAAGAATGAGCCCGCTCCGAAAAGATATAATTTTGGACTAAAGTCCATTAACTGGTTGATTATCAGTTACCCCGGCCTTAAGGCCGGGGTAATGCAAAGTACTGGTTTATAGTGCTTTAGCCCTAAATTAAGGTTCATTAATCCCTTTTCGGAGGAGACTCAAGAATGGAGTATGAAAAATGAAGTATTACAATTTTAATTAAACATGGTAATGGAAAATATGGCAGAGAATACTAATTTGGCAGCTGTTGATTCCCCATGTAGATTACTTTATAAATTAGCAGGAGCAGCCGCCCTTTTAATGGCGGTCTTCATCCCCATCCAGATCATCATCTTCATCCTGTGGCCGCCGCCGGAGACCACCCTTGGCTGGTTTGAGCTGTTCAAGACCAATCCGTTTGTCGGACTGCTGGATCTGGACCTGCTGCTGATCATTGATCAGGTACTGGTAGGGATCATGATGGTGGCCCTGTACATCCTGTTAAAGAAGACCAATCCATCGCTCATGACTATTGCATTGCTGATGGCGATACTGGGTATTGCAGCCTATTTTGCCTCTACAGCTGCTTTTAAGATGTTATCCATCAGCAATAAATTCAATGCAGCACGAACGCTGATCGAAAAATCCATGTACGAGTCGGCGGGTCAGGCGGTGCTGTCCGGGTGGCAGGGTACGGCGTTCAATTTCGGGTATGTGATGGAAGGGATCGGACTTTTGCTGACGGCACTCGTCATGTTAAAAAGCGGGATCTTTGGAAAATTCACAGCCTGGGTGGGAATTATTGTGGGAATCATGGCTTTGCTGCCTCCAACGGCCGGCACCATCGGGATGATCTTCGCCCTGGGTTCGCTGATCCCGCTGGAGATCTGGGATATCCTGGTGGCCCGAAGGCTTTTTCAACTGGGCAGAGAATGAAAAAAAATGTTGCGTTAGTGCTCTCCAGCGGTGGAGCCAGAGGCTTCGCCCATATCGGGGTGATCAACACCCTGGAGCAGGCTGGATACAAGATCACTTCCATTGCCGGCACCTCCATGGGATCCCTGGTTGGTGGCATCTATGCCGCAGGACAGCTGAGGGTCTTCGAGGAATGGGCCAGATCGCTGAACCTGAAAGAGGTCTGGCATCTCACCGATCTGGCCTTCAGCAAGAACGGGCTGGTCAAGGGCAACAGGATCATCAGGAAACTAAAGGAAATGATCCCGGACCGGAACATTGAGGACCTGCTTATCCCCTATTGTGCCGTGGCGACTGACATTGTCAAAGGAACGGAAAGGATTTTCACCTCCGGCAGCATGTACGATGCCATACGGGCGTCCATTTCTATCCCCACGTTCTTTCAGCCGTACAGGTTGGGTGACAGCTTTTATGTGGACGGCGGATTGTTGAATCCGGTACCCGTTCATCATATTCAACGGATTAAAGGTGATATGCTGGTGATCGTGGATGTGAACGCCGTCCTGCCCCTGGAAAAAATTAAAAAGCCTGTTCCTATTCATAAAGAACACCAATATTACAAGTATTTCAAGCTGTTCCACAACCGGTTCGGGGAATCGGTTCCCAGGAATAAAGCAAATCACATCGGATTGTTCGCGTTAACCAATAAAAGCCTCGGCCTAATGGTTCATCAGATCTCAAAACTGACCATTGAGACTTATCCGTCTGACCTGTTGATCAGTATTTCGCGGGACCTCTTCGGCGCCTATGACTTTTATAAAGCGAACGAGATCATTGAAGAGGGAGCCGTAGCAGCGAAGAATGCGCTGGCAGCTACCTGAAAATAACCTCCTTCCCCACCCTGATGATCTTCCCGTACGCTTTCATCCACTCGGTGCCGATCCTGCTTTCGTCGCCGACGATGGTGATGATGGTGGGCTTGTGGAAATACTGCCGTTCATAGATACCGGCAATATCATCAAAGCTCATCTCCTTATAACTTTCGACCCAGCGCTTTCGGGGATCTTCCGTGTAGTTTTGTTTGCAGTAATTTGCAACCGGTAAGGAAATTCCCCTGAAAGTGGGCTTATCGCTGTTGATGGACTGGATCAGCGATTTCCGCACCATCTCCATCCGGTCGCTCTTATCCGGCTGTGTGGTCAGAATACGATGCATCACTTCCACCGCCTCCCGGGTCTTATCGGCCTGGGTACCCACATAGGCCGTCAGGCTTGATCGCTCATACGTATAGAACGGACGGAATACGGAGGCACCGCTGGCATAGGCAAATGACCTTAATTCCCTGATCTCCTGGAAAATAACGCTCTGCATGCCCCCGTCAAGATAATCGGCGTAGGCATTCAGGTAAGGC
>JAQUQD010000152.1 GCA_028716265.1 Bacteroidales bacterium | reverse complement strand
TTGACCTACAAACAGTTCGATCTGAATTTCTTCTTTCAGGGCAGCGTGGGCAACGATATCTACAATGCCACCCGCATCGACCTGGAAGGAATGTTCGACAGTAAGAACCAGTCCGTCGCCGTGCTGGGCCGCTGGACACCCGAAAACAGGGATACCGACATGCCACGGGCCATTGGTAAGGGGAATGTGTATAATGTGTATAATTCAACCCGCTTTATCGAAAACGGAACCTATGTCAGGCTGAAATCCATTACCCTGAATTACAGAATTATCGAAAACAATTCAAAGATCAAGGCCATCCAGGGTCTTTCGGTCTATCTTACCGGCCAGAACCTTCTGACCTTTACCGGTTACAGCGGATTTGACCCGGAAGTGAACGCTTTCGGAACCAGCGCCACTGCACTGGGAATTGACTACGGAACCTACCCGCAGTCCATGACACTGATCCTCGGACTAAATGTTACATTTTAATACTTCCATCCAATGAAAAAGATATTTTTCCCTGTCATTTTACTCCTTGGGATCATCCTCAGTTCCTGTGAAGATTTTCTTGAACTGGACCCTGTTTCACAGGGCATTGCTGTGGAGAACACCAGTGCTGACTCCATCCTGTACAAGACAGCCAACGAAGTGGAAGCGGCCCTTGCGGGTGCCTATTCGGATTTTAAGAATGAGTATTTCCAGATTGATTATTACGTCAACGGAGACGCCCAGAGTGATGACTGCTATGCAGGCGCCGACAATCCGGCCAACTTCCAGATCGATGACTACAACATTGATGCGATCAACTCCAACGTAAGCCGCGACTGGGCATACCTGTACTCTACCATCGGCAAGGCCAATGCGGTGATCAATAATGTAGAGGCGGTCCCGGATCCCGAACTGACTACTCAGCGCAAGAAAGAGATCCTCGGAGAAGCCAGCTTTATCAGGGCCTTTATGTATTTTCAACTGGTTCAGCTCTGGGGTGACGTACCCCTGCAGCTGAAAGAGGTCAGAACGATCAGCGCCGAAAACCTGGAAGAGATCTACCCGCTGCTGTACCCGCCCCGGACCCCCAAAGAAGAGGTATATCAACAGATCATTGTCGACCTGGAGGAGGCGCTGGCCAATGTTAAAGCAACTGCGGTTAACAAAGGATATGCTACCAAAGGTGCAGTGAATACTCTTCTGGCGAAGGTCTATGCCACACAGGAACCCCATGACTGGAACAAGGTGAAACAGTACTGCGATGCGGTCATCGCCGGAGGATACACCCTGCTGCCCAACTTTGACGACCTGTGGAACAATACGCAGGAGAACTCTGCCGAATCCATTCTCGAGATCAACTACAACGGAGGAAGCACCGACGGGAACTGGGGCGCAAAGATGTGGCGCGGCACGGACTGGAAAAAGTTCAACATTCCGTCCAACGACCTGGTAAAAGCCTTTGATCAGGAGCAGGACATGATCCGTAAAGAAGCTTCCATCATCTGGCAGGATATCACCGGGAAGTGGTCGGATGAGCACTGGCCACAGACCAACTATCCGTTCCTGAACAAATGGCGCAATTTTGTCGAAGGCAGTGATCAGAATTACATCATTTACCGCCTGGCGGATATCCTGTTGCTGAAAGCCGAAGCCCTCAACGAACTGGGAGACGTCTCCGGAGCAGCGGCGCTGGTAGACCAGATCAGGGAACGTGTTGACCTTCCCAAAACGACTGCCGCCACGCAGGATGCCATGCGCCTGGCCATCGAGAAAGAACGGCGGCTGGAGCTGGTCTTCGAAGGACACCGCTGGTACGACCTGAAACGCACCGGAAGGGCCATCGAAGTGATCAATAATGTGACCGGCGTCGGAGGTGTCCCTATCGGCTATAACCTTACGCAGGAAAGGCTGATCTGGCCTATCCCCCAGTCGGATCTGGACAAGAACGTCAACCTGACGCAAAATCCGGGGTACTAAGCGAATTATGATTGAGGTGCATTATTAGTGCTTAACCACAAAGGAACACGAAGGATTTCACCTTGTGTACCTTTGTGGTTAAAAATAATATTTCTAATACTCACTTCTTAAAGAATAAATGTTTTATTATGCGTAACTTTCATTTTCGATCCAGAAACAGCGCACCTCGCTTCCTCCTACCCCTCGGCATCGTTTTCCTGCTCCTGAGCTGCTGCAACAAAGAAACCTCCGGCCCGCCCGACCCTCCTCCCGGACCGGATACCCTCGGCCTGGTAAAAGTTTGGCTGACCAAAGGGGACAAATCCAAACTCCTGAACCCGGAAGGAAACCTGCCCATGTTTGGATACGCTTCTTCCCTCTGGCCGGTCATCACCATCGACACTACCGTCGGGCTGCAGTCCATGGAAGGATTCGGCGCGGCCCTCACCGGCTCCTCCGCCTACCTGCTCGACGAAAAAATGAACGCTTCTCAGCGAACGGAAATATTGCAGGATCTGTTCGATACGGCCGACGGCATCGGCATCTCGTACCTTCGCCTGACCATCGGTGCCTCCGATTTCTCGCTGTCGGACTACTCCTACGATGACATCCCTGCTGGTCAGACCGATTTTAACCTGGAGCACTTTACTCTCGGAAAGGACCTGGAAGATGTTATTCCTGTTTTGAAGGAAATCATTCAGATATCACCCAATATAAAAATAATGGGCACTCCCTGGAGCCCTCCTGCGTGGATGAAGACCAACGGAAGCATGAAGGGCGGCAAGCTGAAAACCGAATGCTACAGCGTGTATGCTG
>JAQUQD010000151.1 GCA_028716265.1 Bacteroidales bacterium | reverse complement strand
TCTTCAGGTCTGCGGGAGGCGGGAAGCGGTATTGGAATTTTGATATTGTGATTTGTTTGGAATTTGGTGCTTGTGATTTGGAATTTAACCTGCATCCTGTAACCTGCAACTTGCAACTATTCATCTTACCACCCTCTGCAGCACGATCCCCGCAACAATAAAGACCAGTCCGGCGATTGTGTATCCCATGATCTGCTCCCCGACAGCAAGAGATACCCAGATCAGCGACAGGAAAGGGGAGATGAAGATCAGGTTGGCCACTTTGGCCGTGGTGGCGCTTAACTTCAGCGCCTTCAGCCAGATGATGAACGTGATCCCCATCTCAAAAAACCCGATGTAAGTCACTCCGAGAATGGCTTTTGGCGATGGGAATTGTATATCGTAAAAAACCAGGATGGTGATCAGGGTATACGCAAATCCGAAAATAAAATTGAGGAACATCCTAGATACCTCTTCCCTGTGGTCCTTCATGTTGAAGATGAAAAACAATGACCAGAACACGGTACAGACCAGGGCAAGGATCACGCCTGTGATGTTTGTGAATTGGAAAGCGCCGAAATCGCCCTTGACGGCGATGGTGATCACACCGACAAAACTGATCAGGATGGCAAGCAGGCTTTTCCAGCTAATCCGTTGCCTGAGCATAGGGATGGACAAAAGAGTAAGGGTGATAGGCCATACATAATTTAATACTACAGCTTCATGGGCCAGAAGGATATCATAGGCCTTCAGCACCGTGACATAGAAAAGGAAGGGATTCAGCAGGCCGAGGAATGCTGAATGAAGGATGTCCTTTTTTGTGAGTTTCCTTAAACAGGACAGTTTGCCCTGGATCGTCAGAATGATGAAGAATACAGCAATGGATATCAGGGACGCGTAAAGGAGTATGTTCAAAAAATCTATGTGTTGCAGTGTGAGTTTGAATGCTGATCCGATGGTTGACCAGAAAAGTACGGCGAGGAGGGCCAGAAAGGTTGCTTTTTGCTGGCTGGACATTATTGCTGAGGACTTTTTATTTTATGGACGGATCATTCCCGCGTTAAAGGTAATCAAAAGCTTCTATCAGAAAAAAAGCTATCTTTGTGGATCAATTAAAAACGGAATTACTTGGTATGAAACGACTTTGCGTGGTTGCCTTTGGAGGGAATGCCCTAATCCGCGACGGGCAGAAGGGAACGATCGACGAACAGGAAGCGAATGCCTACAAGACCTGCGAGAACCTGATCAAGCTCCTTGACCGTGATTACAACCTTGTGATCACCCACGGCAATGGACCGCAGGTGGGAAATATCATGCTGGCCAATACGGCAGGCCATAAGCTTTACGGATTACCCGACATGCCGCTCGACATCAGTGTGGCCTATTCCCAGGGTTTCATCGGCTACGTGATCGAACAGCAGATGCGGAATGTGCTGATGGCGAAGGATATGGACCGTGACATCATCAGCATCATCACCCAGGTGCTGGTGAATAAGGAAGATACGGCTTTTCAGAACCCAACCAAGCCCATCGGCCCGTTTTATTCAAAGGATGAGTCGGAAAAGATAACTGCAGAAACCGGGGCCCGGTTTGCCAAAGATCCCCGGGGGAGGGGATGGCGCAAGGTAGTGGCCTCTCCCAAGCCCCTTGTCATCTCAAATGCACGATCCATTGAGAGCCTCGCCAGGAGCGGGCAGATCATTATTGCAGTCGGGGGAGGGGGTATACCGGCTTTCTTTGTGCAGGAGAACAAGCTGCAGGGTATCGATGCGGTCATCGACAAAGATCTTGCATCGGCGCTGCTGGCCGTGCAGATAAACGCCGACAAGCTTTTCATCCTCACAGATATCGACAAAGTGTACCTCCATTTCAATACGCCGCAACAGAGGGCCCTTGACCGTTTATCACTTTCTGAGGCAAAACGCTACCTGGCGGAAGGGCATTTTTCGGAAGGCAGTATGGCACCGAAGATAAGGGCCGCCATTCATTTTGTGGAGAACAGGGGAAAAGACACCATCATCACCCATACCGACAAGCTGGGGACAGATGGTGGCGGAACACGGATCGTTTTTGTTTAATACATAAAAAGTATTTCATTATGCCATTTAATCTCAGACACAGGAGCTTCCTGAAGCTGCTGGATTTCACCCCGCAGGAGATCCACTTTTTGCTGGATCTGGCCATCGACCTGAAAAAGGCCAAGTATGCAGGCACTGAACAACAATGCCTGAAAGGAAAGAACATCGCTTTGATCTTCGAAAAAACATCGACCAGGACCCGCTGTGCGTTTGAGGTAGCAGCCTTCGACCAGGGAGCCAGTGTCACCTACCTGGGGCCTTCCGGTTCCCAGATAGGGCACAAGGAGACTATGAAAGATACAGCAAGGGTGCTTGGACGCATGTACGACGGTATCGAGTACCGCGGATTCGGACAAAGCATCGTGGAAGAGCTGGCCAGGTACGCCGGCGTTCCCGTATGGAACGGACTTACGGATGAATTTCACCCTACGCAGGTCCTGGCCGACATCATGACCATGATGGAACACAGTGATAAACCACTCCGGCAAATTAAATACGCCTATCTGGGAGATGCACGCAATAACATGGGCAACTCGCTGATGGTCGGCGCGGCGAAGATGGGGATGGACTTCCGTGCTGCCGGTCCGCGCTCATGCTGGCCCAACGAGGAGCTGGTGAAAACATGCAGGACGCTGGCGGATAAAACGGGAGCAAGGATCCTTATCACCGAAAACCTGGAAGAGGCTGTCAG
>JAQUQD010000150.1 GCA_028716265.1 Bacteroidales bacterium | reverse complement strand
AATAACCCCGGCTGAAAACCGGCAGGTCCGGATCTCCCCGGATTTTACCCGGCACTTCAGGTCCATTCCCTGAACAATTCGCCGTTCCCGAAGTGTGGAAATAAAGAGCTCATATTCACTCCTGTCGCTAAATATTCCCAGTTCATCCGCCATTTTGCCAACCACTTCGTCACGGGAATACCCGGTACTTCTCAGAAAGGCATCATTGACATCAACGAATCTCCCCTCAGGTGCAGATACAAGCGTAAGCGAGACCGGGCTGTTCCGGAAGACTGAGGCAAATTTATTTTCTGACTCCCGCAGGGATTCTTCAGCCAGTTTGCGCTCGGTAATATCCCGCATGGAAACCAGCATAGCGGAGGAGTCCCCGAACTGTATCTTCTTCCCGACACATTCGACCCAGATCTCCCGTTTCGTTTCTGTTACAAGTTTATAGTTGACGAGATACGCGTCGATCCCCTGAGCAACCTGGCTGAAATCCTGGAGTACACCGGCCTGTGATTCCGGGGCGACAAACTCCATCACGTTCCTCTTCCTGATCATCGCCTCATAATCTGAAACATCAACGATTAACCCCGCCGCCCGGTTGGCAAAGAGCAGGTTTCCTGAAAAGTCTACGATAAAGATACCGTCGAGAGAGAGCTCAATAAGAACCCGGAACTTCTCCTCACTGTCCTGGAGATCGCTATACGAATGTTCCAGCCTGCCGAGCATCTGGTTCATGGCATCGGCAAGCTTTCCAATCTCGTCATCGCTGGTCTTCCGTATCCTGACAGCACTGCCATCTGAAACTGCCCTGGTGTCGGTTATGATGCGGGTCAGGCCGGACAGAATGAAATGGTCAATCCCGTATATGATAAAAACACCAAGAATAAGCATGATGGCGAGCTGGATGACGATGAATGACAGGATAGTCTGTTTTCCCTGCTGGTATAAATCCCGGGATTTCTGGAAAGATAAGACGAGGGCATCGTTGCCATAGATATCCCGGAGGGTCGTCCTTCCCTCGATGATCTCTTCACTGACAGGATAGACCTGCACGGTAGGTTCTTGGATATCTGCTGTTGTGGGAAGCACTGCCAGCGGGACAACCGGTGAGACCGATGGCGGGGACTGTGACGGGAGCCCAAGTCGTAGGATCTCTTCATCACTGAGGTAGCGCCCGATAATAAGAGTGCCTGCCCGTGGGCCTGATAGATCACTGTGGAGGATAGGAGTGGAGGCTACCATGACCGTGGTGCCGGGAAGAATAAGGAAGCCAGATGTTTCCTTAGAAACGTTGGCCTGGTGCAGGGGTGAGGGGCCTTCGATTTCCTGGGCGAGTCCGGCCGGGAGGGGGCCGAAACTACCGTCAGTGAAATTGAACGATCGTCCATAGATTATTTTACTATTGGTATCAGTGATAACAAAGACATTCAGACGGAGATTATCGTATGTGTCCTCTATCAGGTTATCTTCGGGGAATGTCGGGTTTTCTCCCTGTGCGAACGCATAGGTATCGTCCCATGGCCCCCAGTCATGGGCGGTTATCTCAAGGTTGATAAAATCGTCGCGGATGTTAACGAGGATCAGGTTCACATCATCAGTGACATCCTTTGATTCTATAGACCGGTAACTGTCAGGAAAAATCGTAAGGGAAAGGACGAGCAGGATGATCGTTACTAATACAAAAATGGCCATCAGCCCGGCCAGTGTCTTTTCCCGGATATCCATAATAATCAGTACTGGTTTTATATTTTCACAAGGATATAGATTCGTTTTACAATCATGTAGTGGAAAAACCGGTTATTAAAAATATCATTTAGGACTCCTTTTACTGTTTTATAGTGTAAGATAAGAAAAAGTGAACCGGGAGTGCGATATTATGCGAAAGTTCCCGTTAACCCCATATATACTGCAAATCGTGCTGTTCGTGGAATACATGGCACGGCTACAGATCCGGAAAGATTACCCCGTGAAATAACCGGAAAAACCGGGGGTCCCGGGATCTGCCCGTATAATGCCCGGATTCAATTTTGTCAGACGTTTTCCCCGGACACCCTGTTTGAGCAAATACTCCAGGAGTTTTCGATCAAAGAAGGGGTTGTCGGTACCTGAACGGGGCTCAAATTGAGCGAATTTTGGAATCGGGGGGTGTATTGTGCCCGGATTTGGGGTAAAGTGCCCTCCGGTTTTTCTATGGTTTTGGGGGTGAACAGTGTACCGGATATGAGATGACCTTAACCGAGGGGAGCTCCCCTATATCTGAAAAATGGCTTCAAATGGTAATCGGAGCCTGATTTTGGCATATTCGTTTTTTAGCAAGGTCCCGGTAACCGGTCTGATTGGGGCACTTTTGATCACTTTTTTTCAGATAATTGATTTACGGGCTTTGAATCTGAAATCACCGATAATTCAGGGATAAAAACCGGCCTGTTTATTCCTATTTGGATGGCAGATCTTTTCCTGGGGGGGCTGGAGCATGGGAAACGAAAAAAACCCTGTTTTACCATTTCCGCTATATCCCCTTTACCTGACGTATCAGAGTAAACAGATAATTTCCATACCACAGGATCCCCATACCGACAGCCATGCCAAACGTCATCTGGAAATATTTTCTCTTTTCGGTGCGGACATCATAGAGCAAAAACAGTACCAGCAGGGTGATGAACCCCCCGAAATGTGCAATACCATTGCTGGTAGATTCCCCCGCATTCAGGAACAACCCGAGGTAGATACCCCCGACAATGATCAGAGCCAGGATAACAGTCAGCAGACCGCACAAAAC
>JAQUQD010000149.1 GCA_028716265.1 Bacteroidales bacterium | reverse complement strand
GAGTGGAGGTCATTTCCATCGCCAAGCGTCTGATGGATTACGGCTTCCACGCACCTACCGTGGCTTTTCCGGTTCACGGCACCCTGATGGTGGAACCCACGGAAAGCGAGCCGCTCCGCGAGCTGGACCGTTTTGTGGAGGCGATGATCGAGATCCGCGGGGAGATACAGGAGATCGTTGACGGAAAAGCAGATCCGGCAAACAATGTGCTGAAAAATGCGCCCCATACGGCGGCCATGGTGATGAGCAGCCGCTGGGAGTACCCGTATTCACGGGAAAAGGCGGTCACGGCGGCACCATTGGAAACGAAATACTGGCCGCCGGTGACGCGGATTGACGATGCGTATGGCGACAGGAACCTGATATGCACGTGTGAATTCTGATTGCGTCGCCTGTTTTCGGGTCCCGGATCCCTGTAGAGACGCGGCGCGCCGCATCTCTACGATCGGCCACGCCTATACGCGGATTTATTCGCAAAAACGATCCGATTCCCATTGTGCGATATTTTTTTCAATATATTTAGCAATACGGTTCATTTCACCCGCATCACGGATAATATGGTCGTGAAAACGGGTCTGCCACGCGAAATTCAATTTATTTTCGTGCGCAAATTTCGTAA
Source organism: Bacteroidales bacterium (assembly GCA_028716265.1). Lineage (GTDB taxonomy): Bacteria > Bacteroidota > Bacteroidia > Bacteroidales > JAGONC01 > JAGONC01. The sequence goes on along the minus strand of JAQUQD010000149.1, from coordinate 2,187 downwards.
CGGCCGATTTGATGCCGCCGATGGTTACCGCCAACCATTTCGTTGGAACGTTGCGCGTGTTATTTGTCGTAGAGACGCGGCGTGCCGCGTCTCTACTCTACAATTTCCCATCGGTATTTTATCCCCATCAATGACGATTACGGCGTGTAAATGGTTCGGCATGACCGTAAAAATTGGAATTTCGGCGTATGGGTAATGTGCCGATACGTTTTGCAGATTTTCCGTTACACAACGGCCCATCACCGATAATTGCATTTTCCCGTTGACGATTTCGCCGAAATAATGTTCGCGATGTTGCGTACAAATGGTAATAAAATACGCACCCCCATCGTAACCATGCCATGGTGCCCGCGCGGATGAAATCCGGTACCGGTTTTGAAATTTATCGTTCGACATTGGTTCGTTTTTCGTTTTGAATCGTTGTTTTCCCTGTTTACGGTTTCCCCCGTTTCCCCCGTACCCCCTGTAGAGACGCGGCGCGCCGCGTCTCTACGATTCCCGGTCGGTATTTTATCCCAATCAATGACGATTACGGCGTGTAAATGGTTCGGCATGACCGTAAAAATTGGAATTTCGGCGTATGGGTAATGTGCCGATACGTTTTGCAGGTTTTCCATTACACACCGGCCCATCACCGATAATTGCATTTTCCCGTTGACGATTTCGCCGAAATAATGCTCGCGATGTTGCGTACAAATGGTGATAAAATGAGGATGAAAACTCTTTTCATCAGACAGCCTCCTTGAATCCTATGGCTTTCGTTATGTAAAAAATGATACATTTGTCTTGGGCTAAATCCCAAAATAAGAGAAAACTGCCAAAATCCCCGGTCTGAAGACCGGGGTCATTCAAACATCTTTCAAAAGTACTGAATATAATGCCCAGAAAAGAAGAAATCCCGGACAAAAGCCACACCGCATCGCGAAGGGACTTCATCAAGTTGACGGGGCTTTCTATTGCTTCATTCCTGGCACCAGTTTCGGGCTTAACCCAGGGATGGGATGACCTTTCCCTGTTCAGAGGAACTGATTCCAAATCCAAAGTCGCTGCCACCAAGGCAGATAACTACGAACGGGCCTATATCCGCCAAAAGGTCGAACACCTCTTCGATTCACTGGGCGGGATCAGCGATATAATGAAAACCGGCAGTACGGTCGCCATCAAGATCAACCTGACAGGCGGTTCCTACTGGGCAGATCATCCCAAACTGAACGGGGTGGATGTCAGGGAATGTATGTGGAACCATCCGGAAGTTCTGAGAGCCATTGGCGAACTGATCATCGACAGCGGGGTGAGCCCCGGCAAGATTACTATCGTTGAATCATTGTGGGATTCAGCATGTTATACCCAGTATGGTTATCAGGACGTCCAGCAATACCTTGGAGCCCAGATGGTCAACCTGAACAACTCAGCACCCTATACCAGCTTTTGCACACGTTCCACCGGCAGCAATCCTTTTTTTTACGAATCCTTCATCCTGAATCAGATCCTCGATGAGACCGATGTCTTCGTTTCGGTGACCAAGATGAAACAGCATATCATCGCGGGCATGACCCATTCGATGAAAAACCTGATCGGGATAGCACCGCTGCAGTTCTACCAGATGCAGGGCGACACGGGCACTCGCTCAAAGCTCCACCATGAGGGAGGAGATCCGGTATATCACCTTCCCCGTTCGATCTGCGACCTGAACATGGCCCGCCCGATCCATCTGGCAGTCGTTGACGGAATCAAAAACGCTATTGGCGGCGAAGGAGCCTGGGCCCCGGCGTTTGAACCGTACGAGCATCAGGTGCTGCTGGCAGGAAAAGATCCGGTGGCTACCGACAGCGTTGCCACAAAGATCTTCTGGCAGGATCCGGAGGGGGAAAAGCTGCTGTTGCCTGACGGCCAGCTTACCGACAACCATCTTTACCTGGCGCACCAGAAAGGGATGGGAAACAATCAGCTCAGCGAGATTGAGATCGTGGGTGATGGCGCTGATGGGATCTTCGGGATTGATGATGGCTTGATTTCCAACGGCAACAGGATAGTGCTTTATCAGAACCAGCCGAATCCCTTTGCGGAAACGACCGTCATCAGGTTCTCTTTACCCGATCCTCAGTTCATCAGGATCAAAATTTATAACAATTCTGGAAACGAAATCTGCCGGCTGACGGAAGAAAGGTACTCTTCGGGAGAACATGA
>JAQUQD010000148.1 GCA_028716265.1 Bacteroidales bacterium | reverse complement strand
GGTCAACGTTTTCAGGGTGGTAATACCATCAGCTTTGTTTCCATCTATTTTACCTTCAGTAATTCATCCAAACCTGCAATCTTGAAGGTCTTCTTGATGACCGGCGAGGCGCTGGTTATGTTGAAACGGCCCTCTTCCACCAGGCGTGAAATGACAATACAGGAACGGATAAACGAGGATGCGATGTACGTTACATCCTTCACATCGAAACAGACTTTCAAGCTTGCCGGATTTGAAAGTGCCTCTTTGCTTTCGCTGATCTTTTCCGTGACCCTGGAAAGGAAATCCTCATTGTTTTCGGTTCCCATTCTTCCGCTGAGTAAGCAAACCAGCTTATTCTCGGGCTTACTGAAATTAAATTCCATCATGTCATTGATTTTTATAATATGCTGAATCAAGATTTTTCCCGGTGAATTTTTCCGAATAGTACCTATCCAGATTGAAATTATGGAAATTATAATTAGGTCTTCGGCGGGCGACACGCTGGATATTGATCAGGTGCTGGGCCGAGATGTTTTCCGTCGTAATGTTCTTTCCGCCCGTTCCGCAGCCCAGCGTCAGCGAGGGAGCCAATGTATTGTACGTCCAGCCGACGGCGCCCTGGGATGATGGGGTATTCACCACAATACGGCCGGCATTCATGATCTGTGCAAACTCCATGATCCTTTTGTCATCGTTCGCATAAATGCTGGCAGTATGCTCGATGCCGCCGAGGAAATTGAGGTCGATGCAGGTCTTGATGGCGTCGTTGTAGCTGTCGCATTCAAAGTAGCCCAATATCGGAGCCAGGATCTCGCAGGAAATCGGGTAGTCTTTACCAATGCCACTCAGCGGAGCAAGCATGAGATGAACGTTTTCGGGCAACATGATCCCGGCAAGATCTGCAATATAGCTTGCCGGTTTGCCGACAATAGCCGCATTCATTCCGCCGGAAGACGGATCGATCGCGACTTTTTCCAGTTTTTTCACCTCTTCAGGATTGAGAAAATAGCCTCCTTGCTTTTTAAATTCCGCCATCACCTTTGCGGAGATTTTTTTCTCCACAATGATGGATTGCTCGCTGGCACAGATGGTGCCGTTGTCAAAGGTCTTTGATGAGATCACGCTGCTTACGGCAAATGGGATATCGGCGCTTTTATCGATAAACACCGGCACGTTTCCCGGCCCGACGCCGATGGCAGGATTCCCGGAGCTATATGCGGCCCTGACCAGCCCTGTTCCGCCTGTTGCCAGGATCAGTGCCAGCTTTGCGTGGGTCATGATGGCATGTGTAAGGTCCCGTGAATGTTCCTGTACGATCTGCAGGCAGTCGTCCGGGGCGCCGGCTTCCAGGGCGGCTTCATAACAGATCCTGACCGCTTCCTTTCCGGCGTTGACGGCATTCCTGTGTACGCTGAAAATCACCGGATTCCGGCTTTTCAGACAAATCAATGTCTTGTAAAGGACGGTTGAAGTTGGGTTGGTGACAGGAACAATGGCAAAAATCGGCCCTAAAGGCTGCGCTATTTCCGTGATACCCGTCAGGTGGTTTTCGGAGATGACTCCCGCCGTTTTCAGGTTTTTAATGCTCTCATAAACCAGCTGGGTGGCAATTACATTTTTGAGCACCTTATGCTGCCAAATGCCCATGCCGGTTTCCTCGTGGGCCATTTTGGCCAGTTTTATCCGGGCATTAAAACCCGCATGGAATACTTTTTCTACGATCCGGTCGGTCTGCTTCTGGTCAAGCTGCTGGAAAACAGCCGCAGCGATCTGTGCTTTTTCGAGCATTTCATCGGCCATTTTTTTAAAGTCGCTCATCGTTTTTATTATTTGGTTGATCTTCTAAGGATGAATCTGTCAATGCATTTCGGAAGACAGAATTTTTTTTGAAAGGACCAGGATGTTGCAGTCATTTATCCTTTGGTAATCCACCTTATCCATCACATTCCTGATCAAGTAAATTCCCAGACCACCCGCTTTACGTTCTCTTGCGGGCTTGTCGAGGTTATCGGGCGGAGGCACCAGTAGAGGATTAAACGCTGCGCCATGATCGGTAAATGATATCGTGAGGTGATCGCCTTCCTTTACCAGTTCCACCAGGATATCGTCCCTGGTCATTTCTGTTGTGTAGCCATACCGGATGATGTTGGAGACGACTTCCTCGGATGCCATGTTCAGCTCAAACAATCGTTCCGGGGCAATACCCCACTCCGCCCCTGTCATCTCCAGAAAGGCGTTTAAACGCCCGAGTTCAGACATGGTGTTATGAATTGAAATTTTACGATTCAACGCTTTCCGGAAAGCTTCTTCCTGGTTTGTCTGGCCATAGGACAGAACCATAAGGGTAATGTCATCCGATTGTTCTGCCCCTTTTGTGAATTCAGCAATGCTATCCAGAATCACCTGGGTTGTTTCCTTAACTCTGGCTTCTTTACACGGGCCTGACAGAATTTCCTCCAGCCTGTTCTCGCCATAGATCTCTCCTTCCCGGTCCATCGCTTCGGTGACCCCGTCCGTGTATAGCACGATGCGGTCGCCGTCGTTTAACCTGATCTTGTTGTGATGATAGAGCCTGTTCAAAAACACTCCCAGCGGTGCACCATGCGTTTCCTTTAAGATGACGAACGTTCCGTTTTTCTTAAGGATGTAGGGATAGTTATGCCCGGCGTTACAGTATTCTAATTTTCCGGTTTTCAGGTGCAGCATTCCCAGAAAAAAAGGGTTCATCGCAATAATCCGTACCTGTTCTCATGAAGGGCATAAATTTTCAAGGCGAAATATTCCATATCTCTGTACCCATAGGCTCTTCGCTTAAGTACTTTGATTTTATTATTAAATCCCTCCAGA
>JAQUQD010000147.1 GCA_028716265.1 Bacteroidales bacterium | reverse complement strand
CGCCGATACGCTGGTGTTCCCGGCAGCGCAGATCATAGCGATGAAGGATGACAACCTGACTGTTTATTCATATCCCAATCCGTTCAGTGAAACTACCCAGATCATCTATTCATTGCCCCAGACTTGCGGGGTGCTCATTGAAATACTGGATATGATGGGGAATAAGGTCAAACACTATGAATACCCAAACCAGCCAGCGGGTATCCATACCGTGGATGTTCAAGGAGAAGGATTGAATGCAGGGAATTATTACTGCCGGTTTCATGCATCAGGGGAGACGATCTCCATGATAAAAGTCATCAAGCTGATGTACCTTCATTAAACGATAAAATCCTGAAAGATAGCATGCCGATGAAAAACAGTTATAATCTGAATAAGATCAAGCAAATAAGCCAATCATCACTTTGCGGATTGCTGATGATTTGTGTTGCTTTGGCTTATGGCCAGAGTACTAGGCAGAATTATATCAAACAAACCGAGTTGCTTACAAAAAAAGATAGCACATTTAATATCGACTCACTTACAGATGGAGAAAAATTAGTGACCATCCAGTATTTCGATGGGCTGGGCCGGCTCATCCAGACCAATGCATATCACCAATCACCTGACAGTAACGACATAATCCAACACATTGAATACGATGAGGCGGGACGGCAGAAATTCAGCTATCTACCTTTTTCCTATGCGTTTGACGGCAATTATTCATCCGATGCCTACGACCTCACCCTTAACTTCTATTCCGCTTCTTCCTGGGATCCCACTGTTCCTCACGATATACCCTATGGTGAAACCGCCTTCGATGATTCTCCCCTGAACCGCGTCATGAAACAGGGTTCTCCCGGTGAATCCTGGCAGCTGGATGCACATCCGCAGCAGTTCAACTATATGACCAATGCCGCCAATGACATTCGCCTGTTTCAGTATAATGCCGGAACCCATCAGTATGTTGCCACGACCTGCTATCCGGCACAAAGTCTATATGTCACCGAAATCCTGGATGAAAATCAAAATCTTACCAGAACCTACAAGGATAAACAGGACAGGATCCTTGTTCAGGAATCCATGTTGTCAGGCACACAGATCAGAACCTATTACATCTATGATTCCTTTGGCAACCTGGCACTGGTCATTTCCCCGGAAGGAAGCAAGCTGATCACAGGTTCCTTCACCTGTACAGGCGATTTCGTAAAAAAGTGGTGTTATAAATACACCTACGATCAACGGCAGCGGCTGATCGAAAAACGGATCCCCGGCATGTCTTCTCCTGTCTGTTACATCTACGACCGTTTGGACCGGGTGATCCTCACCCAGGACGGCAATCTCAGACAGGACACCCTTTGGTTGTTCACCAAATATGATGTACTCAGCAGACCTGTGTTGGAGGGGAAATATAAAAACCTTCAATACCTTTCCCGTTCTGCCATGCAGGAATATGTAGACGCCACTGTGAACAATTACAGCCTTTATGAATCCCGGAGCCCTGAAAACTATACAGATTTCTTTGGTTATACCATGCTGGCGTTTCCTCCGTCGGCAGGTTCCGAGATCCTGAAGGTTTGTTATTATGATGATTATGACTTTGATTTCAACGGATCCGATGATTACACCTATCATCCTGTTACCGGATTTGGTGATCTTCAGCACTATCCTGATGCCCGTGGGATGGCTACCGGCACCCGGGTCAAAATGATGGATGCTGGTCGATCCGATTCCCTCTGGCTGATTAGCGTGAGCTTTTATGATACCAGACAGCGTATTATACAGCAACAGTCAAATAATCACCTCGCAGGGTACGATACCATCACCACTCAGTATAATTTCATTGGCGATGCGGTCCTTCGGAAATATTCGCATAGTGGAGTCAACATCGACAACTCACCCTTTTCTTTGAAGATTGTCCGGGATAGCTTGGTCTATGACCATGCCCGAAGGATTAAGGAGAGTTGGCAGAAGGTGAACAGCCAGTCCTACATCAGGATGGCCCAGGTGAACTACAGCGAACTGGGTCAGCTCACCGAAAAGAACCTGTATAGCTCCACCAGACTTGTCCAATCGGTAGACTACCGCTACAATATCCGGGGCTGGCTCAATGGAATCAATACGGTGAGCAGTGGAGAAGATGATTCCGGTGACAAATTCTTTGAGGAACTGTTGTACGATGGCAATGTACAGGATATGTCAGATCACCGATCACAATTTAACGGCAACATTTCCGCCATCCGCTGGAAAAGTTCAGGAATGAGCGACTGGAGAGGGTATGCTTATTCCTATGATTCTTTGAACCGACTGACAAAGGCCCTTTTTGGAATGGCCAACACAGGTTGGTCATGGACACAAACGAACACCTACTCTGTCTCAGATATTCAATACGACCTGAATGGAAATATTTGCCATCTGAAGAGAATGGGTGATTGCGGACCAACACCCGGAATACTGGATGACCTGACGTACAGCTATATCTATAACGGGAACCAGGTGGATCGGATTGAGGATGTTGGAAATAAAAACTATGGATTCAGGGATGTGTCCAGTATGCCGGAATACCGCTACGATGCCAATGGGAATATGACCTATGACGTCAACAAGGGCATCATCAGCATTACGTACAATCATTTGAATCTTCCGGAAATAATTTCTTTAACCAACAACCGCCGGATTGAGTATATTTACGACGCCAACGGAGTGAAACTGCAAAAGCGTTATTATGTGAACTACCTGTTGAATACCACCACAGATTACTCGGGTGAGTTTGTGTATACGAACCGAAGCACTGATTACATTCTAACGGCTGAAGGCCGGCTGAAAAGAACCTATAGCGGGACCGACTTCTCTCCTGAGTTCTTCCTCAAAGACCACCTGGGCAATGTGCGGGTGGTGCTGTCCTCTACC
>JAQUQD010000146.1 GCA_028716265.1 Bacteroidales bacterium | reverse complement strand
GATCTAGCAAATTATCCTGGCTTCCCTTCCGGTCACTTGCCTCAGGCAGTGAACCGATACTGATCACGATCCCGCCGTTACGATAAAACTCCAGCGCCTTCTGAAGGACCGACCAGTGAATAACCTTCATCTTAGGTAATATCAGTACCTTAAACTTCATATCCGCAACCTCCAGATTCCTATCCCGTATCACCGACCGCTCAATAGACTGATCATCGATAAAGACAAAATCGTATCCATTTCCAAACAGTTCCCGTCCTGCCTTAAATGCAGCATCGGTGGCTGCCTGACCGCCCATTCGGGCCTGCGTGGGGCTCACCGGGTACAGGATGGCAATATCGGTCTGAAGCACACCCTGGCTCAGCAGGTACGACAACCGCTCGAAGTATTTCAGGAACACGCTCATATGATCCCAGTAGGGCATCCGGAAATGATAACAAGGAGGTGCCCATTCCCAGTAACTTCCATGTGTGGTATAATATAATCCATGGAGATTCAATAGGTTACATCCGTACAGGTAGTTTTCACTGGTGGCATACATCAGCCTTTCAGGAGTAGCGCCCCATCCGAGGCTATGGTACCCTTCGAGCCACACCCGCGGACGCTGATACAGATTGGCAATGGATGATGACACCTTTCCTTTGATCAGATCCGCTTTCCCGCCAGGTGTATCGTGGCCTGGCGCAGTATACCAACGCTGAATCCGGAAGTTATCACCATATTGACCCGGATTGAGACCCCGACCCTCCGGATCGGCCCCGTATATCAATCCCCGGCTTTCGTGCCAGTTGAATATCGGGATAAAATATCTTTCTTCCGATAAGCTGACTTTCACGTCCATGAAATCCAGCCGGGCTTTGGCGGTTATGGGCTCCATATCCGTAAACAGGGCCGGAAGCACTTCGAACACATCGTACCCTTTGCGCTTTTTAAATTCTTCGCGAAAATCATCGCACCAGATCAAATCACCTACCCCGAATTGCAGTTCATCCTGGAAGAAATAGTTCAATCCTGCGGAGGATTGATTGAAAGCATGATCCTGAAACGGCTGAAAGAACTTATCAATCACAACTTTACCGGATAATGGATGGATCGGATTGAGGGTACCGGGAATCCGTTTTGCTGAAAAAACCCAGATTTCCCATTCCTGATCATCGGAGGTCCAGTTTAATTGATGGTCCTGAACAAAGGAAGTAAGATCCCTGCCTCCCGCCTGAATGAAGCCCTGATACCTGGTATAAGCCCAAACACCAATAACATCGGTCGACACAGGTAACTTTACTGCCATTCCGGGCCTGACCTGCAGTACGGTATCTCTTCGGATCTCCCGGCCATTGATTTCCGGATCCTGATAAATGATCCGGTTAAACAGGTTTTCGCCTTTTGGCCAATCGAGGGTATATCCGCTTAATCCGAGGCCCATCCCCCGCTTACGGCATTCATCAGCTGCAAACCTCCACATTTCCCACCATTCATCGGAAAAAATCTCCGGCTCTGCAGGATAGGTTGGCCATCCGGGTGAATCTTTATGCATGTAATTGACCTGCATGCCCGTAATACCTTTTTTATAAAGCTCATCGATCTGCCATAGCAACCGCTCCCGGTTCAGCGGATCGCCGCTCCACCACCAGAAGGGTACCTCACCGTATCCCGCGGGAGGATTCTGAAAGCCGGGGAGCACATCGAGATCTGCTGCCCGTGAAGGATAACCCGGAGCCTGGGCATTTGAAGTGAGATAAGGGAAAAAGAAAAATACAAGGATAGGCAAGTGTCGCAGATTCATTTTATGCAGGTACTGTTGGATTTTATGTAAAGCTAAAAAGGTTTTTTTCATCCGGAATACGGTATTTTTATCCGATCAAAACAAATGACCGATGAAAAAACTCAGATCCCTGTTTGCTCCTTCCTGCCTTCTGATTATTGCTTATCTTTTTTCTTTCGCCTTTTTTCTTTCGCCTTCCGTTTCGGCTCAACCCTCATCCTACATCGTGATGCGTGGTGATTTTCCCGATCCTTCTATCGTACGGGATGGTAAAACCTTCTACATGACTCACTCCTCCTATGATTTCTTCCCCGGCCTGCTGATCTGGAAATCGAAAGACCTGGTCCATTGGGAGCGGGTTACGAGGGCGCTGAATACCTGTGTCGGTGAGGTCTGGGCACCGGATCTGATCAAGTATAACGGTCTGTACTATATCTACTTCCCAACAAATATGGGCGGTAATTATGTAATCACGGCGAAACGTCCGGAGGGACCCTGGAGCGACCCGGTCCATATTGATGTCAATGGCATTGATCCCGGACATATAGCTACCCCGGATGGCCAACGATATCTCTATCTGAATGACGGCAGGGTGGCACCACTGGCACCCGACGGACTATCGGTAACAGGTGAAATGAAACAGGTATATGAGGGATGGGTTTATCCGTTTGACTGGGGTGTGGAGTGTTTCTGTCTGGAATCACCCAAGCTTGTTTACCGGGAACCCTATTACTATATGACCTCGGCTCAGGGAGGGACTTCCGGGCCGGCTACCTCGCACATGGCGGTAGTTGCCCGCTCCAAATCCCCACTCGGCCCCTGGGAAAACTCCCCTTTTAATCCCGTGATTAAGACCTGGAAAGCCTCGGAACCCTGGTGGTCAAAAGGGCATGGAACGGTTTTTTCCGATGCCGACGACGGATGGTACATCGTCTACCATGCCTTTGAAAACGGCCAGCTCCCGATGGGCCGCAGCACCCTGATCGAGCCGGTCATCTGGACCAACGATGGTTGGTATAAATCCTTCATCAACGAATTGAATTACAAGACTATCGACAACAACCAGGTGGTTTCCGATGATTTCAGCAAACCGGATCTGAACCTCCAGTGGTGCTTCAGCCATGTCACGAATACAAGTCAATTCTCCATCGAAAAAGGTTCC
>JAQUQD010000145.1 GCA_028716265.1 Bacteroidales bacterium | reverse complement strand
GATAAGCGGACTCTTTTACTTCCGGGGCTGGTATAAGTAACTGTATGAGGACCTATAGTATTGGCATACCTGGGAACAGCGCTTTCACCAAAGTCCCAATCCCAAACCTGAATGGATCCGGTAGAAAGATCAGTAAAGGTTACGGTTTGATCCTGACAAAGATCAAGAATGGAGGTATCAAAAGCAGGAACAGCCGGCTCTTCCACTTCGTAAATCCGGATATTGTCGACTGCAGCACCGAAAGCATCTCCGTAGAAATCATTGTAATAAAAAGCGATCTGGATAGGTGCATTGGATGCCGGCTTTGGAAGATAGATATGGAAACTCTTCCAGTCTGACCAACCACCGGTAGAATCCAGACGTGTTATCGGTTGCCATATTCCGGTAAGAAAATCGCGGTACATCAGGAAAAAAAGGTCGTTCCCGGGGTTTTGCTTGTATACGTAATCGAAGTTAACTGCGAGGTACTTATAGGATGATGGAAATAGTACCGGGCTGGTCAGATAGTCTGCAGCACGGACACCGGCAGGCAAACCTTCGGAGCGGATGGCTGCGATGGTTCCTGCATTTCCGGAGAATCCGAGATCGGTAGCTTGCCCGATCCTGAACCCCGATTCATCATTCTGCAGTTGCCAGCCTTGGTTGCCTGATTCAAATGGTTGCAGGTATCCGGGTAGGAGAGCTTCCCAGGGCTGGGCCGTAATTCCTGGTGTATGAACGGATTCACCGACTGATTGACCACCATAGTTGGCACTAACCTCATACAGATAGGATTTTCCGTTTTCCAGATTTTCATCCCTGTAATTGGGATTTGCCGTTAGTCCGATTTGCTGACCATCCCGATAGATTGTGAAATGCGAAAAATCAGTTATGACGGGGGATTGCCAGAAAAGCTGAACAAATCCGTCGCCAGGAAGTACCTCAAACGTGGAGGGCCGGTCGTGCATGGGCTGATTTGACGGTTGAAGGCCGAATATTGCAGCCTGTTGAGCCGAGAAGTTAGCCGAACCATTGCCCATCGTGGAGAGATTGTACCAGCCATCACCGGCGCCATTCCAGCCCCAGTTAAAATGGAAATAATCCTGATCACGAAAACCGTCAATGTTAAAGGCATGAGCCACTTTTCCATCCGGTGATGCACCAGAATAGAGGATTGGCCTTTGGTTGATCAGCTCCGCTTTCAGCATACTGATCCAATCGAGGTAGAAATATTGTTCCATTTCCCTGACCACCATTGCTTCATGGTACAGGAAATTATTCCGTAATGCCGGTAGAGCATACCGGTCCACACTGGTTGCAGATAATTGCGGACCATAGTTCATCAGGGAAGCTGCTCCGGCATGGAACAGGATAAGAGCCGATGCATCGACCGGATGTATGGCATTCATCTGATCCCAGTGATAATGGGTTGTGTCAAAAATAACGTTGACTTCGCCGTACTCCGGATGCTGGGGTGGCAGGTAGCTTACGGTTCCGGAACCCTTATCGGGCCAGCTCCAGTATTTCATGATTTGTGACATGGCCACGCCGACACACCCCACCAGGGCCCGACGGCCGGCCGGATCAGACGGACAATATTTATTCCAGGGGTCACCTTGTCCCCATTGAGCGGTAACCAGTGGTGCTACCGCATCATCAGTCGACATGGAGGATTTCAGATTGACAATTGACGACGGAAGATTGGTATATTCCAATAAGTTTAATTCTGGCATGGGCGAACCAATGGACACTCTTATTTCGGAGAATTTCAGGCAGGACGGGATCAACCAGCTCCTCAGGGGATGGAGCGTGTCATCAGGGAACGGGGAGGAATCGGACCACCCGATGATCGGAAGTGCGGGATTGGTTCCCAGAATCATTACGAAACCTTCCCGACCGAAAGTGGCCACATAAATCGCCTGTTTTTGCGATGATCCGAAAAGCAGTAGGGTATCGGGAATACCCCCGGATTTAAGCGCAGATTGTCCATGCATCCAGGCAACAGCCCGATGGATGATCTTATCTGTACTAATCTGTTGACCCGGAGCCTGGCATAGACCGGAGATACATAAGATCAGAAAAAAAAACCGTTTAAGTCCCCTTCGCATGGCGGTTCAAAAATAGGACTTATTTTCTGACTGCCTGAATAGGATACTTAATTTGCCGGCAGGGTAAAGGTAAAACGGCTTCCCTTTCCCTGGTCGCTCTTAACTGTGATGGTACCTCCGTTCTTTTCAATAAACTCTTTGCTTATAATCAGACCTAGTCCGGAGGAAGGCTCACCATTGGTTCCCTTCCGGTTATTGGATTTGTTCATCATAAACAGATTACTGATCATGGCTTCAGACATACCGATACCACTATCTATTATACTGACTTCAACAACATCCCGATCATTCTTTTTTGCCAGAATTTGAATTTCCCCGGCTGAGGATATGAATTTTATTGCATTGGAAATCAAGATCCTGATAACCACTTCCACCATGGAGCGATCGGCAAAGGCAAAAAGGTCCGCAGGAGTCTCGAGCAAAAATCGAATCTCTTTTTTGGTCGTCATAACCCGGTTAATTTCAAGGCTCTGCCGGATCAGACTTCCCAAATGCAACCGCTCCGGTTTGAATGGCATGGATCCTTGTTGAAACTGAGCCCATTGAAGCAGGTTTTCGAGAAGGGAATAGAGACCCAAGGCAGAAGAATGCAGGTTTTGAGCGAGTTTGGATAATTCCGGATCGGGCCGGAGTTCTTCGGCCAGAACGTCTGATAAACCCAGTATACCATTGAACGGTCCCCGTAGGTCATGCGCTATGATGGAATAGAATCGGTCCTTCAGCGCATATAAATCAGCCAGTTCTTGTTTTTGATCAGTGATAATCCGGTTTTGTTCTGATAAAATATGGTTAATCCGTTTCAGTTTTCTATTGCGATAAAAGAGAAGGAGAAAAATAGTCAGCGCAGAT
>JAQUQD010000144.1 GCA_028716265.1 Bacteroidales bacterium | reverse complement strand
TGATGACCCAAACAGAATATACTGGATGTTAAATTGTGGCCATACCGATGGTGTCGATATCCACCAGGAGGACCGGTAAGATGCTGCATTGCACCTGCGAGGACTGGAAAAACAATCTGACCCCCCTGAACACCTGTGTGATGATCGCCACGGTCCATGGTCTCCCCTACCGGGGGGCTCAGTTCAGGTATTGCCCCTGGTGCGGGCAGAAGCTCATTGATGAGGCCCCGATTGACCAAATCAAAACTATCAGGATGCCACAGTATATGAACGGGGTCCATGTGGAGCAGCCCCTGGTGGACCTCCTCGAGGAGATGTGATCTATGAACCTAAAAAAGATAAGAATGCGGCTGAACCTGATCTGGCACGCGATACTTGGGCGGCCAATCATACATAAGCTAGTCATGCAAGCGAGAGCCGAGATCTCTATCCCGGCTCCATATCGGGTTTTCGTGGGAGCAGTGGCGTTTTATCCCGATGATCCTACCTGGGTCGATCCTAACTTCCCGGTAATCCGGGAGATCCCTGATCGCGTACTAATATGGGAGGTGTGAGATCAATGCCAACCATTGACATTTCAGAGGTGGCTCTCTCGCTGTTGCAAAAGAGATTGCGTGGCGATCCATTCACCAATGAGGAGAATCACCTCTTGGAGGATTGCCGGTATGGAGATAAGCCGATTGAAACCATTGATGAAGAGATCATGTTTTTGCTCGCGGTAACGGAATCAGAGGGACTATAATGCCAAAACCCCATGTAACACGGAAATCAGAGGTCGGCAAGACCTCCGCCCAGGTCGACGAGATGCGTCGCGAGAAAACCCCGCGGACCTGGCATACCCAACAGCAGCAGTTCAAACGCAAAAGGATTGTATCCATTGAGTATGAGCCCCATACAGCCCTGCGGAACCAGCTCTGCCATTCGTGCAGCAGGGTGATCCTCAAGGGAGAGAAGTACTCCCGGGCCACCACGGCAACCCAGCAGAAGGTATCGATCTGCCTGAAGTGCCAGGGGGCGGGTCCATGAAGTGGATCGAGCAGCCGGGAAGATATCCCAGTTCTGGTGATGCCTACTGGGTACGAGATGATCTCCTCGCATTCATTAGGATTGATGCGGGGAGCGGGGAGCGGAAGGTCACACTCACCCATTTGTGGTCGGCAAAACAGACTCCCTTCGTGGAGATCTGGAGATTCCCCAACAACGAAAAGGCAAAAGAATTTGTCGAGGCCATCACCAAGGCCAACGAGGCCGCGGAAGAAGTTTTCCCATACGGGTGCCAGTAATGTCAACCGATATCCGGGTCTCAAAGACCATGGAGACCATTATCGCATTCTCCTTTGGGCTACTGATCTCCTCAGTTGCCGTGGTGGTATTCGGGATCATATGCACCCTGGTACCGGTATATGAAGAGCCCGGAGAACTTATCATCACAATTGGGGTGATCTTCGCGGGGATCTGCCTCCTTATCCTGCTTTCATCTGTGACGATGATCGCGGTCCGGAACCGGAGGCGAGCATAATGGACCCCGGTAAGGGAAGCCGTACGGTTGTACCACGAGGGCCGGGAAGCCTGGCTCAGGGGAGATCTCGAGACCGTGGCGGATCTCTTCGGGATCCTGGTGTAGAGATGATCTGTGACGAGTGCAATGGAACCGGGGTAAAGGTTTGGAAGCATGGCGAATCAAAACATCATAGTTCTGGCTCAAAAACGACCTGCCCGAGATGTGGCGGTTCTGGTAAGTTATAGGGGTAAACATCATGGTTGAAATTGATAACAGTCGGCCAATGTTTCTTGATGTAACATTGGAGGAGAACGAGGCTTTCGTGATCCGTGTTTGGAAGAAGAAAGAGGGTAAAACGCATCGAGCTTGCTCAATTCGGCAAGACGTTAATAATAAAATAACATTCGAAACCGGATTTACGACAATAGGAGTGGATATCCCTCCAGGGTAGTGGTGAAAGTCATGGTTGAAGAAGAGAGAGAAATTGCAGAGGTAGATGCAGATTGTAATATTACATATACGGATGGAAGTACGGCCCCATGTGAGCACCAACCCAATTATACCTTTGCAGAGTGTGGTCCCGGATATGGTCCGGGTAGGGGATGTCCAAAATATGATCACTATCACACCTGGGAAAGGAATATAGGTAAACACCATGAGACTTGAAGGAATGACATCAAAAGAATTTAACGAGAAATTTCCAGAGGGAACCCTCGTTAGGTACTGGCCCATTCGACTAAAGGATGGTAGATTTATGGGTAATCCGCATGATGGAAAAACCACGACCCCCGCATGGGATATTAGTAAAATTCCATCCGTAACGGTGGAAGGAAAATCAGGCGGATTATCGTTGGATCACCTGGAGTTGCTAGTAGCGGGTGAACAATAAATATGGAAGATAAAAAATGCCCACATTATGAAGAGGGAAATGATGGAACCTGTGATATTGATGGTGCTCCATGTGTCGGCCTCGAAAGATGTGGGTTTGTTTGGTAGGAGTGAACGATAATTGACCTGTGGTTACGCGAATTGGGAACCCGTACGATGCTCCTATCGCAGAACGCAGCACGTCAAAAATCACGAGATGCTGCTGAGGCACTGCCGGGGATTACCTGCGTTGTGCCCTTGGCATGTTCTGAAAGACCCGAATGCTAGTCCTTGAATTAGAGGTGAACGTCAGCCGTGAGCCGATTACGAGGAAACCCGAAGGGCCATAAATGCCAGCAGGATCTTCATGATGAACGCGGGATCTGTGGAGAACCTGCCGTCATACGATGCAATGCATGTAAGGAATATTTTTGTGAAGAGTGTTGGCAAGATCATTTTGAAATGACAATAGTTCAACCTAGAGGTGAACGTCAATGACACGACTTTATAAAAAGAAAAATGGGATTTGTTGGGTTCCTCACTGCCACAACAAGGGGGAAAAATGCGA
>JAQUQD010000143.1 GCA_028716265.1 Bacteroidales bacterium | reverse complement strand
GCACTTTGCACACTTTGCATCGAGGATTGGCTGTATGTCCCTGCGGAAATCAACCGTTCCCCCCTTCTCATCCGTTAACCCTTCCACCGGCTGAGATGTCGTACCTGACGGACCTCCATAGTATACGTCCGACGGCACCACCACGTCGTCACCATGCTTTACACCCTGATAGATGCCATTCTTGTCAAATTTCAGGTATCCAAACGCAAATGGTGAATCATAGTGGCTCCTGTCATCATACCACCAGTTGTACAATGCCTTTGAGTGCTGGTTCTGGAACGCCCTGCCCCTGTATGAACCATCATGACATCCACTGCAAATCCTGCCATGATATGGCCTCAGATATGCCCATGCCAATCCACTCTGCACCGCCATTCCCCTCTCATCCAGGTTCTGGATGTAGTATGGGGTATCGGCTGTCTGTGAGGTCACCACTGAACCATCATCCTCTACATACTGATATCCAATGATCCTCCTCTGCTGGAACGCAGTTCCTGAGTTGCTGCTTGACCTGGCTCCACCAATGAGGTGACTTCCGGCGCCTGCCCTGAACCTGCTTGAATCCGGCTCAACGCACTGCGTACCTTCAACAATCCTCACTGCCTTCACATCGCCAGGCTTCGTATTCTTTGCCCTCTGATGTGGATATGGACCTACCGGCAGATCAGTTAACGTCGTATCGAAACAAATCCATGTGCCCCATGAATGCGGATATCCTTCCACCTTCACCTGGTCAAATGGCTGATACGTCACGGTCGTTACACCAAAGTTCTTTCCTGCCGTAAAGGTGTTGATCCACCTCGGCTTGTACTTGATATAAATCGGCGCTGGTTGATGATCGTTCCACTCACTATCGTTGTACACCAATTCTCCGGCGCGACCATTCTTGCAATCAAACCAGTAAATACCAAAATCTCCCCTCTCCGCATACGATACTAACATCCTATCGTCCGGAAGCGGATAGGGACTCCTGTACAATCCACCCTCATCCTTGCTCAACTTCTCATAGGTCTTGTTGTAGGGAGCATCCCAGCTTACTGCTGCCAATTGACCTACTCCCCAGTTCATGTATGGTGACTCTACATATACCAACTTCCTGCTTCCAAAGGTGATCTTTGCCTGTGACCTGCCACATGCGCCGCCAATTTCTTCATCACAGTTTCCATAGATCGGTCTTGGATACGCGCCATCCCAGTTATCCACACACAACATTACCCTGCCCTTGCCTCCTGCCCTGCTTCCGTTGGCCTGCACACTGGAAAACAGGATGTTTCCATCCGGCGTAAGCGCAGGATCAAAGTTGGAACTGACGTTGTAGGTAATCTGGTCTATCGACGTATTGATGCTTGGAAACTCAATCCCTGACAGCACGTGACCCGTGATTCTCTCTGTCACATGACCACCCTGCGTATCTAACCTGAAAAGGTTGTACGCATAAGGATTGTGAAACTCATCCATCACACCATCCGGTGAACCCGCAAAGATGATGAAACCGGTCTTATCTACCGTGCCATGTTCCGCCCAGTCTCCTTCAAAGTACCTGGCTCTCCAGATTATACGGCCCTTTCCTTCTTCAATACTGCCAGCCGCATAATAAATCGGGGCACGACAAGTGCCCTTGTAATCGGTCATCTGCCTTACACCACTGCCATCTACGTTCATTTCCCATATCTGGCAGCCGCCACCCTTCTTGTGGATACCGGCAAAGGTAAACTTCTTCCCGTCCCAATACGTGCATGGATCAAAGGCTGTCGCAAAATCACCGGTCAACACCTTCAATTCCTTCGTGTTTAAATTGTACGATACAATCCTGCTGCCCTCAGGCACATAGTGAGGATAGCTCTGGTATGGATCACCCTTTGCCGTCCTCGGTGACTGGGTAAACAGTATCGCTTCCACAGGACCCTGCACCTCTTTTGACATCCCGCAATAATCAGTCCATAAGGCCTTTCCCTGCTTCGATCCACCAACCATTACCTGGTTTCCCGACGCAAAGATACTCCCACAGACCAACGCACCAGCTATTAACGCCGATGCCATCACTCCTGCTATTTTCCTCTTACTCATCTGTTGGCCTTCTCCTTTCACACTTTCCTAAAATATATTCCACTAAATTTCTCTCTCTTTTAAGAACCTTATAAAGCCTTCATGAACTCTACCAGATCATCCATCTCTGCAGGTGTTAAATGCGACGTCCTGCCATGCATGTCCTTCTCCGTCACGGAGTTGTTGATCGTGTCATGCAATGTCCTCGCGCTCCCATCATGGAAATACGTACCTGATGCATAGATGTCCCTTAAGGTCGGCGTATCAAACTCCTTCACCAGATCCAATCCAATGATCGGCGTGTCGCTCTCCTCGCCATAAGGATCCTCGCCTGCCTCCAATGCCTTCAGGTTGTATACCTTACCAGGCGTAGACCTGAAACCCTTCACCCCTACTCGGCCCGTTCCCACATCATGCGTCTGGGCATCGCTATAGAGGGCCTTCGGATCACTCGAATCCCCGGGATGACACTCTACACATCCAACCTTCGGATCATTGAATATCTTCTCGCCCCTCTTCTGCGCATCTGTCAATGAACCATCCGCATTCCTGAACGGACTTCCCGTGAATTCCAATGCCCTGATGTAGCAAATCAACGCCTCTAACCTCAATGGCGAAAAGTTCTCGCTCCTGAACACAAATCCAGGGTCTCTTCCGCACACCCTGTCCAATGAACTCGTAGCTCCTACGATTTCATCCGGATGACCAGTAAATCCCTCATGTCTGAACGGTGGTAAATACCTTCCACCCCTAATATATTTCGTGTTCTTCCAGCTTCCCCAGCCTTCGTCTCCGAGATCCCAGATCAAACCTGTCGTCTGGCCTCTCTCGTAATGACAGCTGGCGCATGCATACTCACCCTGTAACCCCCAGGATGCGTCGTTAAACTGGAACTGACCATACCTCA
>JAQUQD010000142.1 GCA_028716265.1 Bacteroidales bacterium | reverse complement strand
ATGATGGCTCTGGGGATTCCCGCAAAAATGGCCGAAAAGATGGTAAAAAACCTGGATGCCTCATTTGTTATCCGGAGACCACAGGTGGCATTTCCCCACCACGGGAAACAATAAAACCAGGTGGGTACCCGCTGATGGTAAAAAATCAAATTTCTTTTCCTTCGTCTGGTGATAATACCGATCCAAAAATCATTGCATTCACGGATTTTTTAGTTTCGTACAGCCAGGACTGAAACTGCACAATGTGGACCATACTTACCGCTGATTTCAACGGTTTTTAACTCCCGGATAGTGAAGGCAAGGGAAAGGAGTTCCCGCACTTCGGATTCTGATGAGAAATACAGCGTTGTCCCTATCCGGGTCTGGCGGTATTTTCCCTGTCCGCCAAACTGCGGATCTTTCTCACTGAAACAAACAGAAAAGTACGTTGCCCCGGGGTTGAGGAGAGTATACACGTTTTTGATATACGTCTTACGGTCTTCCGGGAATATATGATGGAGGAATTCCCAGTCATAGGCAAAGTCAAACGTGCCGGTTACTTGATGCAGGTCACAAAGAAGGTCCGCGACGATAAACCTGCACCGGACTCCCCGGATTTTTGCATTTTCTTCTGCAATTTTTATTGCTGTGGGAGAACTGTCGACACCGGTTACATCAAATCCCCGACCTGCAAGGTAGAGTGCATAGTTGCCTGCCCCACACCCGAGATCGATCGTCCTGCATGGCCGCACTTTTCCTTCCTGTACCAACTCAACAAGCGCTTCCGGGGGGATTTCACTGTTCCAGGGGATTTTATCAAGCGGTATTTCCCGGTAAATCCTGTCGATGTCAAAATATTTCATGCACGTGCCACCATGATTCAGTAATCAACCGTCAGGAAGTTTTAACTTTTCCTGATTTTTTTTAAACATCTTTTCCTTTTTTTACAAAAACATTCATCCTCCAGCCCCGGAGATTTTCCGTGAAAACAGTAACCCGAAAAAGTAGTACTATATTAAATAATACCATACTGCCGGTGAAGATTATCACGATCCGGCGTCTAAATTGGTACCGGGCCATACATCTATTCTATAAAGTCTTCCCGCGTTTGTGATTGCTTGCATCTGGAATAACCAGAACAAAACGGTCAGTAGTATGCAGGTCATCACATCCATCAGGCGCAAAATTGCAGCAATCCTCCTCATGGCAGGACTTGCTTACCCGGCCTGTGCTGCGGTCTGTCCCAAAGGTATCGGGGGGTGCTCCTCTCCGGGCAGGTGTTTCCTTTTTACCGATACTGACGGGAACGCATTATGTGATTATACGTCACGAACCGCGTCACAAGCTACGGCAACGGATCCTGTCATAGGGCAGGTCACTACAACATCCGCTCCCGTCACTCCGGGGGTTTCAGGGACACTGTCACCGGATACCACAACTTCAGTAATACAGAATACCTCATCTGGCGGTTTTTTAGACACGGTTCACCTGTCCGTCCCCCTGGCCGGAATTGTGCTCTTTCTTCTCTTTAACAGTATTCTCTTTGCACTTATCAGGACGGGAGTTCTGGGAATCCGGGTCCGGAATACCTTACCCGCCCTCGCGCTTTCGTCCCTCTTTGCTCTCGGGCTCTCGCTTATCACGACATCCATCATCGCGGGTGATGCCGTTGCCGGAACCGTCTATGCCCTAATCTACATCGGGGCCGGGACCCTTCTCGCCGCATATCTCTGGTATACTGGAGTGATGACACGGCAGATCGTGCTTTTCACTGCAGTCCTGAGCGCACTCGCGGGTTTTGTCTTCCTTTCACCGATCATGCCGATGGAACTGGGGGGGATTGTCAATGCGGTGAGTGGTGCAAACGCCCTGACCATGGGAGTAATCGTGATTGTGGCAGTTATCGTGCTTACGTTGGTATGGGGCAGGGTATTCTGTGGCAACATTTGCCCGGTAGGGTCCCTGCAGGAACTGGCGTATGCAGTGCCGGTAAAAAAGATCGATTTCCGGCAGACAAAAATTCTTGAATGTATCCGGCTTGCAGCCTTTGCGATAACAGTTATCGCAGCATTCTATCTCATCGACCTGATGGCATTCACCGGGCTGTATGACTTCTTCTCACTCACACTCTCGACAGGATTTGTTATAGCAGCCGGCATCCTGCTCCTTTCCGTATTTATTTACCGGCCGATCTGCCGGATCATCTGCCCCTTTGGCGTCCTGTTCTCCATATTTTCAGAGTTCAGCCGGCTCCGTCTGCGGCGCACGGAGACCTGTATCGGCTGCAGGAAATGCGAGAAGGCCTGCCCGGTACAGACTGCAGGTGAGGATGATTCAAAACGGGAGTGCTATCTCTGCGGGCGGTGTACCGGGACCTGCCCTGTCGGGACTGCACTCAGCTACGGCATGTGATCATAAAATCAGAATGCCCGGAATAGTTGCAACGGGTAATTACCGGTAACTCGAAATTTTTATTACCAGCCTGCGGGGGCAGGTTTTTGCCAGAACCTGTCGGCAAAACATTATCCAGATACCGGATAATAAAGGATGGGAATCCATGGATGAGCAGATACCAGAAGAAGAACCCTGTGAATAGTGCGGGCTCTGCTGCCGGATCTTCGGCCCCGGTATTACGCCAACAGCAGCGAATGTGTATACCTGGATAGAGCAGGGGCGGACCGATATCCTGCGCTGGTTTGTCGCGTTCAGGGAGGATGACACACCGGTCAGTTGTGCCGGTCTCCCGGCCGAAGACCTCGGGAACATTGTCTCTGTTGAGATGCGCGATCCCGACACCGGCGAATACGTCACGGTCTGCCCGTTTCTGCGCCGCGTTTCAAAAGAGCGGTATCTCTGCGGGATCCACCAGGTGAAACCCGAGATGTGCTGCACCTACCAGCCATGGATCTGGGGCGAAACGTACTTCAACCGCTGCAGGGCACTAAAAAAAACCGACCGGAACAGCAGATGGCCGCTCTGATCCGTGACAGGTAATCCACGTTCTTTTTCTCCCTCAGTAT
>JAQUQD010000141.1 GCA_028716265.1 Bacteroidales bacterium | reverse complement strand
CAGTGCAGGGAAGATCAGGGTACAGACACTATCGGGGATCAGTTCTGTTGCCAGGATGCTATCGTTCAGTGTTAAGGTCACCCGCGCACCGGGTATATTGCATAAAACACTCAGTGAGGTATCTCCGACCATGAACAGAGTATCATGAGCAACCAGCATAGAGTCGGGATTCGCGGTCCGGACCATAACACTTGGATCGCCGAATACCGTCCAGGTATCGGCCATGTTCTTACCGTCCGTTCCATACTGTTCAATCATTTTCATGCATCCGTTGATCGATATCCCGGCAAAGGTCCTTTTAATGTTGGAGGGATAGGTTTCAACGAGGATATCGGTCATCTCGTCCTGTCCCGCCATAGGGGAGTCCCAACTCTGATTGATCGTGGAGCCAAGAAATGCAATAGCCCCGGTGGGTTCATTGTTCTTTGATGCGCGAAGCCAGGCTTCGGCAAAGCAGGTGGTATTCATAAACTTTCCGTTTTCACAGGCGACGGACCAGATGAAAGGCAGCTTACCCTGGTTGGTTAGTGCATTGACACTCGAATTACTGAATCCTGAGGAAGTCCAGCTAGTTGGACCGCCATGGCCACAATAGAGCATCAAAGAAGAACCTTCGTTAACCGATGTACCAACCTGCGATGCGGAAGGATTCCCGGGTGCATCATTCCCTCCCTGGGAACCATCAAAGAATTCAGGATTCATGGTATAAGTATAATCAAGCAACTTTAATTGCTGGTTGCGGATATGTTCATAATCATCCTCGTTATCATCACCGGGACCCAGATCAGAAGCAACACCGATTACGGTAGTGTACCAATCGTCTGTCCTCCAGGCAGGGTTGGATTCATACGCTACCGTTCTCTTTACTTGTGTCTTCACCTGGCTGGAATTCTCTGCTGAAAACCTTCCAATAAAGACATCTGCATAATGATCATTACCTACAATGTATCCATAAGCATTGTCCGACGGGCCTCCGACACCGCTACCCTGGTATGTCGGGATCTGGGCAGCATCTCCAACAAGTAAAACAAAAGCAAGATCATCGTTTTCGTTATAGTAATCTGCGATGTAAGTTTTTATCACTGAGGCTGAGGTTCCGACGGTTGCAATATCCACCAAATCGGTGGGATAACCGATCGACCGTTTCCATTTAACATAGGGTTGTATGGAGTCCATGAATGGTCCATGGCAGAGTACCAGTATCCTGCCATATTCTTCGGTAGGGATATAATCGGTGAATTCGGAATTGAGGAACTGATTAACATAAAGCGAACGGAATTCAGGCTGAACCTTTCTATCATTTGATTTCCTTAGTAATGGATTTAATCCTGTTTCACCTGATTTGTACAATTCAATGGTCAGATCATAATAAACCCTGAGTGTTTTTGTAACAGGATTGTACTGAAAAGGGTAAACAATGACCGTCTGACCCCTGAAATCACGGAGAATAAAAGGTTCCCTTGTATCTGTCAGCGATCCGGGATAAAATTCATTTGCCTCATAGAATTTGCCGTACTGGAATGGTACGGTTGCAGGATCCTGGTCACGCATAATAACACCCTTGGAAGGAGCAACTTCAATGTTTTCGAAATCCTTATAACTGGAGGCAATGATCCGGGTACTCATCTTCGCCAGATCAGGAATAATCAGCGAAGTTGCAATTTTAGGAAGATCGGGGGCTCCCAGCTCCAGGATCGGAGTAGCTTTTCCGATCGTGACCACGTTGGCCAACCCTTTCGGGGTCAGGACGTCAGTCAGGGAAAAGCCGTCAAGGGTAACATGGATCACAGAGTGATCGATCGTTGAAGAGACGAGTTGTGCTTTGGAGGGAGAAGAGGTCTGGGAGCTGATCGTTATCCATTGACTGCTGTAACCGGAAAATGAAAACGCAATAAATATCAATAAAAAGAGGATCTTTTTCATGGTTTGCAGGGTCTTGAAATTATTTGTTTACGAAAACTTTTTTGATGATATTATAGGATTTTGTTTGAATCTGGCAATAGTAAATCCCGGTTGCAAGATCAGAACAGGGAACAACCATTGAATGAATCCCGGCCGGAAGGTCAGAATTATCATGAAGAATCCTTACCTCTCTTCCAAAGGCGTCGAGCAGTTTTATAAGGATTGATCCGGTCTCCGGCAACCGGAAGCGGATATTCAGAAAATCTTTGCTGGGAACAGGATAGATCTGAACCATATTTTGCAGATACGGATCAGACAAAGTGGTCATGTAATAAGGAATGACATTTGAAGGCAGAGACGAAGGGCAATCAAAGGAGATGTCCGTAACAATCACATAATAGTTTGCGCTGAAGGCCGGTGTGATAGATTGTCCGGTTTCTCCGGCGATGGGCACGCCGTTTGCATACCATTGATTTCCCTCAATGGCATTTGATACGAGGGAATCTTCTTCAAGAGTAATGACCGGGGTTTCGGGTCTTTTCATAACCGTAATATCCACGGGTGATGAGGTAACGGTGTTAACGCCATCGTTGACGGTGACCGTATAGGTGGTATTTTCAAGCACAACTGCAAAAGGAGTAGCACTGGTGGTGTCGCTGAGATAGGTGGTAGGGGTCCATTGATAGGTATAGACTCCTGATCCTCCCGAAACTTCTACATTGAATTGAGAAGTATCGCCGATGCAAACATCGGGAGGGGTGACGGTCAACTCAACGGAAAAAGCACCGATCGGAATACTGTCGATGATGGGTTTACGGTTTTGTTTTGTGATAACGATCCGAACCTGGTTGGAAGCAGGGATTGGATCAAACATCAGGGTTGTAGTCCCGGTTGAATCAACAAGCCTTGCATCAAGAAGGATGGAGTCGTTCACCGAAAGGGCGACATAAGACCATGGTTCTGCGGTCACGGTCAAGGACGTTTCCGTTTGGGCAATATTACCGGGATAGGAGGCAGTAAGGGCAGGCGGGATGGAAAAATAAACGCTCAGGGAAGGATCTCCCATCAGATTATAGATTTCCCAGTAATATTTCTTCATGCTCGAATT
>JAQUQD010000140.1 GCA_028716265.1 Bacteroidales bacterium | reverse complement strand
GAAATAATATTCGAGTTCCGCACCACCCTGGAAATTGAGGTAAGCCTCGTAATGCGGTTTGTTCGAACGTTCACCGATAAAATCGACACCGGGGAGGAAGAATCCGAAATCGCCATACACCTGGAGGATATCCCATTGGGGTTTATGCAGGAACCATAAGGGACGTAGGGCAGCCATCACGATAAAATCGTCGCGAACCGGAAGTGCGGTCATATTAGGATCGAAGTCGATGGGTGAATTGACTCCGCCATACGGGTATTCATCCCCGACATGCGTGCAGATATGGTGTTTGGATAACTTCAGACTGAGCCATTCGGCTGGCCTTGCGGCAATGGCAAAATAGTAGATCCCATCCAACCCGATCACGTCATTGTTACCGGCACGCATAAAAACCGGCACCATGGCCCCAAGGTCGACCGAAATACCCAGTTTCGGATTGCTCTTTGGGCTGAACTTCATCAGTGACACCCTGACACCCGGGAAGATGACTTGTTTGCCGAGGTATCCGTCACCATCATTGACCTTGTCCTGGAAATCCATATCGCCGTACTTGATATTCTGGATATTCACTTCGAAACGGCCACCGAGGGGATCGGCCAGGTAGTTGGGATACAGATGGTCAAAGCTGACCAGCTGTAAATTCCATGATTTGATCGGTATCGTAAAGCGGGAGTTCAGTTTTTGGCCTTCAACGGTGATCAAAGGGAGAAAGACTATCAGAAAAAGGAGTGATTTTTTCATGGTTTTTAACGGATTACTTGATTTCAGCAAACCAAACATCATTAGCCGGGCCGTTGGCGTTAGTGTCGCCGCCCAGAATCCAGATCTTATGATCGAACTCGATAAATCCGTACGAATAGCGGGCATCGGTATCGGACCCCTTGGAATCGATTGACCAGATATTTCCTGCCTGTTGTTTCCACATCGTAACGTACTCGGTCAGGGCAAAGTGGAAGTGCGCATTGGAGTTGGTGGCGCCGGGAAACGTGTATAAAGTGTGGTTATAAAACGCCATCTGATGTTCGGTCCTGTACAGGTATCCCTGGTCAAAGCCTGTCGTGTCTTTTTCAACTGTCCAATGCGTGCCGTCTGCTGTGCTCCAGAGCCACTGCCAATCAGGGATGGGATGACTCTGATTATCGGTTCCTTCAAAAATAACACCGTGATTTCCTCCCTGAACATAGATACGCCCGGTTGTAGGGTCAACGGTAGCGGCATGGCCTGCGCGTATTCCGTAATCCTCGCTGTGCATGTCCTCCCAGTGGATTCCGTCGGCAGAGCGCCATACATCATTGAAATATTTCATCGAGTAGCGGGCACTGTGATCCTCCAGCATCGTGCTGCCTCCGATGATGTACACATAATTTTTTCCGCCGTGGTTAGCCACTACAACCGCATGGTTCATCCGTGGAAACCAGTCGTAAAGGGAATCGAGTGTCGGATAAGTCCTCTCCTTGATGAGATTCCAGCTTACTCCATCGGTCGATTTCCAAACATCGTTATTGTATTGACGGTATCCTGTGGCTTCATCCACGGAATACCCTCCGATCAGAAACATCGCTTCCCCGGTACCGTCATCAAAAACCGTTACGGTATGTCCGCGTCGACCTTTCCAGGGTGCATTCGCCTGAACCAGTTGCCAATCCTTTCCATCCAGTGAGTTCCAAACATCTTCATAATATGTATCCCCCTTCATTTCGCCCGGGTTATATCCCCCGAAAACCCATAGTTTATTCTGATAAGCTACGGCGGCATGGTCGATTCGGTTCTTCCATTGAGCGTTGTGTGTCACCTCGGTCCAGGTAAAATCACCATCATACGGAGGGATCTCATATTCTTCGAACGATATAAATTCGCAGCTGGCTAGCAAAGCCGACAGGCCAATCAACATAAGGGTTTTGATTTTGTTCATCGAACATAAATTTGATCGGTGAAGGTAATGAAAGGCGGGATTCGATGTGCAATTTACAATTCACGATGGACGATTTGGGGAGGATGGGTTGGTGAGTGCTCTGTGATTGGATATATTTGGGGGGTAATTTGTAGCAATTGTGGGATTAGGTATCGGGTATCAGGTTTCGGGTATCAGGTATCAGGTATCGGGGCCTAGTTGTTATCACGGTGCATACCGGAATCTCCTGACGCATGCTCCGAAGCATGGGATTCCGGCATTCGCCGGAATGACAGTTCTGGCGCCCGAAACCTGATACCTGATACCCGAAACCTGATACCTGATACCCGATCCCCGATCCTCAATCGTCAATCGTAAATCACCAATCATGAATTTGGGTCTTCTTATCTGTGATCACGCCCGCAAGGATCTGAACCATCCCGATGGCAGTTACCCGGAGATGTTCCGGCGGATTCTGCCGGATTTCGAGATGAGGGATTATTATGTATGCGACGGGGTATTCCCCGGATCGCCCGTTGAATGCGACGGTTGGCTCATCAGTGGATCGCGGAAGTCGGTATATGACGTGGTAGATTGGATTATAAAGTTGAAGAAGTTCATTCAGATGATAAAGGAATCTGGTAGGCCGTGCATTGGGGTATGTTTTGGGCATCAGATGGTTGGGGCGGCGCTGGGTGGGGTGGTCAGGAAAGCTCCCACCGGTTGGTGTGCAGGCGTCCATCCGTTTGATATTCAGATGACAGAGCCCTGGATGGAACCCCCTCAAAGCAAGGTCAACCTGCTCATGATGTGTCAGGATCAGGTTATGGAATTACCTCCTGCCGCCCGGGTGATTGCGACATCACTGATGTGCCCCAATGCGATGATTCTAATTGGCAGCAATGTGCTTGGCATCCAGGGACATCCGGAGTTTTCCGTCGATTTTGAGCATCAGCTGATCCGGATCAATGCAGAATTGATGAAACCGGGACAGGCGGATGAGGAGATTGAGAGTTTGAAGAAGCCGGCTCACAGAGAACTGGTTGCGGGGTGGATGGGAGCGTTCTTGAGGATGACGGACGTCCGATGACGGATGACCGACGACCGATGACGGATGACGGATGACTGACGATCGATGACGGATGACGACCTCAAATCCGAATACTTTAGGCGGGTGTGATTTTCCTTACTCCCTTAA
>JAQUQD010000139.1 GCA_028716265.1 Bacteroidales bacterium | reverse complement strand
CCCTGAGTACGGTTCATGACCTTTATGCTATCCAGCTGGACATGGGTAGCGTTGTTTACCGCCGTAAATGTCAACTCAATTAAAGGTATATAAATTTTATCCCTCAAACAGCGAACGCTAAAACCATAGCCCTCGTCGTAGCCGTCCCGGTAGACTCTCGGGTAGTCGTAACCGAGGTCACGGTCCCACGCGCTGCTGACGTCCTCCGTCGACGTCCACCAGTAGCAGTAGCTGCCGACATCGTAGAAGTAACCATCGAGGATGCGGCTGCCACCCGGCAGACCTGAGAAGCCGAACAGGTCGGTGCCGTTGCCATTTTCATACCAGCCACTGGTGGTCTTCAGGTTCGTCCCGGCATCAGATCCACGCAATCCCCAATCATCCCAGGTATTGTCTCCAATGCCGTATTGGCTATCCACCGCTCCTTCCAGCACCTTCCACTCCTCGTCCGTAGGCAGGTGCCAGCCCGGAGGGCAGATGCCCTGTGCACCCTGCTGGGTGGTGTATTGCATCATCTCGTTCCACTGGTACAGGCCGCCGTATTTGGCGCAACTGTCGGATTCGTTGTTATAGCAGTACTTTTCGATTGTTCCATTGTCAGATTGTCCTATTGTTCCTTCGATCATCTCGCCTACATTCAAATTCTCCTTGAGCCAGCATTGGCTGAAGATCTGTATCGTGTTGTACACTTGACCCTTGTATTTCACCGTTGGCGTTTCCGGGCAGGGGATGTTGGTGGCGAATTGGAAGGTGTAGGTGCTGTCCTGTTCCGGTGCATCCAGCATGCCGGATTCCAGTCCGGCTGCATAGCCAATGTACAGCAGCTCATCACCGGGATTGAAAATGAAATCTTCAGCCTGGGCAGATAACTTCTTTTCAGGGACAGAGGATATGAGCCCAGTGTATTTGACCAGGCACTTCTGATGACCGGTACCATAATGCAGTATCTTGATGGTCTGCCTTTCACCTCGCCAGTTAGCTGACAGGAAATAGGTTGACTCCTTACCGGGTGTGAACAGCAGCGTATGAGTTCCTCTTGAAAGGGTGAGATCCCTTCTATAAACTGTACTTCCCAGTAAATCGGTAACCATCAGATTCACCTGGTCCTGTTCGGGTATAGCCAGGTTTATGGTTGTTTGTTCCCCGACAGGATTGGGATAGTTCTGGTACAGCCGGAATCCGGAGATCGACTCAGGCTCGGAGATACCGAACCATAAATTCGTAACGAGGACTGTATCAGGCCAGGTCAATACTGTATCTCCGCCTTGTGTGCGGTTCATCACCTTGATGCTGTCCAGTTGTACATGCGTAGTATTGTTCACTGCGGTAAAGGTCAATTCAATGACTGAACGCTGTCCCACGGTCATCATACATGCGGTGATAAGAGTAAATAATAGGGTAAGCTTTGGTTTCATTGGACTGAAATTAAGACTGGAGATAATTGATTTGGGCTACAAGTTACGACAATATTCGTGAAAATCAAATGAATAAGGGGACAGATTGTAGATAAAGGGGCGTGGAGAGGTAATTCTCTCCAGCCCCTCGTCAAACTGGCTATCTTGACCTGTCGATTATCGACCCGCCAGTGTCACACTCAGCACCTGTGCAGGTTAATAATCAGATCAATCCTTCCGCCCCACCTCCACTTCCAGTTGTAAGATAGCCTAATAATCCCGAAGACAGCGAACGCTGCAACCGCTTCCCCCACTGGTGTAGACCCGGTGGACTCCCAGACCCAAGTAATTGGAGCCACGGTCCCATGCGCCGAGATAGCCCCACTCCGTCGAGGTCCACCAGAGACCTCCGTAGCCAACAGCGTAGAAGATATCAAAGTTGGAGCGGTAGCCGCCGGGCAGACCAGAGAAACCAAACAGGTCGGTGCCGTTGCCATTCTCATTCCATCCACTGGTGGTCTTCAGGTTCGTTCCAGCATCAAGGCCTCGCCAACCGTCATCATCCCAAGTGTCATGACCAATCCTATACTGACCGTCCACTGCCCCTTCCAGCACTTTCCACTCCTCATCGGCAGGCAAGTGCCAGCCCGGCGGGCAGATACCTTGTACTCCTTGCTGAATGGTATACTGCATTATCTCCCACCATTGGTAAAGACCACCATATTTATTGCAACTATCAGCTACGTTTCCATAACAGTACTTCTCTATAACTCCGTTATCAGTCATATTCAAGTCTCCCTGAATCATTGTACCCACATTCAGATTCTCTTTCATCCAGCACTGGTTGAAGATCTGGATGGTGTTGTATATTTGTCCTTCGTAGTTAACCGTAGGTGTCCCTGGGCAAGGGATACTGGTAGTGAACTGGAAGGTGTAGGTTTCGCTTTCTTCAGGGGTGTCCAATATTCCTGATTGAAGGGTGACTCCGTACCCGATATAAAGCAGAGTATCACCCGGACTGATGATAAAGTCCTTTCCTGATGCCTGGGACTTCCTTTCAGGTTCCAGACTGTTGCTGCCAAGATAAGTAAGAGTACATCGCTGGTCATCACCTGGTCCGTAATGCAGGATCTTTATGCTCTTTCTGAATCCTTTCCAGGTAGCTAAGAAGAAATAAAGTGATTCTTCACCTGAAGTGAACTCTAAAGTGTGAAGTCCCGAAGTAAGGATCATATTCCTGTTGAATAGGGTCCTGCCCAGTATATCGGTGACCATCAGGTTCACCCGTCCTTGATCTGGTATTGAAAGGTCAATAGTAGTCTGGTCGCCGAAAGGATTGGGGTAATTCTGGTACAGGTTGAATCCATCGGCTATGGAAAAGGATTCTGGTACTTCTACCCATAGAACTTCAAGAACCGTGTCTGGCCAGATAAGAATGGTCTTACCGCCCTGTGTGCGGTTCATTACCTTGATGCTGTCCAGTTGTACATGCGTGGTATTATTCACAGCCGTGAAAGTGAGTTCAATGGCGGAACGCTGCCCCATGACCATCATGCAGGTGATGGTAAAGGCAAACAATAGGGTAAGCTTTGATTTCACGAGTCTTAGGTTCTGGTAAGTAAATGATAAACTGCCTTTAAAGGTACAACAATATATACAGAAAGCCAATATATTTCACATTACAGTTAATCGAGAAGTGAAGAAAGGGGGCTGGAAGAAGGAATCCCTCCCAGTC
>JAQUQD010000138.1 GCA_028716265.1 Bacteroidales bacterium | reverse complement strand
GGTTTCTATCCAATCAGATCGCTGTGGGAACTGTACCCGGCGTTTGGATGCTCGTCCCACAGGGGCTCTCAGTGCCCCCGGGAGGCTCGATCCCAGGTTGTGTATCTCCTATCTCACCATAGAACAGACATCCGGAATACCACCGGCTGGAAAAGGAAAATGGTTCCCAACGGTGTATGGCTGCGATATATGCCAGGAGGTTTGCCCTTGGAACCAGTATGCTTCAAAAACTCATATCGGTGATTTTATTCCAAAACCGGAAATTCTGAATCTCACCTTGCGGAAAGTGTCTGCACTTGATGCCGAGTCGTTTTCTGAACTATTTGACGGAACGCCAGTTAAGCGGGTAGGATTATCCGGAATTCTGCGGAACTTTGAATTTCTTGAACAGGAAAGATTAACTTGAAATGATCCGCTTTCTCTTTTTATATCTGGCCCTATTTCTGGTTTTTCCCGTTAACCTGAACGGCCAGAATTACCTGATCAGCCGGTCCAGTAATTATGCCGATGGAACTTCACCGACGTATCGAAACGTTGGAGCTGGCGATACGGTTTGGATTGAAGCTGGTTTACGATCGAACCTCCTGATTGCTGATTTCCACGGAGCAGAAGGTAATCCTGTAGTTTTTGCCAACCGGAATGGCAAGGTGATCATTGAAACCGATCTGTCTTTCGGGATTAATTTCAGGGGCTGTTCCTATTTCGTTCTGGCAGGATTGCCCGGTACCGGGTACGAGTATGGAATAATGGTTGCCCGTGTTCAATCTTCATCAGGGTGTGGGATAAGCGCAGGAAATAAATCCACTAATATGGTGATCCAGGGTTGCGAGGTGACCCAAACGGGTTTCGCAGGGATCATGATCAAGACCGAACCGGTCTGCGATGATCCGGGAACATACCGGGATGCCTTTACCCAGTTTAATACAGTGATCCGGAATTGCTATATTCATGACGTCGGAGGCGAGGGAATGTATATTGGGAGTTCTAAATATTCCGGACAGGTGCTTTCCCCTTGCGGTATTACTGTTTACCCTCCCGTCCTGATCGGTACCGATATTGGCTATAATCGAATCGAACGTACCGGGCTCGATGGTATTCAGGTTTCATCAGCCGTTCAGGACTGCCTGATCCACCATAATTATCTGAAGGATTGCAGTTATCTGATGACGGACAATCAAATGAGTGGCATAATTATCGGTGGAGGTACTCTGGCGGAATGTTATAATAATCAGATCATCGATTGCTACTCAACCGGTATCCTGGTTTTTGGGAACGGGGGTACCGAGGTGTTTAATAATCTTATCGTACGACCAGGTAAAAAATTTCTGCCGGATAATCCGGAGAAACCGCAACATGGTATTTTTATCTCGGATAAAACGAACCTGGATAAAACGTGGTACGGAGTATATCAGAATACGATAATACAGCCTAAATCCGATGGTGTACGGATTGATAATACTGTGGATTTTGAAATCCGTATTTATAATAATGCGATCATTGATCCTGGTGCCTACCATTATTATGAAAATGACAATACCGACAGGACAGGCCTGGATTCTTATGTTTTTGATACATCGCGTGAGCATCGCTACCGGGCAGAGAATAATTATTTTTCACGGCTATTCGATACCGCCGGATTTTCAGACTACGAATCGGATAATTACCGGCTTCGCCCGAATTCACCGATGGTTGATGCCGGGAAGAGCCTGCAGATTCTCGGAGTGATTACTGATCTCGACGACCGGTCCCGTCCGGCTGGGATAGCTTATGACATCGGAGCATTTGAATATACTCCGGGCATGTCATCTGAAGAATCTCCGTTTTCCGATAAATCCGGTGGTTATTCTTGTCAGATCTTACCGAATGGAATCATGCGTCTAACATCGGAGTCTTCGCAGGATCAAAAAATCCTGATCAGGATATCAGATCTTACCGGCAGAAGCCTGTATACCTCTGCCCGGAATTTCCCGTCAGACGGCCAACAGACCATTGAAATTCAGCTTCCATACACAGGATTGATGATCGTTTCTGTTCAGGGATTAAAAAGCAGCTATGTCAGTAAAATCGTCCTTTATTAATTCCGATGGTTTCCGAACCATAGTCACACCCGGTAAATCGGATCACCCTTTGTCTCACCGGCAGGGGATCATGCTGATCGGTTCATGTTTCACTGGACATATCGGGAATAACCTTGCATCTTTTAAGTTTAATACCTGTCTGAATCCATTTGGGATCGTTTATCATCCGGTGGTTATCGCTAATCAGATCGCCAGGCTCCTCAGTCAACAGGACTATTCGGATCGTGAGATAGTGTTTCACGATGGAGTATGGAACTCTTTCGATCATCATGGCAAGTTTTCAGATCCTGACAAAGATAGATGCATATCGCTGATCAATAATAGCCTGGCCGAAGCATCTGTGTTTATTCGCTCTGCCGGACACCTGGTTTTAACCTTTGGTACGGCTCGTGCATATCTCCTGAAAGAGAACGGTCACCTGGTTGCCAATTGCCATAAATTTCCAGATTCCTGCTTTGAAACCCGAATGTATGAACCTGAACAGATTTTGGACAGCCTGGTCCCGGTTCTTGATGCTCTGTTAAAATTAAACCCGGCTATTCACTTTATCTGGACCGTAAGCCCGGTTCGCTACCTGAAGGAGGGGCCCCTTGGGAACCAGATTACCAAATCCAACCTGATCAGGACTATCACCGGATTACTGGATCGATATCCGGATTCTTTCTATTTTCCTGCGTATGAGATCTTTATGGATGATTTGCGTGATTATCGCTTCTATGATACCGACCTGATTCATCCCGGAGATGCAGGAATTGCTTATGTCTGGCAACGGTTGATGGAATCCTGCATCACACCAGAATCCCTTACCCTGATGAAAGAAATCGAACCGGTAATTAAATCGGCCGGTCATCGTCAGAATGGACGCAACATCGAATCCCATAGGCGTTTCCAGCAATCCCAAAGGGAAAAAGTGGCCATCCTGCAAAAGGAGTATCCTTTCCTCGATTTTACTACAGAATGGGAGCTGTTCAACCGGAAGGTTGATTAAAGAGTTGTTAGATGATTGAAGGCTTCCAGGTCGGCTGGTGTATCAATTCCGAACCCATCATAATC
>JAQUQD010000137.1 GCA_028716265.1 Bacteroidales bacterium | reverse complement strand
TCCAGGGATATGCACTGCCCATGGCCTGAACGTTTTCCATATCGGCTTTTGTGCTGATGATCATGTTTTCCCCTGTCTTTTTATACAAATTGCTTCAGGGCTTTTCTGAGGGAATCACCTGAAATGGTTAATTCCGGGGAAATAAATAGTCAGGCGGTCTGTGCTTGAAGTTTCCCGGATCATGGGTATTATTTAAATTATAGGGCCTTCGATTCCACGAGGGGGGCATTACTTTTTTGGTGGGAAATCGGCCCTGGACTCCGCTTTAACCTGCAGATAAGACAGGTAGATCGTGGCATTACGCATTCTGATATCAAGGAGGTGGTTAAATGTAGTGAACAAGCGCATAAGGAGGTAATAGAGTATGAGGGGTTACAAGTATGGAGTATCAAACTCAAAGGACTACGGCAAGATCGCTCTCGACGGGAAAAGCAGTTTCAGGGATTTACAAGATCCCCTGTCCAATTTTCCCAGAGCAGGCATCATCAATTCCATCACCAGCGGCTATATCGAGCATGAGCTTGAAGTCGCCAGGAAAATCCAGATCAATCTTCTCCCATCCCAGTGCACGGGCCTTAAAAACCTTGATTCAGCCTGTTTCTATGAACCGGCCCATGTCGTCGGAGGGGATTACTATGACATGCTGGAATTGGATGAGTTCCGCAAAGCCTTCCTGATCGGCGACGTGTCAGGCAAGGGCGTGCCGGCCTCGATGCTGATGGTAATGATCAGAGGCATCATCCATTATGCGGCACAGCTCAAAACCCTTGACCGCACTGAGGTCCTGATCAGCGAGCTGAACGATTATCTGCGGAAATGCCTGATGGACTCGATGTTCGTGACGCTCTTCATGGGCATTCTCGACGAGCGCAGCGACACTCTCTCTTTCTGCAACGCGGGCCACAATTATCCCCTGATCTTCAACGGGGACAAAGAATTCCAGGAACTGAACAGCGGAGGGCTGATGCTGGGCATGTTCGACGGGGCGCAATATGCGCGCCAGGAGGCAAAGTTCAGGCACGGCGATCTGCTGGCCATGTATACCGACGGCATCACCGATGCCATCGACTCCGAAGGGACCCCTTTCGGGGAGGACAGGCTGAAGAGGTTCCTGAAGGACCATTACAGAAAAGGCATGGAACTGAGCGCACTGATAGCGGATTTCAAGGATTATTTTTACTGGTTCGTGGACCCCAGGCAGAAGCTGGATGACGCTACGCTGATACTTTCCACCAGAAAGAGTGGAATGATTTAAAAAGACAACGGACTACAGGTGGATGTTCGAATTGAGCACCACCTTTTTTTTAAGCTGTTAAGAAAAACGAGCGTAGCGAAGTTTTTCTGTTACAGATTAAAACCCCCGAAGCGAAGCGGAGCGGGGTATGCAAGTCCGGGGTCTGGTTGTTCCCAATTTTCCGCCACAGCCACAACCTGACCCCGTCCGTAGCGAATCCCATTCGCATTTAGAAATGCGAATGGGACTAAATAGACGTAACAATCCTCACCGTCTTTTTGGCATCGAAAAAATTTTCTGGAAGGAACTCAAAGAACTATATGAGAAATCCAATAGTTCGGATTTAACGACTATTAAGAGACCCCACCTAATCGTGTAAGAATCATTTCAAACCTGCTCACAGCAGGTTGGTTGTCCCCCCCGGTAACCCAGCAGACTTCGTGATGTTGCCATCCGTAAGTGACCTGCCGGAGAACCGGAAGTCGGATTCCCTGAAACAGGGCGTAGGCTTGAAACTTGTCATCTTAAGCACATAAAAGGCGAGGCCTTAATTTCCTAATTTAATTCTACGAAAAACGAAGAAAAAAATCAAGCGCAATTATTCGCTTTCTACCAGTTGCCAGTACCCGCCGATTTCGCTGGTGGAATTGAAAATCCCCTCGTCATTATGGAACAGAAATCTGCGTGAGGTCGTAAAAACATAGAAGCAGTTGACGGAGATGAAAATGCCTGATCCTGCAGGACGTTCGACCGTCTTCGGCATGATGGTGATGGTGTAACTGTTGCCCCAGGGATCCGCCAGGTTGCTTTCCAGGTATTTCGGGCAGAGATCCTGGATTTTCTGCGGCCATTTCTGGTAGACGAGATGGTAATTGATCGCCGCGTTTCCGATGGTCCGGAAATCATTGTATGCCCTGCGCTGGCTCGCCTCATAGATGGCATTGAGATAAGAGGGATAGACCAGCGCGGAAATGATGGCGATCAGCAGAATCGCCATCATCAGTTCCAGCAGGGTAAAAGCTTTGTCAGTTGCCGATTTCCACTGTCCCAACATAAATTTCCTTTGAAGTGGTGGAAGATTCAACGGTTCCGCTTCCGGGATCGTCTGCGACAGGCATGCCTGCCAGGCTCGATATTTCTATGGTTTTGATGTCTCTAGCAGGATCAGTCTCATATCGTATCACCCATTTGTTCCGCCACGGATTGACCGGGTATTTGGTCAGATAGCCGTCTTCCACAAGGTCATTCATGTTGATTTCCCGGGTGACGCCCGGGCTGATGGTTTTGTGGAACGTGCCCCTGTCCTGGGCGGGCCTGAGCCTGAGCGGATCGATCTGATATTCGAGCAACCTCTGCTTCAGGTCGTTTCCCTGGCTGAAAGCCTGCGCCCTCCTGGCCCGTTCCACCTGTTCGATGATTTCAGGGGAAAGCAAAGCAGTCAGGATCCCCAGGATCACGAGCGCCATCGCGATTTCCAGCAGGCTGAAGCCTTTAATTCCTATCATGAAATCAATATACCATAAAAAACGGCTCAGCTGATGGTAGGATGGTACCTGCATCAGTCACTCATTGACAGAGGAACGCGGTTTGTTTACAATGAGTGGCGTCGGGGCGTAGCGCAGCCTGGCTAGCGTACTTGAATGGGGTTCAAGTGGTCGCTGGTTCAAATCCAGTCGCCCCGACCATCTCCTCAATCGAAATTCCTTCGCATAGCTTCGTTGACTCGTCATTCACTTCTTCACCGTACGTTTCGGTACGGCTCAGTCGTTCGTTCCTCGTCGCCTCGCTCTGCTGTGGACTTTCGATTGAGGCTTGCCTTAATCCTTAAACGGTTCGTTCACTCACTTTTCGCCACCTCTTACTGATCTCAAACTTCGGATTGAGGCTGACTGAATCCTTCATACGGCTCGTTTTCTTCTTCCTCGGTGCCTCGCTCTACTTCCGACTTTTGATTGTTCCACACTGAGTTTTCATCCCCTAGCATCTTGATGGTTTTGAACGGTCCGAATTTTAACAC
>JAQUQD010000136.1 GCA_028716265.1 Bacteroidales bacterium | reverse complement strand
ACAGGATCAGCCATGATCTCAGCAGCTAGTCTTGATGCGGTGTTTAACGCGGCAAAGTACAGGCAGTTCAGGCCCGTGATCTCTTTCGTCTGATTCATCGGGTACGTGTCCGGATGATCCAGCACGATCCAGCCGGGAACATCTGACAAGACCCCATGCTCCTTCCCGATGAGGGTTTCAAATTTTCCCATCAGCTTAACCAGGTTAGGATATACCTGACGGATCAGGTCGGGATTACCGAAATATTGATAGTATTCGCCCAGCATGATTACCCATTCTAGCTCGTAATCAATAAGATATCCTGATGTTCCCTCTCCGATGAGCCAGTCGGTCGGATAGCGGGAACGGATTGAGCCATCGCTGGCCCAACGTTGCGACCAGGCCCCCGACAGGATATTATATCGGGTTAGAAATTCAGAGCTTAATCCTGATGCAAAAAACGCGTACTGAAGGAGATATCTTGAATCCCCCGCGATATATTGCGTCTGCTCCCGCCACGGGGTGTCCATGTAAGTATCCTGACTGCACAATTTCAACGTGAACCGCCCGGCATTCCAGATATCGTTCAGTAGCCGATCGGAACACTCAAACTGCCCCTCATCGGCAACGGCAAAATGGCGGTCGACGGCAGATATTTCCTCAAGGATGATATTTGGGTCAACAGGTATCGTGAGGTACCGGAATCCGCGCCAGGTGAAGGGACTCCACTCCTGGTCACCTGAGCGGGTGATGTAATGATCTTCGTAGTTTACCCTCCGGTGGAAATCAGGCATCCGGTTGGGTAACAACCGTTCCGCTGTCCCGATGGTTATATCGATACCTTCTTTAAGGGCATTCAGACTCAATACAGGTACTCCGGTGACCTCCCGTCCAAAATCAAACACAACCCATCCGTCTACCACCCACCGGTCAATCGGATATACCGGCTCGCGGAACAGGATGGGTCTGTGGACCAGTACGATAGAATTCCATGGATCAACTGGCGGAATCCCAACCGATCGGGCCGTCTGCCATCCGGAATCTTTGAAATCAGGTGATTGCCAGTGTTCCGGCATTTGGCGGGCGTCGAACTTCTCTATGAAACCGATCAGGTTTGGGGCATCTTTCCCCGAGCCTGTCCTTAGTTCTGTATTTGATTCCCAGCCATAATTCTTTGAGGTCAGCCAGCTTTCGTCGCTGTTAATTTCTGCGGATGTTTTATCCGCCAGAAAAGCCAGCCCCTGGAAGAAGAATCCGCCCCGGGCGTTGATCCGGTGGTGCATTCCGATGCCAAAATTGTACACGATAGCCGAGATGGTGTTCTTCCCTTTATGAAAAAATCGGGTCAGATAAAACTTTTCATACACCTGATACTCAGGATCACAATTCATCGGGCACCGGTCGACCAGCTGCCCGTTAATATAAATATCAGCTACGGAATAAGCAGAAATATAGGCAATTACACTATCCGGATGTTGATCCAGGGTAAACGTTTTCCGAAACAACAAATAGGTATTGCGCGGATTTTTTTCGCCTGCATTCCAGATCCAATGCGCTACCGGATGTTTCCCATCCAACAATTGTGAGGGTTCATCAATCGTTCCAATAACCTGCCTCTGTCCAAAACCAGGAATACCCGTCATAACCAGGATGATAGCCAATAATACTTTACACTTCTTATTCATAACTTAGAAATTATTCAGCAACCCGTAACCGGCGACCCCAGCCCGGGGATCCTGATTTTCATCAGGATGACAAACCGGAACCTAAAGAGCAATCCTTAACCAGCAGTCGGGAACCAGTAACTTTTCGCGCAATATACCAACCACACTGGGAATTTCACATATATTAACTAACTTTGTTTACCCCCCTTTGACTATTCGATTAATTATTGGGTTCAAATAATGACCTGCATTAAGCAAACACGAGCTTGTACCATTGGGGTGGTTTTTCTCTCTCTTTTACTGGCATCCTGCTCCAACGACATCGAGCTTAATGCCACGGCTGATCCTGTACCGGTGGTGTGGTGTCTGCTGAATCCCGACATGAACGAACAGTATGTCCGGCTTGGACGCAGCTATCTTCCTGATCCTGCAAATCCCGGAGCCCAGCCCATTACCGATTCTATGGTGTGGAATATGGCGGTATCGGTCTATATCGAGGTATGGCAGAAGGGCTTGCCGGTACAAATAATCAGATTTGAGCCCGCAACTGCACCACCCAAGGACTCGGGATTCTATCCCAAGGATAATCTGCGGTTATATAAGGCATTCTTCAAGCCTGATCGATCAGCAGAATACCACCTGTATATTCATTTTCCAGATGACCAGCGGATCATCACCGGAGTAACGATTCTACCCGGTTGTCCCGTGGTTTATGATCCTGTGGATATTCCGGGACGGAAAATCAATCTCCAGACCGGTTCTTCCTTTACTTCCCGTTGGGCTCCCGGTGAAGGTGGCGGTGTATTTCAGGTTCAGCTGATTATCAATTATCAGGATTCCCTGTCGGGAGAGATTACACGGAATCAGGCTTCTTTTCAGTTGTCTCCGGTTCTGGCTTTAGGTCAGGAGATCGAAATCACCGATAAGTTCAGCGGTAACCGGTTTCTTGAAGAGATGAAACGGCAGATCCCGGTAAAGGAAGGGGTAGTTCGCGAACTGATCAATGTTCAATTTCGGTTGTCAAAGGGTGGGGAAGAGCTGGCACTGCTGATTTCTCCTAACCTTCAGGAGACTACTATTTCCAACTCTCTGAACCAGTATACGAACCTGATCAACGGTATCGGTGTATTCAGCTCCATTCAGGAGATCTCCGTCAGAAATCTCCAGCTTTCCAATACCACGATTAATGAACTTGCTAACAGTGAATTGACACAAATTTTAGGTTTTAAGGATATTCATGGAACGGAACCAAAAACCGGGAGGAAATGAACAAACTGATTAACTGTCTGATGGCAGGGCTGGTCCTCGTTCTGTTGGGCTGTGATCCGGACAATCCGGTTGATCCGGGCGGTACCACGGAGGATTCCAACATAGGGACGGTTGAATTTGATTTTCCCGTACCCGCGCGAAACGCTCCAACCAGTGGTGTTCACCGTATCGACCTGAGCCTGGCGACGACTGCTTATGATCTGTACCGTGGTGATTTTCTGATCAGTGCCAACGTGTCCGACAGAGAGCGGACCTACACATTCAGGCTTACCCCTGGCGATTACTATTATCAGGCCGGAATTACCTGCTCCTGTCTGGGTGATACGTGTCTCTGGGACGGATTCCCAGGCGGAAGGTTTGGAACCAAATGGGATATGGACCGGATCACTGTGGTGAAAGGGGAGAAACTGGCTAAGACTATCGTGTTTAATTAATACCT
>JAQUQD010000135.1 GCA_028716265.1 Bacteroidales bacterium | reverse complement strand
AGCATTCACAACTAGTTTTACTATCGCATCTTCACTTTTCAATATTTCCACACCCACAACCCTCTCCGACCTTTCTCCCCGTACCTCTCTATACCTCACCTCCTCACTAACCATCAGCGGATCAGTAACCTGTCAATCCATTACAATAGCTCCCGGTGGGTTTCTCGAAATCCTTCCCGGCAGCACTTTACATGTTTACGGGGAATTGGATAATCAGGTCGATACATCGGGATTGATCATCCGGTCCGATGCATCCGCTTCCGGATCGCTGATCCAATCCTGTTCGGATGTTCAGGCAACGGTGGAGCGGTATATCGGGCCCAACCAATGGCATTTTGTGGCCAGTCCGGTAACAGACCCGGGTTCGGTAGATGAATTATTTGGCAATGAAGCCAATCATTTGTATGGGATCTATTATTATGATGAAGCCTTGGGCCAATGGGCATCGGCGGCCGGTTCCAATATGAATGCCGGGAAGGGATATGATGTTTTTTATTCCGATGAGGGTCGTACGGTTTCCTTCCGTGGTACACTAAATAACTTTCGAAATCGTGGGTGGTTACAGGTAACAAGGGGTTCTGGAGCAGGCTGGAACCTGCTC
Organism: Bacteroidales bacterium; assembly: GCA_028716265.1. GTDB lineage: Bacteria > Bacteroidota > Bacteroidia > Bacteroidales > JAGONC01 > JAGONC01. The sequence continues at coordinate 2,776 of JAQUQD010000135.1, read as the reverse complement.
GGGAATCCCTTCCCCTGTAGTATCAACTGGGGTGTGACGGATATGGCTGATGCGCCCGGTTGGAAAAACCAAGCAACGGTCCTTGAGCATAAAACAATTTATATCACAACCGGCGGTTCAGGTGATGGAACAACTTTTGCCACTTATAATGGTTCCTCCGGGGTGGGTGTTCCGGATAATCAGGTGGGTATCATTACATCCGGGCAGGGATTCTGGCTTAGGGCGGCCGGTGATGGTGAGATTGGGGTGGGAAGTTATGCACAGTCTTTGGTGAGCAGTACGTTTAAAATCGCGAGAGTACCTGAACAGGAGAATAATGGAACCGGAGAACACGAGAACCGGAGAATGGGAGTCCCTTGTGCCCTTGTGCCCTTGAGCCCTTGTGCCCCAAACAGCACCTACCCTAATAACTCTGTTGAAAGTACAAAGGTTAATCTGCATGAAAATCGAGAGTATTTCTTACTCGATCAGGGAGGGACTCAACCTTTGCCGATATTTCGGTTTAGCGTCACCTCTTTGACCACCGGACATTCAGATCAGGTTGCCCTGGTATTCGACGAACGATCGGTAACAGGTATCGACCGGTTCGATTCGCCCAAGTTGAAGGGCAACGGATTACAGATGCATTTAAAATCAGAGGGACAATCTCTGGTCATTGAATCACGTCCCTTTCCTGCAGCCGACTCCGATTCACTGGAACTATCCATGGAAATCCCAAAAACGGGTGAGTATGAAATCAATATGACCTCATGTATCGATAGTACATTTTCACATCCCAACCCTTCCGCAACAAACGATATCTCTTCTCTCTCTTTCATCCTGGAGGACCGGCTGACCGGCGTGAAACACATATTTCGGGATCATCCCGTTTATGCGTTCTCCGCCGGGGCCGGCGTCCTCGAGGGAAGATTTGTGGTGAAGTATTCTATTGTTGAAGATATGGACATGTGGAATGGTGGAAATGTGGAAGATTCTGTTTCATGGGAGATTGGCAGACAGGCTGATAGATTGGTCATATCATTCCTGCAGGAACCTGGCTGGAATCCTGAAATCAGGATTATTGATACCATGGGAAAAGAGGTCGCCAAATACCCGGTCAACGCTTCAAGTCGTCAAATGATGATCCCCAGACCTGCAGTTACTGGAATTTTATTGGCTCAGCTGAGAAGTTCTTCCGGTTGTTCAACCATAAAATTCCTGAATGATTGAGGTGGAATCCTTTTATACGCCGAACACACCCAATCAATCGTCTCCTCGATCGGTCTGAACCGGAAATCGAGCGCTTCTTGTATTTTTCTTGAAGAATAGAATGAAATGCGCTGTGCACTTTCAGCTGTGTCGCGTGTGAGCAACGGATAGCGACCGGTTAAGCGCGCCCGGAGGGTATCGGCACGCCAGGCAAGCCCCGAGAGAAGTCTTCCGGCATAGATCGACGGATTAGGTTTACCGAATTCATCGGTTACCTTGTCGAAAAAATCTCTGAACCGCAGATTGGCTCCCACCAGGCAATACCGCTGACCGAAGAGATTTTCCACAATTCCACAAACCACCTCCGCCACGTCCCTCACATCCACATATCCTGTCCCTCCGTATGGATAATATTTTAATCCTTCCCAGGCTTTGACAAATAACTGCGAACTCTCCTTTCCCCACTGACCCGGACCAAGGATGATGCCGGGATTAAGAATTACCGCCTTAAGCCTCTGCTCCCCCTGACACTTGCTCTCCCTTATGCCCAAATTCCCGTATGCCCGTACGCCCATATGTCCATATGCCCTTTCGCCCGTATGCCCGTATGCCCGTACGCCCTCATTCCCATCAATGGCCTCCCATACCACCTGCTCCGATCCGTATTTCGATTCCGAATATCCGTTATGCTTTCGCTTCACATCCCTGGGGGTATCCTCATCGATCAGGAACTTTGGGTCATTCCCGGGGCCATCGCCAAGGGCGGCGGTAGATGATATGTGTATCAGATAGGGTAATAGTGACCAGTGACCAGGGACCAGTGACCGGTCATTATTCTCTTCTCTTTCTTCTTGTTCATCTTGATCTCTTTCTTTATTCTTTACACTTTTGTCTTTACTCTTTAATATCGTGTTCACGATATTTCTCGTTCCATCAATGTTATTCCGAATCAGCTGCCTCCTGTCTTTCGGATCGAAGGAGACAATGGCTGCACAATTAATAACACTGGAAATCCCATCCATAGCACGGATAAGCGAATCCGCATCCAGCATGTCTCCGGTGCGCCACTCGATCCGATTCATCAGGGCATCCGGATCCTGAGTATAAAACGAAAAGATCTCCCGAAGTCCATCTGTTGAAGATTGTTCCCTTTTCAGCGCCGCTACTCTTTGATTCTTTTGCAGCAATGCATACAATGTATGCCCGCCCAGTAATCCCGTGGCCCCGGTAATTAATATCATACTCTCACATTTTCAAACTTCCACATTTCCATCATATCATCCTTCCACCCTTCCACCTTTCCACAACCTTACATTCTCACAGCCTCATCGTCTTCTACTCTCACAGTCTCCTCTCCTCCACTCGATCTTCTTCCCAAATCCCAGCCGGTTGTCTGTCATCTTCACATACTCCAGCTCCAGCACCCACAAATCCAGCTTTGTCGCGATCGCGTAAGGGAATCGTTTTAAATAGGCGACACGTGACTCGTGACTCGTAACTGATATTGGTTCATCAACCTTCACCTTTTCACTCTTCAACGGATTCTGTCCTCCAGCCTCCCATTTTTCAGTCTCCCGGTCTTTAAGTC
>JAQUQD010000134.1 GCA_028716265.1 Bacteroidales bacterium | reverse complement strand
GACACACCTTCGGCAAAACACACGGAGCAGGGGATGCGGCACTGGTCGGACCTGAGCCCGAAGCTGCCGGCCTTGAAGAGCAGGGCCTGGGCTGGAAAAGCAGGTTTGGCACCGGCAAAGGCGGCGACACGATCACCAGCGGCCTGGAAGTGACCTGGACCACCACTCCCACGAAGTGGACCAACAACTTCTTCTGGAACCTGTTCGGTTACGAATGGGAACTCGAGAAAAGTCCGGCCGGAGCACACCAGTGGCGGCCGAAGCATGGCATGGGTGAAGGAACGGTTCCGCATGCCCACGACAAGTCGAAAAGACACGCTCCGAGAATGCTGACCACGGACCTCTCCCTGCGGTTCGATCCCATTTACGAAAAGATTTCGCGGCGCTTCCTGGAGAACCCCGATGAGTTCGCGGATGCTTTCGCCCGCGCATGGTTCAAGCTGACCCACCGTGACATGGGGCCACGCTCCCGCTACCTGGGACCTGAAGTGCCCGTAGAAGAGCTGATCTGGCAGGATCCGATCCCTCCAGTGGATCATCCGCTGATCGATGAGAAAGATGTTGCTGCGCTAAAAGCTGCAGTACTGAAATCGGGGCTGTCCGTATCCCAGCTGGTATCCACCGCATGGGCCTCGGCCTCCACGTTCCGCGGTTCCGACAAACGCGGCGGCGCCAATGGTGCACGTATCCGTCTTGCTCCGCAGAAAGACTGGGCAGTGAATGATCCCGCACAGCTTGCCAAAGTGCTGGAAACACTGGACAGCATCAGGAAAACCTTCAATGCAGCTCAGTCCGGCGGAAAGAAAGTCTCAATGGCCGACCTCATCGTACTGGCAGGTTGCGCCGGTGTTGAAAAAGCTGCCAGGGATGCAGGTTATGCCGTAACTGTTCCTTTCACACCGGGGCGCATGGATGCCTCGCAGGAGCAAACCGATGTGACTTCATTCGCCGTCATGGAACCGGTAGCCGATGGCTTCCGCAATTATCAGAAGGCCAGATTTTCAGTCTGTGCAGAAGAGCTGCTCATCGATAAAGCGCAACTGCTTACACTGACTGCACCCGAGATGACCGTACTTATCGGAGGTATGCGTGTGCTGAACACCAACGCTGACCACTCCGGGCACGGCGTCTTCACGGACCGTCCGGAAGTCCTGTCCAACGACTTCTTTGTGAACCTGCTCGATATGGGCACCGTTTGGAAACCAATATCCAAGTCGAACGACGAATTTGAGGGACGCGACCGTAAAACCGGCGAATTGAAATGGACAGGCACCCGGGTGGACCTTGTCTTTGGTTCCAACTCAGAACTAAGGGCCATAGCCGAGGTTTACGGAAGTTCGGACGCCGGTGAAAAATTCGTCAGGGATTTTGTGGCGACATGGAATAAGGTAATGAACCTGGATCGCTTCGATCTGGCTTGATGGATTCAGCACGAGCACAGGGCCGGACTACCGCCTGATGAGCTTTCCATGGGAAATATTCCCTTTGACCGATGTCAATTTATAAATATACAGCCCCGGCGGGAGATCCTTCAGTTCGACAGATGTTTCTTTATTGTTCAACGTGAAGCGGCTATGTAGTCTGCCAGAGACATCAAATACTTCCAATCGGCCAGGTAACTGAACATTATCCGGGACTGAAATTCTGATCTCCCCAAAGGTCGGATTAGGGTAGATAGTTGCCTGCTGATTCATGGCATTTTGATTGAATCCAACCTGCAGGAGTGAATCACAACTCAGGGGTGTGCCCCATGTATCAGTGCCTTTTTTGTAATACACAAGTAGCCTGTGCCTGATGTTGGTGCTTATTCCATTTTGATAATAAAAGGGTCCGCCTAAACCTTTTAAATAAGTATAAATAGGAATATATCCATCAATAATGGCACTTGACCAGCATTCATCTTCCCACTTACATAAAATTCCGTTTGCATTGATAATTTTCCAGGGAATTCCTGTCATGTTCATCTGAGTCACCGGTGACAATCCCATGCGATTACTCGATAAATAAATGGACATGTCGGTCCAGATATAGGATTCATAGGGCTCGAATGTTAGTTCCCAGAAGTCGGAAAAGTAAGAGGATATATCATAAATTACGGTCGTTGTATCTTCTGTGTGTGTGATTTCAGGATAACCGGTTCCAGAGTAATGAGATTTAACTTTACATTCAGCCACCCTGTATTTCAACACTTCATTGGTGCTTTCAGGCAGTTTCTCCAGAAATACCTGAATGATTGAACCTTCATCATGTGGGCCAAAACCGGAATAATGTACATCGTCATAGATGACATGAAGCTCATCACCTGGCTGGAAATCGAAAACTTCCGTAAAGGTAAGGTTGGTAATACCTGTCAATGGATTGGTTTTCCCACACAGGTCAATAAAGTTTCTATTGATGTTGAACGCATCAAACTGAGGTAGACGGATCAATCCGTAATTCTTGCTAAGAAGAATTTTTTGCCCGTTGACCGGATCGTCAACTTCCAACCCTGATGCATCCTTGCGCTGCAATATGATGGTCTTGACTGAATCGGTGATCCCGATAAAATCTGACTGGGAGATCTGTGTGACCGTAGCCTCCAGGTAATGACCGGCCGCATGAATGTTGTAAAAATGCCAGGCCTCACCCAATGTCGCCTGACTCAGGATAGTATAAATATGTGCAGAATCCGCTGGTGATGAAGAATACAGTACAAATTGAAAGATCCCTCCGGGCTTCTCCATCACCACATCTCCCAGCCATGAGGCGCCGTCCGGTATATAGCAAATGTAACTGATCTCACGGATTTGCCGCATCCCGAAGTATTGTGTGTCACTTCCTTCCTGGGCAATAGAATCAATCCTACCGGCGAATATTCCCCTGGATGTTGAATCATAAAAATAATACGTCGCATCTGTCTTTACCGCTTTGTAGCTTTGAGCAGAAACGATGGTTACTGCACAGGTTACAAACGTAAAAAGGTACAATCGAAATATCTTTATTAGACGGAACATGTTTTTATATTATAAAGGTGGATCCTGAAAAGTGTTTCCTGTAGGATATTGAGTAAAATTAAGAAAAATATGTGCTCTTTCCTAATATAATCACATGAAATCGTCAATTATCCCACTTTTGAAAGAAGGGATTTTATCACGACACCAATTTTCGGAAATTATTGGAAATTTTCGTAGTCGAAGACCAGCGACTTCACGCGCCATTTCTCCCCAACCTTAATCTTCCGGTCTTTCAGCGGGATCAGGGCAAGTCCTCCTGCGACCAGCGAGCTGCTGATTATGGCGGTCTCTTTTGTCAAAAGCGGTGAATCCTTGTTGATGGCGTTGTTGAATATTTCCAGTACACCATATCCGATACCGGCGATGAACAAGACAGGTATTGCTAATTTAATCCAGAATCTTTCTACATAGACCG
>JAQUQD010000133.1 GCA_028716265.1 Bacteroidales bacterium | reverse complement strand
ATCAGTGAAACTGAAGCAGCGCTGGCTGCGATCCAGGCAAGGCAGAAAGCCTATGACGAAGCAGTTGCAAAAGCGGACGGTCTTTTCAATTCGAAAGAATACGACAAAGCTAAACTTGCGTACCAGGAAGCCCTTACCCACGATCCGGGCCAGACCTATCCTCAGGATCAGATTGGACGGATCAACGGGATCGTAAAAGACCTGGAAATTCAGAAATCGTACGATGAAGCCGTGGTAAAAGCGGACCAGTTCTTTGAGACAAATGACTATGACAATGCCAGGACTGAATACCAGAAAGCCCTCAACCTCAAGCCTTCCGAATCCTATCCGCCGAAAAGGATCGAGGAGATCAATTCCATCCTCGCCGCCAACGAGCAGGCACGGTTGGAATCCTACACCAAAGCGATTGAAGCCGGCGATTCCTACGTTGCCCTTCAGGATTACAGAAGTGCGAAAGTTCAGTATCAGAACGCCATCAGCATTGATCCCGGACAGCAATACCCGAAGGACAGGTTGAGAGAAGTGGAAAAGATCCTTCTGGACAGGGAAATGGAGTTAAAGAAAGCATACCAGGATGCTGTTGCCAAAGCGGATAACCTGTATACGCAGAAGATCCTCGATGAAGCGATTGATGCATACATGGCTGCTCATGAGATAAAAAACGACGAGGTGTATCCGCTGAACATGATCAATCAGATCAAAAAGTACATCGCCGATCATGCCATTGTCGACATTCTGAATACACCGGTGACCATCAGCAACAATACGGAAAAGAAGTTTGATTTCAAACCTGTCGATATTCGTCAGCGAAAGAACAATTATGTGGTCATGAAAGCGCGTGTCCTCAGCGAAACCAAACCAAAAGTATATCTGAACTACGGTAAGGATGCCACGCGGAGCGGAGGGATCGTACTGAAGAGCATCAAGGACAATAAACTGAACGATTACATCATACGCGTCAGCGCACAGGATCCCTGGTACCGTATCGACAACGGCTGGCTGAAACTTTACTCGGAGGGCGGAGATATCGAGGTTACCTATATCCAGATATCCACTGCTGACTAAGAAGCTTGTTTACCAGATGCCGATGAAAAACGTGTCCTTCAGATGGCAGATCCTTCTTTCTGTCCTTGTTCTTGCGTCATTTATTTCGGTCAATTTCGGTTTTTACTCTTCACGGCAGACGTTCATTGATGGCGACGGCAACGGGTACTATGCCTACCTTCCCGCGATCTTTATATACCAAACCATTGATTTTGAACAGTTTGTGACCAATTCGCCCGCCAGGGATGAGAAATACCACCAACCGCACTATTTCTTTCAGAAGAACGGTGTTCTGGTCAATAAATATACCTGCGGTATCGCTTTGCTGCAGACTCCTTTGTTTCTGACTGCTCTGGGCATTTCTTCCCTGACCGGCCTGGATACAAACGGGTATTCCGTTCTTTTTCAATACAGTGTCGCACTCTCGGGCTTGGTTTTTCTATTCCTGGGACTGCATTTTCTCCAAAAACTCCTGCAATCGTACAACCTCCCGAACCAGGTAGTCACTGTAGTCGCCATAGTGGTTGTGTTTGCCACCAACCTGTTTTTCTATGCGTTCATTCAGCCATCGTTTTCCCACGTGTATTCTTTCTTTGCTGTAACGCTGTTCGCTTTCTCAGCCAGGAGATATTTCACGGGAGGGCAATCCAATATGCTGTTGCTTGCCGCTTTCGCCCTGGGGCTGGTGGTGCTGATCCGGCCGGTGAACTTTCTGGTGGTGCTTGCTGTGCCTTTTCTGGCAGGGGGACCTCATGCCTTTTTAGGCACAAAGACACAAAGGAATGGAGTATATATTATCCTGGCTGCAGCAGGGATATTCTTAGCTACACTGGGTCCGCAACTGATCATTCTCACTCTGCAAACCGGCAGTCCATTCCAGTGGTTATACCCCGGGGAAGGATTTTACCTGAACCATCCCCGCATCATCCATTTCCTTTTCAGCTACAAAAAAGGCTGGTTTGTCTACACTCCTTTCATGCTGTTGCTGATCCCCGGTTTAATTGTCCTTGTCAGAAGGTCAAAATTCGAGTTCTTAGCCTTTCTTTGTTTTTTGCTTTGTGTAATTTACCTTTTCTCCTCCTGGTGGAACTGGTTCTACGGTGACGGCTTTGGAATGCGGCCTATGGTTGACTTTTACGGCTTATTCCTCATTCCCATCGGTATGTTCATTCACCGGGCAACTAAATCACGCCTCATCATCATAAGTGGATTCATTATTCTGGCCACGGGCCTGAACCTTATCCAGAGTTACCAATATTCCACCGGCATTCTGCATGCGGATTCGATGAGCAGACATGCCTACTGGTACACCTTTCTGAGGACTTCGCCGCAATACAGGAACATTCTGGGATCGGATAAGGAATCTGTGTTTTGCTCTCTGGCAGAAAAACCATTTGTAGATGTATCGAACGATTTCGAGCGGGATTATCCGGATTGGATCAAATTACATGAAGCCAATACTGGAAAAGCCCATTCAGGGAATCATTTACTGGAACTGGAAGCCAGCCAGGTTTACAGTTTTGGCTATCCTTTGCTGATCAATGATACCCTGTTGGGAAGGGACGACCTTTATGCCGACTTCTCGGTATATTATTTTGAATCTGTTGAAAATTCGGCCCAGGGTGCCATTTTTGTCGCCGACGTCCTTGACAGCCGGTATCATTCCTTATATTACCGCAATTTCAGGATAAAAACCGCGCCTGACAACATCATCTGTCAATGGCGAAAAGCGGAAACAGGGTTCAGGTTGCCTCGACTGTATGAAGATGCTTCTCAGGTCAGGTTCTATATCTGGAACAAGGATCAGGGCAACTTTTTTCTGGATGATATGGAAATTAAGATCTTTACAATACTTCAAAATTAGGTTTCATTCATCACCTCTGTGCGCCTCAGTGCTACCTCCTTCGCCTCTGTGATAACAATACATTTAACCACAGAGGCACACAAAGGATAACACAGAGGCGCGCAGAGGAATTGTATGCTGATATTTCGTTACTTTTGCAGCGTGAAATTCCTACCCTTTTATGGACATGCAGAAAGAGCTCGCTGAACATTTTCGGCGTTTCCGGAGGAACATCATCGGCCAGGATCTAATTTTCACCACTCCTTATGGCAGGAAGAAGCTTCTGTATGCCGACTGGATTGCCAGCGGAAGGCTCTACCGACCCATTGAGGAGCAGCTGATGAACGTATTCGGACCCTATGTCGGTAACACACACACGGAAACAACTGAAACGGGCACCTTGATGACTAAAGCCTATCATCTGGCACAGAAAAAGATCAAGGATCATGTCCATGCCAGTCCAACCGATGTGGTCATCACCTCCGGATTTGGGATGACCGGTGTCATAAATAAATTTCAAAGGATACTGGGAC
>JAQUQD010000132.1 GCA_028716265.1 Bacteroidales bacterium | reverse complement strand
TGTCATAGTCCAAAGCCACTGAATTCCAGTCTCTGATCTGCATAGGGGAGGGCAAATCGGGCATTTGATCGATCCGGGATATATTTAATTGCTCAGGTTGGGCAAATGCCTGCACGAAGATGAAGTAAAGCGGAAGTATAAGTAAATTGCGGTTCATTGATCGTTGGTTCATTGTGTGTTTTGAGAATGGCTGTTCAGGAAGTTGTTCATCGTTTTGGATAGTCAGGATCCATATCGGGCGTGCGCAGACCGATGAGCTCATTGGCCATCAGGATGAACACATTCCAGCAGAGTCCTTTGGTCGAAACCCACCAGGAATCCGTGCTGGTCCATTTGGTAGGAATGAATTCCTTGCTGAAGGGCCAATCCGGGTTCAGGTTGATCTCCGCCCAGATCCTGTTTTCCATAAGTTTGCCTGCCTTCTCCCAGCCGTGTTTCATTCCGGTTGCATAGGCACAGTATTCTGCCCGCAGCCAGCTCCCCCCGTTGTAGTAGTACCCGTCATTTCTCCCGTCGCTGTAGTTGGCCTCACCGAACTCTGCAAAGGGCTGGTAATCCCGGGAAAGATAAGCAAAACTTTTTCCATCGTTGATCAGACGTACACAGATGGGTGCCGTGGTGCCATATTCCGGATGAGGTGCATCTGGTACCCTGTTCAGGACAGGTATCTGATCCAGGTGATTGATGACCATTTCATCGGTCAGCATGGGCCGGCCGAACAACCAGAGTGAAAAGAACTCAGGTTCCAGGTCGGTCAGGGAAATGATGTCGGGATAATTCCGGTCGAATAAAAGGTGCCGTCTCTGCGGATCGTAAAAATCACGGTATGCCTGCTCTGCTTTTTCAAGATAGGTTTCAGACAGATCGAATCCCAGCTCTTTGATCGTACGCAGGGCAACGGCCAGCATACCCTGATTCACGGCAAGACGGTCCGTTTTGGGATCGAAATCCACAATATCCACCTGGCTGAGCGAGAAGCGCGACCTGCATATCGCCTCGCGGTCTGCGTCGAATTCGTTCAGGACATAGTCCACTGCGTTTTGTAGCCTATCTTGTGGCAGACTGATTCCATAACGGCGTTTGTTGAGCATCGCCCAGATCAGCCATTCAATGGTGGCTTCATTGTCCTTGACCTCCACCGAGCCCATGTAGGGTGTGATGATCGTGCCGATCCCTCCTTCGGGCGTCTGTGTTTTACCCCATTGTTCCCAGAGAGCCAGGTTCAGTTCCTTATGATAGGTAGCGACTGCCGAAAAGAATGAATCCCGGTTGTACATGTCGGGTGAATAATTCTTGTTGGGCACATTGAAGGGGGTCATATCGTGTACGGAGGTGATCCAGGTCAGCATCTGAAGGTTGGCGTAAAGCATTTTTTCGATCTGCGATCCTTTGAATCCTTTGCCTTCTGCCAGGCGGGTCTGGGATGCGATCATAAACTCTTTGTGGGTTGTGTAAGGCTCAACGAAGATGTAGGTGACCTTTTCCGTGAACCGGCCCAGGGGGAGAAGATTGTAAGGTTCTCGTTGAGGCTGGTGCTCGGTGAACTGCAGGTTTTTTATCTGCAGGCGGGATTCCAGGCCGGATTGTGTGCCAATAAATAAGGATACTGAATCGTGTTGGATATACGGTACCAGGATGCTGCCCTTGAAAGAGGTCCAATCCTGTCCGCCGGCAGGAAACTGATCAATGTATTTCACTCCCTCTTCGAGTTCCAGGGTCTTCACCCCATTGCGTATCCTGAACAATTTCAGGGCGACCGGCGTATTGCCCCTGCAATCAAAAGAGATCGTGTAAACTTTCTGGTCTTCGAACGGGGCAATATATTCAATGCCAGCCCTGTCGCAAGGATGGCAGATGAACGTGATCAGGCTGTCGTTCTGTTCCACTTCAACCTTTCCGACTTTCCGGCTAATGTTGCCGGGGGGGATAATCCGGGTGGAGCCGGCATCCAGGTTGTACATCTCACCGAAGGTCAGCCTGACATATTCATTTCGCCCTGCTTGTTCTTCCTGTGTTGACACTGCAAAAAGTTCCGGATCCGGAAGTTTACGCATGCCGACAAAACCGCCTCCCCTGCCACTGAACCGGCGTCGGGTAGTGCGGGTGAACTGATTCAGGTAACCTGCGTCCGTCAGCAAACCAACTACCTGATGATCAGGAGTCACCCAGCCGGCAGCCGGATACATTTCATGCACGAGACCACCGGGGAAGCTGTCGCACTCAAATGTTGTATATCTCAAGGGCTTTTGGGCAGGACGTGCAGTCTCTTTTAAAATGTAGTACATATCTGTCATGGAGGGTTGAAAAAGTCGAATGGTCTTTTTCACCACGTTTGGATTAATGACTTCATAGCGGACAGTCACAGATAACTTCGCATCAAACTCCTGCAGATAAGCATCGCCTGTAAGGATGACATCCTTGCCGTTCCCTGACCAATGAGCTCCTTTCCAGTCGGCGATTTCTGCCGTGGCACTCAGGTCTGTATTGAACATTTGAATGGTAAACTCACCCGTATTCGTGACCAGCAAACGGTCGCCGTCAAGCAGTCCGACATGGAAACCATCCTTTTCACTCCCTGCTACCTGGAGATTCAGTTGCTGACTTCTCGCCGGGAATTCTATAAAGCAAGCTATCAGAAAAATTAGAACAAGGGAGCGTATTGTACTGGTCATAGACATTGCAGTCAATTATCTATATGCTCAAGAAGAAGATTCATTAAAACACAGAAGGCTCAAAAGCCTGCTTTCACTGGCAGATCTCCTGAGCCTTCCTGTCTCTGTTACCTTTACAGGCCCTGCGGCTTACGGTTTCTCGTCGTTATAGAGTTTTGAGACCTGGCCATCAGAAAGAGCGATGTTATAAATTTTCAGTTCATCGATAACACCCTTGAAATAGCCAAGGTTATCCGCCGTAGTCCACTCCATGAAATTGGCAGCCAGTTCTGCATCCGTTGCTACACAACCAATGATGAATGGCTGGGGATCCGGTGATGTCAGTGTTTGAGTGAGGGGGCCGATGCCTTTGTCGGTTTCCGTCCAGGTCTTGGTAAGTGTTCCGTCAACATAGAACTTCAGTTCTTTAGTAGTACCGTTAACGGACACGACAACGTGGTTCCACTGTCCTTTTTTGATAGAATTATCGGTCTCATTATCAGCATCAATGATTCCGCCATCCACTTTCTTGTACGTAAAGAAGGGTTTTCCGCCTCCCTGGGTTTGCAATTTATATCCCTGCCAGTAGTTCTGTGAGACAACGTAATTGTGTTCATACAATTCATCAGGCTTAATCCATACCGAGATCGTAATGTCGACCGGTAAAAAGCTGTTCGTGTAAGGTACCTCAAGATGTGCGCCTTTATTATAATAAATTGCTTTCCCGCCCTTCAGGCCATCGACCCAGCTGGGATTCATGGCATCTTCACCAAGGATGGCAGTACACCCTCTGAAAAAAGTAGCAACGTGCTTTACGGTAGAACAGGCCGTAGCGGTGGTTCCGCTTGCTTCGTCAAAATGCCATCCGGC
>JAQUQD010000131.1 GCA_028716265.1 Bacteroidales bacterium | reverse complement strand
ATCAGGAAATATTTCCCCTGATATTTACAGATGGCCGGAGCTTCCCTATACCGGCCTTTCAGAATTTTAACAAAGGTTCCCGAAGGCTTCAGAAAATCATCACTCAATTGGGAGATGATCAGGGTGGCATTGTCCTCCGAAGCATAGATATGATAGGCTTTACCGTCATCATCCAGGAAAAGGGTCATATCGCGTGCCATTTCGCCATTCGGCCGCATGCTTTCGAGGTAAGTATAGGGTCCGGTAACCTGATCGGCAACAGCGACACCGCTTCGGGCCGCCTTGTAACCCTGGCCTTTCAGTTCCAGATGAAACCACATCACATATTTACCGGTTTGCCGGTTATAGATCACTTTCGGACGTTCCAGCACACATCCGGCTGTGATCTCACTGGACGTATCCGCAGAAACCTTCAGGGCAATACCTTCATCTTTCCAGTTATACAGATCTTCCGAGGAATAACAATGTACGCCAATCCAGGCCTGGTTCCCCTTCCAGCCTTCCACCTTGTGCTCCCCGAACCAGTAATATTTCCCGGCGTCGAACAGCATCCCGCCGCCATGCGCATTGATGGGAACGCCGTTGTTGTCGAGCCAGAGCTCTCCGGGACGGATGACCGATGACGGATGACTGACAACCGATGTCTGTCGTCCGTCGTCAGTCGACAGTCGTACCAAAACCACCCCATGGGATGGCACGATGCAGGAGAATTTCCCATCAGCCGTTCCAAGATCCTTCTGTCTCCAGAGATCCCGTACCGCCTGATTTTCTGTCAATCCCAGCTTTTTCAGGTCCAGATCATATTTCCGGGAATGATCGCCAAGGTTAAAAACACCAACCGCCCGGCTTCCGTCTTCAAGCGATTTAACCCAAACCTGAATCTCCTCTTCAATAATCTGCAGTGTAGCTTGTTGTCCGAGTGCATCCTGATCGATCGCCAAAACCTCATCATTTGTTATCAGATTCAGCGTAAAATCATCCAGCCGGGTAAGGTCACAGCCCAGCAACAGTGGGGCCGACAGAAGGCACCAGAGACTCATGTGGGTGTATTGTTCATCAGGTGTCAACCTGCTCTTATGGAGACTCGGCCCCCAACCCACCCAACCGAGAACCAGCATATCAGGATCATTCCAGTGACCGGGTCCTGCATACGGTGCCTGCATGGTCTGGCTGAAACCGCACATTTTCAGGGATTCCCAGTTATCGGTGATATCTTCTGTAGTTCTCCACAGGTTTCCACCCACTTCATTGCCCCATTTCCATACCTCACCCATCCCGTACTGACAAAGACTGTAGGTAATATCCCGATTTGCTTTTTTCATCGCATCACGCATCACCAAATACGGTTTAGTCAGCTCAACTTTTTCCAGATTTTTTGCGATCTGATCATACGAGCACCAATCGTATTTCAGATAATCCACACCCCACGCAGAATAGCTTTCGATGTCCCGGGTCTCATACCGGTAACTTCCGGCATATTTGCCGCAGGTGAGCGGTCCCGGTGAACTATAAATCCCGAATTTCAATCCCATGGAATGGATACTGTCACCTAATGATTTCATATTGGGGAATTTTAAATTCGGCAGGATATATCCCCACGGATCCCTCTTTGGTTCTTCATTCTGATATTTTTGCCATCCGTCGTCAATATTGATAAATGAAAAGCCATGATCGGCAAGGCCTTTGTTTTTAAACACTTTAGCACTGGCCACCACCTTTTCCTGATCAACCGTTAGGCCCCAGCAATTCCAACTGTTCCAACCCATTGGAGGAGTCAGAGTAATCCGGTCGCCAATGATGATCCTGAGCTCTTTCTTTGCTTCACCCAACCTGTTTCTGGCTATCAGCATAACCCTATATTCACCGGAATCAGCGACCCGACCGGTAATAATCCCGGTTTTCGAATCGAGGTTCAGTCCGAATGGTAAACCTTCCGTGGCAAAAAACATCGGTCGTTTGCCAGATGCCGGTATGCTGAACAGGAAAGGTTTATCCGGGCGACAACCGTATACCGATGGACCATTGATCCGGGGTTGTTCCGGAACCGGTGGGGTAAGAATGTAAGGATACTCATCCCGTACAGATTCACGATCCTTTACTTCATCAAAAACAAATTCACAGATTACCGTATTCGGACCATCAGGTGCATTGACGATATAATTCGATTCTATAAAAGAGCCCGGTTTAACAGAAATCTTTTCTTGCTTGAGGATGGTTGTTTTGCGGTTCAGTTTATCGATATAGGTTATGGTAAACTTACCGGGTAGAGGTCTGATGGAATGGCTGTTCTGCAAGCACACTACTTTTGTCAGGGTATTTCCGGGAGAAACGGTTGCTTCCCGGCTATTATCAATCGTCAGATAATCTGCCAGTTTTCTCATCCGTATCCTGAGATCACCTGCATAGATCCCGCCCATGCCTCCTTCGTCGAAAACCCGAATGGCTATCACATTTTCTTCATCCCAGAAAACTCTTGGATCATTCACCGGTAATACGTAATCACGCTGAACATCGTACATGGAGGAGGGCGCTTTGAGGAAGGAATCATCAGGTTGAGTTCCGGCAGGGGCTGTCCGACCATTCATTCCCAGAAGTTGTCCGTTTAAATAGGACTGATCCCAGTTATTGATTTTGCCTAAGGAAAGCATGATGCTATCTTTGAGATAGGATGACTTCCTGAGATCCGATGGTATCACCACCTTAATCCGGTACCAGGCATATCCGTCATACACATCAAATCCCTGCAATTCCCAGTTTTTATCCATGGTCATGATTTTCCAGCCGGAATCATCGAAATCCGCTTTCACACAACCCGGATGGTCACCGGTGGCAAACTTCCACCCTGCCGATAGATCCACCGATGTTTCATTTTGTGCCCACACCAGGTACAAGGCCAGACTGGCGACAATCAGAAATAGTATTCTTTTCATTTATAACGAATTAGCATTAAAACTGTTTGACCGTACCAAATTAGTCATGAAGTAATATTGTTTAGCAAATATTCGGAAAATGAATTGCATATTTACTTTCCTTTCGATAAAAACCGATGGATTGGAAGACCGAACAGGAGTGGCTGGTGATGCGTTACTTCAGGGAAAACGATCCTGATTTCCCCAAGGGACGCCTGGTAAAAAGTGAATCACCAGATTTTAAGCTCTGGATAGCACCCGGCCGGTTTATCGGCATTGAATTAACCCGGATCCGTCCGCCATCCTATCCGGATCCGGTCCCTGGATTTCTTGATTTCCGGTACGCCTGGCAACAGTTTATCTCTACGCTGGAATCCAAAGAAAAGAAAACAGATGCTTACCGGAAACAGAATCCCTGTTCCCTTTGGTTGATTATCTTTGCCGACTATTCAGAAGCACATGCCATTGATAGAATCTTTAAAACAATATCATACAGTCATATAAACACTAAATTTGATCGTATTCACTTCTTCGACCTGGATCAGCATTTAGTTTTCAGTCTGAAATAATGGATATACTGGTTATCATAGGGATTGCGATTGGCCTGTCCATGGATGCCCTTGCGGTATCTGTCGCCAATGGCATAATGATCAAGCAATTACG
>JAQUQD010000130.1 GCA_028716265.1 Bacteroidales bacterium | reverse complement strand
CGCCGCACCCTATATCCCCGACACCCTTGTTCAGCAGCTGACTGCCGGAGGCATCCTGGTCGTCCCGCTGGGCAGCGCTGACGTTCAGGTAATGACGCGGGTGATCAAAACGCAGGAAGGCGCCTACAAAACCGAAGACCACGGGTATTTCCGGTTTGTACCGCTGCTGGAGGACAAGGAGGATGATCGGGGAAATCATTACCATTGATGTTTAGCTTTTTAGGGGTGTGTAAAATGATTGTTTTTATTTAACCATAGAGGGTACAGAGAAAAACGGAAAACACAGAGGGCTGATAACGAGTTATTTAAACTCCGTGATCTCCGTGAATTCTCCGTGCACTTCGTGGTTAAATTATATTTTGACACAGCCTCGTGCAGGGGTAGGGCACATTGAAACACGGAAAAGATTATTTCCCGATATGCGGAAGAGCATGGTAGAACAATTGATGGATCCTGGTCCGCAACTGCTGTTCGATCAGTTTATTGTTCGCCGCATCCGGGTAAACACGGTTTGAAAGGAACACGTACGACAGGTTGTTTTCCGGATCAGCCCAGACGTACGTCCCCGTAAATCCGGAATGGCCGAAGCTGCGTTCGGAGGTTTCCGGACAGGCAGGACCGTTCGTCCGCCTCTCCGGTTCCGGCTTGTCAAATCCAATCCCTCTGCGGTTGTTGTTTAATGGAAACTGATACCGGGTAAATTCGTCGACGATGGCCTCATCCAAATACTTCTTACCACCGTAGGTCCCTTTCTGCAACAGCATCTGCATGATAACGGCCAGGTCAGCGGCGTTGGAGAATAAACCGGCGTGTCCGGAAACACCGCCCAGCATCGCGGCACCCTGGTCATGCACGTCGCCATGGACCAGGCAATGCCTGAACTCACGATCAAATTCGGTGGGGACAATACGCGACAGCGGAAACCGATCGCGCGGACGGAAAGTGATCGTAGACAATCCCATCGGATCATAAAAATATCGTTTAACATACGTCTCCATCGGCATATTTGTCACCTGTTCGATGACCTGCAGAAGAAAATAAAACCCGAGGTCACTGTACCTGTACGATTGCCTGTTCAGAAGCCGGGAGTTGACGATTGTGTCATACAGGGTGTATACATAATCCCGGTGGATGTACAGTCCTTCACAGACACGCACCGGGAACTCTTCCGACAGCTCATGGCGGAAGACGCAGGTATCCGGCTGGCCATCCCTGAGAAGGCTTTTATAGAACGGTATCCATGGAACGAACCGGGCCTGGTGGGCCATCATTTCCCGTATAACGACCGTTCCCTTGTCCGTGCCTCTCAGGTAAGGCAGGTATTCACCAAGCATCCTGTCGATGTCGATCTTACCCTCCTGGTAAAGTTTCATGACAGCCAGGGTGGTAGCCATGACCTTGGTCAGGGAGGCAATGTCGTAAAGATCGGACGCCATGACCTTTCGTTTATTGTCGTAAGTATGATAACCGAAGTATTTATTATAGAACACTTTTCCATCCTTTGCCGCGATGATCTGACAACCGGGGAAGACCTTTTCCTCAATGGCTTTCAGAACGATCGAATCGATCTTTTTAAGCGTATCCAGGTCTGCTCCAAGTTCTTCGGGAGCGATATAGACCAGCTTGCCGTTGGGATTTGTGGTCAGGCCTGTATTCACATGAAACAGGGGCAAAGCGCTGACAGGCAGTCTGCCTTTGAACGGCAGGCTGCCGAAAATCATCTGAGCGGTGGTTTCCTGTGAGGTGACGCCATCCTGGTAAGAAACGATCAGGCCGGTGATGTTGGTCAGGTCAGGCAAGGAAGACAGCAGGTAGGGATGGCCAAATACGGCCAGGATGACCGGTTTTTTTTCTTTCAGTGTTTCGATGATCTGCAGGGTGGTTTTATTCAGGTTCTTCTGCCAGGTCGGCAACGAGTGCAAGCCAATGATGATCGCATCGTAGTCAGGAAGTTTCTTCATGATGGGATCGTTCAGCGAGAGGACCGATCCATCCGGAACAGTGTAGTTGTCCACCGGGGCATAGTTTCTCATCATCTGCTGAAATGAGGTGATCTCTCCAGCGCCGATGCTGAGAGAAGCCAGGTGAATGCCTGCCGTGTTACTGACAGGGAGAAGGGAATCAGGGTTCCATACCAGGGTAATGGCTTCTTTATAAACAGTTCTCTCGATGGCAACGTTTGCAGGTCCGTTGAGACGGTCATGCAAGCCTGACAGGTCCGATGGTTTCCAGGATGAGAGGCCTGCCCTGTATTTGAAATGCAATATTCTTCGGCAGTGGTTCTCGATCATCTCCATGGTCACCGTGCCGTCGTTCACCGCCTGCATGATCCTGTTGACAGCGCGCGGCACGTTCTGAGGGAGCAGAAGAATATCGTTTCCTGCCTGAAGGGCTTTCAGTTCAATTTCACCGGGCGGAACGACGTCGGTCACACCTTTCATATCCAGCGCATCGGTCATGATCAGTCCTGTGAACTCCATTTCATTGCGGAGTAGTCCAGTCACGATCTTTTCGGAGAGTGTGGAGGGTATCCGGGAGGATGTGTCGAAGGCGGGGATGGAGAGGTGGGCGATCATGACACCTTCGAGTCCGTTGCGGATCAGTTCGCGGAACGGATACAGTTCGACCGAGTCGAGTCGTGCGCGAGAATGGGGTATCACGGGCAGGGTATGATGCGAGTCAGAGTCTGTGTCGCCGTGACCGGGAAAATGTTTGGCCGTCGTCAGCACGCCGTTGTCCTGCAGGCCGTTCATGTAGGCCAGTCCTTTGCGGACCACGTTGTCCCGGTCTTCTCCGAAGGAGCGGACATGGATGACCGGATTAGCGGGATTGTTGTTGATGTCGACATCGGGGGCCAGGTTCATATTCACCCCGATGCATTTCAGTTGCCGTGCGATCTCGGAGGCCATGGCGTAAACCGGTTCCCCGGTAGTCATGGCACCCAGGGTCATCTGGTAGGGGAAATTGAAGCAGCTGTCGAGGCGCATGCCCAGTCCCCATTCGGCGTCCAGAGAGACCAGCAGCGGTATGCGGGAGAGCTGCTGGTAGTAGGTGGTGAGTTGGGTCTGGCGCAGGGGGCCGCCCTGAAAGAAGGTCACTCCTCCGATATGATGCGTCCGGATCAGATCGGCGATGGCGTTGACATGTTCCAGTCCTCGGTTGGAATAAGCTCTCACGCTCATCATCTGCGCAATCTTTTCCTGAGGAGTCATCGTTGCCATGACGGAGTCCACCCAGCGGTCTTCAGGGGAAGGTTGCTGCGCCTGAAGAGGGATCCGCAAGGGGAAAAGCAGTATGCTGATCACGGATGCAGCAACGAAGATCGTTTTGGGGCACTGTTTCATCTCTTCAGAATTTTTTCCAGCGGTAAAATTATTAAATTAAACCGTAAGTGCGCGTTTGTAACGCGCACTAAGAAATGACCTGTATACCCCACCCCGTGGGGGTGTAATAAAATTCAGTTTAACCATGGGGTGCACGGAGGATTCACAGAGGTCACGGAGTTTAAAATGACTCGTTATCAGTCCTCTGTGTTCTCCGTACTCCTCTGTGAATTCTAAGACCAAATCACGAATTAAGCAAAATTTTGTTGGTATGTTA
>JAQUQD010000129.1 GCA_028716265.1 Bacteroidales bacterium | reverse complement strand
GTCAGTCAACGTTGTTTCTTTACCTATAAGGTAATCACCGACCTTTTCGATCTTAGATGCGCTGATGGTCTTATATAATTTCCCGCCTTTATCGTAATGTACGATCATAACCGGATAGCAATCCGATGTCCTGGCGTACATGATCAGTTTAGAATAATCAGATGTCATTCCGCTTTTAAGTGTCAGCTCCAGAACGTAATTACCGTTTTCTGTCTTTAGAAGTTTCGGTATCCATTTGCTCGAGTATTTTTTTGCTTCCATATCCTCGTAAGAATAATCGGTACCGGCAAATTTTGTATTCTTTACGGAAGACGCGATCTTACGTGTTTTCCCAAATGCAGGCAGATATATGGTAAGATTATCATTAGGTAGGGAAAGAAAACCAATGCCCTTCTGATCAGCCGGCGTCAGAAACTTGACGAGGCGCTTGTCGCTGCCTTTCTGGATCATGGTCATAGTCCGGGTGCTGGTTTTTCCGGCCTTGTCGATCAACGTGATGGTCGTGTACAAGGTCTGATCTTTCGCAGCGTTCAGGTTATTGTCCACCTTTTCCAGGATCTGTGCTGCCGTGAGTTGTGCACTGACTGTACCCGTCATAATAAACGACAGGCTTAATGCGATAGATAAAACAATGATTCTTTTCATTTGGATTCCTCCTCAGTATTAATGTTCTTCGATGATTTCTTAGATACAAGTCTGATCTTAAAACGGCTGATCAGGGCCGGTAATAATGTGATGGCGCCAAAAGCGGAGATAAACATGGTCACTGCGATCAGTATCCCGAATTGCTGCAAGGGTAAAAGGTTGGCAAAGATCAGCACCAGGAAACCGAGTATAATGGTCACCACATTGATGATGATGGCTTTGCCGGATGTGTTGATCGTTTGATGTATGGCTTCATCTATTGACATCCCACGGCGGATAAATGCCTGATAAGCGGTGACAAAATGTATAGAATAGTCGATACCCGCTCCCACCGTGATGGACGCGATCAGCACCGTTGCGATATCGAGCGCGATCCCTGTGACTCCCATGAATCCGAAGATGAAGATCATGGAGAATAAGAGCGGAACCATTCCCGCCAAGGCAGCTTTGAAGGTCTTGACCAGAAAGAGCATACAAATAAAGATCAGGATCAGAGAAATGACCATGCTTTGGATCAGGTTCATGGTCAGACTTTTTCCGAGATTGGTATAGATCGCCGCCATTCCCGCTTTATAGAAGGTGACCTTATTTGAATTATGTTGGGTGATATACTGATCGATGGCCTGATCGAGTGCATAATAACCTTCGTTGTCGGTATTGGTCATAAAAGCCTGGATCACGGCTTCCGTCTTTTCAGTATTGACCACCTGTGAAAGCATTTCCTCCCCTTCGATCAGGAACCACAGGTTGCTGATCTTATCGCGGGAATCGGGGATGCGTTTCCCCTCTCCCATGGCCTCGTTCATCTGCTCGATGAAATCGGCGGGTGACTGGGTATTGCTGACCTTGTCCTGTTGTTCAAGAAAATTCTGGAAATTCCTGATCTCCTTCATCACGACTGGGTCTTGTATATCGCCCCGGACGATGATCTGGATGGTAACGGAGCCACCGAATTCCCGATTCATCACATTTGACGACCTGCGGATATCGGTGTCTTCTCTGAAATAATTCAGGATATCGACCTTGTTTTTCAAAAATGGGATGCCGATGAGGCTGCCCAGCATGATGATAGTTGATATAATGATGACCGTGATACGCTTTTGCGTAGCCATCCATGAAAGCTTATCGATCCATCGAAGGAGTATGGTCTTTTTGGCAGGATCTTCCTCGCTTTTCGGTTTGGCCTTAGGTTTCAGATAACTCAATACAGCCGGGGTAAAGGTGAGTGAAATGATCAGGATAAAAAGTATCCCAAGCGATGAAAAAATTCCAAAGTCACGGATGATCACCAGATAAGCGCCGAAAATAAAGGATAAGAATCCGACAAATGTGGTGAGCCCTGCCAGCAACACAGCCAGGCCAACCTCACTCAATGCCTGTTTTGATTGTTCTTTCCTCATCCCGGCGTCGGTGACGCGCTCATTGAATTTGTTGATGACATGAATACTGTACGCAACACCAACGGCAAAAAGCACAACCGGGATGGCATCCGAAACGGGCGTGAGCGGTATCTTCAGCAGTGCCATCAGTCCCATGCACCAGATAATTCCGATCCCCACGCTCACCACCGGAAGAACGACACCGCGCGTGGACCTGAAACTGATCAGCAGGGTGAGCGCGATCAGCAATACGATCATGGGGATCAGCAGGAACAGGTCTTTCAGGATGTAATCGAAAATATTCAGCATCTGAAAAGGCATGCCTTCGAAATAGATCGTCTCCGGTAAATTCAAATCCTTCACACTTTTCTGTATCCTGAGACTAATGTCGTTCTTATCAAAATCCTCGTTGATCCTGCAAATAATAGCGGCATAACGGCTATCTGCCGACACCAGGCGCCCCTTGTAAAGCTCTTTTGAAAGTGTGTATTCCTTTACTTTTTTTAGTGCCTCTGGAGTCTGTGGAAGGTCATACTCATCAATGAGCCGGCTGATCTGGATGCTGCTGTCCTCACCCATCCTTACGTCCAGTACATTGGTCAGACTTGTGACAAAGTCAACCCCTTCCGTTGATCTCAGCAGGTTGGTGAGTTCATTGATATGAAGGATGGTCTCTTTCGAAAACACCTCATCCGTTTCCAGGATGATGATACCCATCGAACTTGAAGAGTAATTTTCGCCAATGTAATTGAAGCGGGTAACTACCGAGTCATCCGCAGGAAAATAAGTCGTAATATCAGGATTGATCCGAATGTCCTTTAGGAAATATCCAAAAAAACCCGTGAGTGCGATGACGATCACGATTATCGCCACTCTGAACCTTATTACAAAACCCGCAAATCTTTTCATAGTATTATCTTGTCATTAATTAATTCCGTTCGGCCTGTGGTGAGCTTGTCGAACCATCTCCCGTCTCCCGTCTTCATCTCTTCATGATCCCATAAAACAAAACATCGAGCACCGAATCAATCTCCTTCTTCATGGTCCTAACATCCTGATCAATTGCCCATGGAAACTCAAACCCCTTCATAGCCTTAATGATAGCATGTGCCGTCATGGTAATATTCCTGATCTTGAATTCTCCACAATCGATCCCGTACTGCAATATCCCTTTTATGATGTGGAATTCCTCTTCATCATAGCTTGCCCTGATGCGTTCAATCAGGCTATAATACTCCATGAATTCCTGCCTGAAAGTGGGAAAGAAATTCACCAGGTTGCGAAACATGACCATGCGGAGTACGATATAAATGCGCAGCTTTTCCTTGGGATCCTTCACCGAGTCCATCGCGGTACGAAACTCATTTTTCAAATTATCGACCTCCTGCCTGATCACTTCTTCAAAGATCACTTCCTTATTCTTGAAATAATAATAAAGCGAACTTTTCCCCTTGCCGCATGCTCCGGCAATATCATCCAGCGTGGTCTTGCGGTAACCGTATTTAGAAAAGACCTCTTTGGCCTTTTCTAAAATGGTCGATCTGATCGAAAGTTCCATAGTTATAGTTTTGATGATTC
>JAQUQD010000128.1 GCA_028716265.1 Bacteroidales bacterium | reverse complement strand
CCATACCTGTCAGGGACTGCAGTATGTTGGGGTTGTTCTCATGGGTCAGGAAGTCCATGAGAAGGCCATCAGGGGTTATACTGGTGTTCGTATCGTCGTCACCGTCATCATCGTCGTCATCGACGATGATGTAGTTGCCAAACATTTTGGTCAAACTATCTCTCATTTTCTGGATAATCGGACCATATTCCATCATGTATGGCAGCATTTTCAGACCCACCGTGTCACTGGGATTCAGGGTCGTGTTGCATATGACATTCTCAATGTTGGTATCATCTTTATTGGTGACCACCACAATGAGCTGAGTGCCGTCATACAGAAACGACCGAATGACACATCCAATTCCATGGACTTTTTTCAGTCGCTTCAGATTTTTGCCGGGCAAACACACACCGGTTTCCAGCAGATGTTTTTTGAGGTCCTGGGTTTTGAGATGGGCGGCCATGGTTAATTATCCTCCTTCATTTCCTGATGCACTTCACGTAAATATTCCAGCGTGTCCCATGTGGATAAGGAAATACCCTGTTTTTTGGCATCACCCACAATATTGTCACGGATGTGTTTCAGTCTCGGTTCCAGGTTCTCTTCGGGATCAATATTGGCATCCTTGATAAGATCCGTTACTTCGCATGTATCGATCCAATCACGGACATCCCAGTAACTGGGGGCATCGATACCCTGGATCATGTGAATCAGAAGCTCCTGGGTTTCCCCGGCATCGTCTGTCAGTTGGCCCTGCTGGTGGTTTCTGAGGGAATATCCTGCGTGGATACTCTGGAGTAACAGCTGAGTACCGTGCGACTCCAGGAAAGTCTTGTACAAATTGGTGTCGGACACACCCTCGGGGATAATCCCGATCATAATCTGCCGAAGGTTGTATACGGGTTCGGGAGTTCCCGTCCCATATGACGAAACTACGGAGACCCGGGGTTCTTCCGTGGTGCAATCCAGGACGATTCTGTGCTTCCAGTTTCCCCTGGTACTGGGTGTTAACGCATAATCATAAAATGCTTCAATCTGGACGGGGATATGAACAGTCATAATAGACTCCATGGGTAAAAGGTTATCAAATGCACATTTCAACAACCCATGAAAGAATAAAACTAAGCCTGAAACGATTTTTTAGCTTAGTGACCGGGAAAATTGGGTTGTTGGGGTATGAAACTTATGAAAGGAATGAATCCATGAATATGAATTGTACAACTCCAGCATATGACCGTCTGTATGCCCCATGGTTGTCTAACCCCGGGAACCTCCTGGATCTGGCAAATTATAAACCCGGGGATATTCTTCTGGACCTGGCGGGGGGAACAGGGGCCGTTTCCAAGGATGCAGCAAAACGGATTTCGGATGATCCTGAACAGATATCCATGCAAACCATTCATCTATATGACCTGAATCCCCGCTGCGGGTGGCCGACCCTGAGTATTCGGCGAGGACGGGCCGAGGAAGTTGAGAACCATTACTCCGCAGATATGTTTGATGTGGTTGTGTGCCGTCAAGCTATTGGCTACATCAATATGGTCTATGCAATCCCCGGCATCTACCAAATCATGAAGACGGGGGGAAGATTCGTTTTCAATTCGTTCAAAACACCCTCCCGGTGCCGATTCAGAATCAAAAAACACGAGGGGGTATGGTTTGCGGAAGGCCACTTGAGAATTGGGGATCATGTATTCCATACCCAGGCCCGATTGAATCGGAAACCCGGCGTGGATTTCACATGGTTCAAATGCTGGAGTGCCAAGGAACTCCACAATCTCTTGAAACCGTGGTTCAGCATCGATATCCAGCAGAAAGGTCAGTCCTTCCGCTGGATTTGTACAAAAGGATGAATCTCATGGATAATGGTATTTGTGCTGTATGCGGGGATGCCACCACGGAACAATGTGATGAATGCGGAGATTGGCTGTGTGAGGACTGTATGGATTTATCTGAGATGTCCCAGGGCAAAAATATATGCCCCGAGTGTGCCCAGATGAGACAGGATGCTTATGATGGCCAATGGCAAAAAGAAATTGACGAAGAACGGTTGTGGGCTAATGTGATTCCTTTACCCAAAAGAAATTCATCGTCATGTGTGTCTCCTGATATGGAACATGGACACAAAATCATCAAGTTCCCCGGAAAGTTGAACGCATGAAAACAGTATTGATTACCGCGGGCAGTGTCTATGGTTCCTTGGACGATAACAAAATCGTCAGTAACCGGGTACGAGGCATATGGGCTCTAGGGTTTGCATCAAAACTCCTGAAGACCGGGGGATACCATGTCAAGCTGTTGGTGCCTTATACCATGTCCATGGAGCACATATTAAAATTCCTGGATGTGGCCCACCCGAATCTGGAAATCTTATGGCATAACTCGTTTGAAAATTATCGGGAGCGGTGCATTGAAATAGCTCCTAAAATCGATGCCGCCATCATGGCAGCTGCTGTGGTGAACTGGATTCCCGCAGAACCATATAAAGGAAAAATGCCCACCGCCGGGTATAAGCCCGGGGACATTATCCAGGTCCCATTCAAACTGGCCCCTCGCGTAATCAATGAGATGAGGGCGGTCAATCCCAAAATGACCCTCATTGGATGCAAGATGCTTTCTGATTCGTCCCATGAGGAACTGATCCATGCTGCAATGGATGTCATTCGTAATGCCCGATGTCATGCAGTTATCGCAAATGACCTGAAAGATTTGCATGACAAATATGTGGTGATGCCGGATCAGTCCGTTCATACATTCTGTTCAGACTTTTGGGCTCTGTACGAGATGATAACAGAACTCATTGACGATGATCATTATCACACGGAATTCCTTACGACGGCTATCCCAGTATCCCATGATATGGTTTTGGCTGCCAAAACCCGTTTTGACAGCCTGGTGACTCAATACCGGGAACGGTTCAGCCCGGCGGGGGATGATCGGGTATTCGGATCATTGGCAGTTCGAGTATCGGGATCTCTATGGCTTGTATCTCCCCGAGAGAAAAATGCCATGTTTACGTCAGATGATGCTGTCTATGTTATGTATCCTGATGACAATGAGCCCGATGTCATACATGTGTTCAATGGCGGCAAAGCCACTCTTAATGCCCCCCTCCTGATTCGAGCCGGAAATCATAATGATGCTGATATTGTCATCCACCTGCATGAGCAGCTCCCAAATGTTCCAACCCTTTTGTATGCCCCTCCCGGTACGGTGCGGGATAACAACCGGGAGCTCCCTGGAACGAAAGCATTCAATATATTAGGGCATGGATTCATTCAGTGCATGGCCTATAAATAGTCTTTTGTTGCATATTCCGACTGGATTTCGGGTAATACATCATGGAGTTTGACCATCAAATAAGGAGTTCCCCATGGAAACCACACAAAAATGCCCCATATGCGATTGTGAATGGTATGATGACAATCCAGGATGCCCGAATCGGGAATGTGCCACTAATCAGCCATGCGGATGAAGTCACGGGATCCGCTTACTCATCAGCATGGGGATGATCTCGAGATGTGGCTGCATGCCCATGGCTTTGATCATGTATATTATGATCCTACTACAGAGACCATCCATGCATCGGTGGGAGAGTATCCGGTATTGAAGCTGGAATGGAGTCATCTGTTTGAGCAATG
>JAQUQD010000127.1 GCA_028716265.1 Bacteroidales bacterium | reverse complement strand
TAGGTGAAGTCGGTGCCCGGAGGGGCCGGCTCTCCGCCAAATTTACCTCCGGCTACGATCACGTTCTGCTGTTTAATGGCATTGACAACCTCGTTGACCGTGATACCCATCTGGGCCATCCGGTCAGGTTTGATCCAGATCCGCATGGAATAATCACCCACGCCGAAGACATCGATTCGTCCGACACCCGGAATGCGCGCAAGAATATCCGCTACATTGATCTTGGAATAATTACTCAGGAAGAGCTTATCATAGGTCTTATCCGGTGATGTGAGCGAAATCAGCAGTACTGGGAAAGCAAGCGATTTCTTGGTGGAAACTCCCAATCGCTTGACTTCATCCGGCAATTTCGGAGTTGCAGATGAAACCCGGTTCTGTGTCAGCACATTGCTCATATCCGGATCGGTTCCCACCTCAAAGGATACCTTGATGGTCATGGTACCATCATTGGAATTGATCGACTGCATGTAGATGCTGTTCTCCACCCCGTTGATCTCCTGTTCCAGGGGGGTGGCCACCGACTGTTCCACATCCAGTGAACTGGCTCCGGTATAGTAGGCCGTTACCTGAACCATCGGCGGGGTGATGTCAGGATACTGGGCAATGGGTAAACTCAGGATCGAAATCACGCCAAGGATCACGATAAAGATCGAAATGACCATGGCAACGATCGGCCGTCTTACAAAAAATTCTGCCATCGGATTCCAGTATTAGGGGTTAGAATTTCATTAATTCTGAAGGCACCTCCACCATCTGGGGATCGACCTTCTGACCCGGACGGACCAGGTTCAGCCCTTCAAACACAATCCGGTCACCTGTAGCAAGCCCTTCCTGCACCAGGAACATGCTTCCTACCTTTGCTGCCAGCTTAACCGGACGTACCTCAATGGCGTTGGTGTCATTCACAACATAAACCTGATAAAGCCCCTGCAGTTCCCTGACACTCCGCTGAGGAATCACCAGGCCATTTTCGACGACTTCCACAATGATCTGCACCCTTGCGAACTGACCGGGTCGAAGCAGTTTGTCGGGGTTTGGAAACGATACCTGCACCAGCAGTGTTCCTGTGGTGGGATCCACCTGCCGGTCCGTAAAATTAAACCTGCCAGGATGGGGGAAGATACTTCCGTCGGCCAGCACAAGGCGGTATCTGTCCTTATATGATGCCCTGGCCTCACCACCATAGGGTATAGTATCATGCTCCTGCTCGATGACTTGCCTTGCAATCCAGAGATAATCCGATTCGGTAATGGAAAACTGCACCAGGATCGTATCAATGATCGATACGGTGTTCAGCACAACGGGATTCGGTGCACGGCCCACGTATTCCCCTGTTTTTGCCAGTGTTCTGCCGATAACCCCCGTAATGGGAGATAAAATACTGGTATAACCCAGATTGATACGTGCATATTTCAGGTTGGCATTGGCTGCGTCAAGGGAAGCCTGGGCAGCACCAAACTGTGCCACAGCCGCATCCAGGTCGCTCTGGCTCACCGCGTTGATCTCCGCCAATGGCCTGATCCGGTTCAGGTCGCTCTCGGCCTTGGCCAGCATGGTCTGCGACTCCGCCACACCGCTCATAGCCTCCGCTTCCAGGGCCTTGAAAGGCTCCGGATCAATGGTGTAAAGCAACTGCCCCTGCCTGACGAAGGTTCCTTCCTGGAAATGCACCCCCTTCAGAAATCCGTCCACCCTGGCCCGGATGGGAATATCTTTATAACCATAGGTCTGCCCTACAAAATCAGCTTTGATCGGTACGGTGGTCTGTATAACCTGAACCGCCTGTACTTTGGTTAGGGGTGCCGTCTTCACTACCTCCTTTTTGCAGGCCGGAAGGATGAAAATGATACTGAGAAGGCACACGATCAGAATGCCCCTGAAACGAAATGCAGTAAATTTCATGGTTGGAATTTTGAAGGTTAAGCAAATGTATTATAAAATTTACTAAACTCTCTGAATGATCTAATAAAAATGGTTCATTTCATTCGGCCAAAGAGTTGAACAAAAAATTCCGATGGTCTGGTACTGACTTCTAATGAATTACTTGTGCCAGTCTGTCTTTTTTATTAATATTGCCGCTCTGTCGATCTATTGATTTTAAAACTAAAAATCTGTACTATGAAAAACCTATTCGTTCTTTTGTTTGCGTGTATACTGGCAGCATCCGGTCAAATACTCCACGGCCAGGATACCGGTGACTGGGGAAATTCCTATTCCATTCTGAAAAATCAGCCTGAAGCCGATTTGATTGTAAGGGTTGGAGATATTGATAATCTAGGATTTGGCTGGCCTGAGGAATTCAACCCTTTTACCGGTAAGAACACCGACTCACACGATTTTCCCTGGGATGCTGAAGCCGATGATCCGGCAGGGACCGACAGGATCTTTGTGGTTTCGAGTTATACACTGGAAACATCCTCTTTCGCGGACGGATACACTGCCTCTACATCCCGTCCTGATAATGAACCCCAACCGATCACCATGGAGTATTCGTTGACTGGTGTTGACGTCGGGTCAGCCATGGTCCGTATGTTCGTGGATGATTTCCAGTCTCCTGCTTTTGGCACCAACTACCAGGTCAGCATCAACGGGGAAAGGATCCCCTACCTCGAAAATATGATCAATGCCCTGGACCAGACAGGCCCCATTGGAAAAATGATCACCGTGAAACTCCTTCCCGAAGATCTGGACCTGGTAAAAACCGGCCGGATGGTCATCCGGATCGACGATCCCACCACAGGGGCAGGTGACGGATTTGCCATTGATTTCGTGCAACTGCTGATCAATCCGAAAAAGAATGTCTTTACCCAGGCAATTCAGGGTAGGGTGGTGGATGAAAGCACAGATGAAGGCATCAGCGGGGCACTGGTATCGGCCACGAACATTGTCGAAACCCTGACAGGCAAATCAGGCGACTTTTTACTGACCGGTATACCTGCCGGACTGGCCATTCTTACTGCTTCCAAAACAGGGTACGCCATCAATACAGTTCCTTATGATGAATACGATTACGAATTTGAGGACGATAAATCAATCATCATTCCGCTGAAAAAACTGGATGAATCCATTGCCCGGATGGGAGAGGAAATCGACAAAAAGGGATTGCTGGTGCTATATGGAATTCATTTCGAGGTTGATAAAGCCATACTCACTCACGAATCCGTTCAGGTTCTGGAACAACTCCGGATGGTGATCAGAGACAGGCCCGGCCTGGACCTTGAGATTGCCGGCCACACCGATTCGGATGGTTCGGATGAGTACAACCTGCAGCTTTCCCGCGAAAGGGCCCAAACGGTGGTGAACTGGCTGAGCGAACAAGGAATTACCAATAAACTGACAGCACGGGGATATGGTGAAAACTCACCCGTGGCCAGCAATACGACCGTTGAGGGAAAAGCGGCCAACCGCAGGGTGGAGATCAGAGTGGTCGAGGAGAAATAGTCGGCAGTCGGCAGTCGGCAGTAATTCCATTCGTTGACTGTTGACTGCTGACTATTGACTGCCAACTGCTGACTAATTAGTTGATCCTTAACAATTCACTTTTCCGGGATTCCAGTTGAAAGTCAAGTCTTCCGGAATGACGAAAAATAATTTCCGGATAATTTTTAAAAAGACAAAAATAATTTCCTTCTTCTTCATTG
>JAQUQD010000126.1 GCA_028716265.1 Bacteroidales bacterium | reverse complement strand
AAGTTCTTTGGGCAACGCTCCGTTTTGTTCCTGTGCAATCCTGAAGAAGAGATCCGGGAGAGTGGACCATGCCAGAGTTCCATGCGGGTTCGCGAGACCAGGGACCTGCTGGTGAGAATATCGGTTGTATTCCGGCCCCCGCTCTTACCCCACCAGCCGACGACCGCACCGCCATGCGTAATTCAAACAGCTCCCCAGCCACGCCGGCACCACGCGGACAACCGACTGAGCCGGACCATTACCGGTTAACAGAGGGAGTCCCCGGTACCTACAATATTCCCGGTAACATTATTAGTGGTATCGAGGACGGCATGGGCAGCCAGGTATGCCTGGTGATATCCCATGATGGCCGACACATTGTTCAGGGCATCAAAAGCCGTGTAGGCAACGATGCACCCCAGTATCAGCACCGACAGGAGACCCGGTTTCTCGTTCTGCCGGAAGATACAGGGGATGGCAACCATGAGGGGGAGCAGGGCCAGTATTCCCAGGAGCATGCAGGGGACCATGCCGATACGGACAAAACATGCTGCGGTCACGGAATTGCATTCCATGAAATGTTCCTGGACCGATGCCAGATAGAGTGTGGAGGCGGATGCAACAGTAGCAAAAAACATCGCAGCCCCAATGAATATCCAGTACCGTTTATCGAATTTCACATCACTCAGTTTTTTCCCGATCTCTCTATCTGATGCAGGTTTCCCTGATTCACCGTTTTTGTATACTCCCTTTCCCCAGCTCCTGGAGCAGCAGCGCCTGGGTGACAATCATCCGTTCCAGTTCTCCGATCGCTACACTCTCGTTGGCTCCATGGATCCGGGATTGTTCATGGTCCTCGCATCCCCACAGGACAAATTCTGCTGTCGGAACAGCCCGTTTCAGTACATCCAGGAGAGGGATCGAACCGCCGGCCCCGGCTTCCTGCACCGGCCGGCGATAAACGGCTTCCATAACCTTCCGTGCCGCTTCATACCCGTGCCCGCCCATGGGACAGATAAACCCGGATGCATAGTGGACTTCACTGATTTCCACTTTGACATGCCACGGGGCGTTTGCCCTGAGGTGGTCTGCGAGGAGCTGGACTTCATGTCGGGGGTCCGCTCCCGGTGCAATACGCAGACTGACCCGTGCACGTGCCTGCGGGATAAGGATGTTTGAAGCGTCCCGGACGGCAGGGGCATCGATCCCGATGACAGTGACCGAGGGTTTTGACCAGAGACGGGAACTGACAGTACCCGTGCCGATGGTATCTACCCCATCAATCAGGCCGGACAGCCGCCGGTAGAGAGGTCCGGGGAACTCTGCACCACTCCAGGGATTGGAAGAAAGACCGGCAATGGCAACATCGCCCTGATCATCATGGAGGGTGGATAACATTTTGATGAGCGCGACCAGGGCATCGGGTGCCGGGCCACCAAAAACACCGGAGTGTACTGCATGGGTAAGGGTCTTTGTAGTGACGACACAGGATACTTCGCCCCGCAGCGTGGTGCTCACGACCGGTTCGCCGGGGATCACCTTTCCCATATCCGTGATGATGAACAGGTCGCACACAAACAGTTCCTTATGAGCTTCGACACATGCGTTCAGGTGGCTCGCTGTCTCCTCTTCACCCTCGATGATCACCCGGATCCCGACAGGGTACTTTCCCGACAATGCCCTGATAGTCCCGGCAATGGTGGCAATTCCCGACTTGTTATCAGCAGACCCCCTGCCGTAGAGGCGGCCGTTTTTGATAACCGGGGTCCACGGGTCAGTCTCCCAGCCATCTTCCTGCCGTGCCGGCTGGACATCATAATGGGCGTATAAGAGGACGGTTGGTGCTCCCGGAGGGGCCGGTATTTCACCAACGACAGCAGGATAGCCACCGGGGATCTCCAGCAGGCGGGCATTGGACAGCCCATACCGCTTCAGGAGGTCAGCGGTCAGTTCCGCCATCCGCAGGACCGGTTTTTCGGGATATCCCGGAAACGCAACCGATGGTATGGTGATAAGTTCTTTGAGATCGGTGATAATATCGGACAGGAATGTCCGGACATTCATCTCCATCGTATTGACCTCATGAGGATCCATGGTACCGCATTTCATATCGTATCCGGATATATCGTCTTTTATGCAGATGTACTTTCCCGGTTTCATCTGCATAAGAGGAACCATGGTAGTCCAATGGGTAAACAAAAAAATATCATGACGGGAACCTGTTGAAATTGGGAAGGGAAAAAGAGCTGATGTAAGCGATTCCGAACGTTTACCGTGGTTTGCGAGAGTTCCCCGTGGTATCTTCCTGTCCCCGTAACCGTAACCAAATCGGGAAAATATCGTATTACTTCATTTTTTTGTGCAGAAGTAACCGATAGAAAGCCCGTATTTGGTAAATATCTCGCATGCCGGACAATAGCACCTGATAGTTTTTACTTGTGATGAAATCGATGTCCTTTCTCGTGCGCAGAAGAGGGCATAGGGTGGAGATGCTGAAAGGTTGTTCACTTTATATGTCGGACAAGCTCCACAATACTTTTGACAAATTGCCAGGTTCTCTGCAGTATCATCCACTTTCTCTGAGGTATCCAATGTTTTCATGTAACTATCCACCACGAAATACTATTCTGATGGTATAATAATACGCTTCTTTTTAAATATCGCTCGTATGTCACAGAGTGCCCGGATTTTTTTTTAAGAAAATGAGGGAAATGGATAAAGCCCCAGTTCATGGTAAGGTTTACTGGCAGACGATCTCCTGTCTCATGGTTTTCTCGCGAGGATTGAAGGGATTAATAAAAAAACTTCCCGTACCCGGTCCCACTAAAAAATAAATCTATCTGTTATTTTCAGCATCAGCCTGAACTCGCCAGGTATGACATCTTTGTTATCTTTTGAGATGAATCGCCAATATGTCCTCTATTTATTGTCTGAATAAAAATTATTATTATCTTTTCATCCAATTAGAGTTGGTGATGGTCTGATGTCAACAATTGTCCATTTTGATGTACCCACAGAAGATGTTATGCGGGCGAAGAAATTCTATTCCACGCTTTTCGGATGGAAATTCCAATCCTTCCCTGAGATGCAGTACAACCTCATTACCACGACAAACCTGGATGGAACACCGGGGATCGGAGGCGGTATGGGAAAGCGGATGGAGCCCTCGCAGCGTATCATGAATTATTTCGGGGTGCCCTCTATTGACGCCGCGATGAAGCAGGTTACAAGCCTCGGGGGAAAGGTCCTTACGGAAAAGATGGCAGTGCCCGGGATGGGTTTCCTTGCCAACTGCATGGACACCGAGGGTAACACGTTCGGGCTCTGGGAAGAAAATGCTGGAGCCAAATAAGAGAGTTTGTATCCTTGCGGCTCACAAAATCTTTCCGATTTTTGTCAGTGAGAATCAGGCAACGTATGATAGTTCGATCCGCACGTTAAAGCAGTATCATTTCACCGCCCAGAATTCCCCTCAGTGTTCCTTCCAGCAATTATGATCATCGGGTTCCTGGGATCTGTGCTGCTCATCCGGAGAACCAGAGAACATCAATTTTTTTCATCCGGTAGCATTATACCGCAGATCGTGAGTACTGCCACGGGATTGCATGCCCTGATTGCATCCGGTCTTTTGTCTGACAATCGGACAAACAATATTCAGATTTCATTTTCCTTGTAAT
>JAQUQD010000125.1 GCA_028716265.1 Bacteroidales bacterium | reverse complement strand
CCTGCGATGATCATATCGGTTTTTGAACTCACTCCGGACACGTTGCGACCGCCATGCATTTCAATCAGCCGTTTGATCTCCTCTCGTGAGAAACGGCTGAAGACGCCACTCACCACGACTGCTTTGTTTTCCAGCCTGCCGGAGACCACCGTAAGCTCTTCTTTTCCGGCTTTTAACCTGACGCCCGCTTCATGCAACCGTTCCACCAGCCTGACATTTTTGGGATTCCTGAAAAAAACCACGATGCTTTCGGCAATTTTTTCTCCGATTTCCTCCACAAGCATCAGCTCTATGTAATTTGCCCCCATCAGCTTGTCGATGCTTCGGTAATGCCGCGCTAACTTTTTTGCCACGGTTTCACCCACGTAACGTATACCAAGGGCATACAGGACCCTCGAAAAGGGAACCTCCTTCGATGCCTCAATACCATCCAGGGTGTTCTTCACGGTTTTCTCCCGGAAGCTGATCTTTTTTTCTTTCTTTTCCCCTTCGGTCATGTAGGTCTTTTCCAGACCATACAATGCCTGGTAGGTGAGCGAATACAGGTCGGCCACATCCTTTACCAGTCCGTTATCGTAGAGCATTTCGATCTTTCCTTCACCCAGGCTTTCAATGTTCATTGCCCTGCGGCTGATGAAATGTTCCAGTTTTCCTTTGATTTGGGGCGGGCAGCCTTCTTCATTCGGACAATAGTGGATGGCTTCTCCTTCTCTTCGGATAAGCGGAGTCCGGCATTCGGGACAAACCCGGATGAATGCTGAGGGCACCGCATCGGAAGGTCTCAGCGAAAGGTCTACTCCGATGATCTTCGGGATGATCTCGCCTCCCTTTTCGACAAACACCGTATCCCCGATCCTGACATCGAGTTTTCTGATGATGTCGGCATTATGAAGGGATGCCCTTTTGACGGTTGTGCCGGCAAGGACCACGGGACTCAGGTTGGCAACCGGAGTGACAGCCCCGGTCCTGCCCACCTGGTAGTCGATGGAAAGCAGCCTGGTGGCCGCCTGTTCTGCCTGGAATTTATAGGCGATGGCCCAGCGGGGCGATTTGGCCGTAGATCCCATCTCCTGTTGCCGGGCATAGGAATTTACCTTGATGACCACTCCGTCGATATCAAAAGGCAATTCATACCTGGCCTTATTCCAATAGGTGATGAAGTCGAAGATCTCTTCGACGTTATGGCATTTTGCGATGTACGGGCTGACCTTGAGTCCCCACTCCCGTGCTTTCATCAGGTTATCATAGTGGTTATCAAAGGGAAGCTGATCGCCCAGGATATGATAAAGAAAGCAATCCAGGGGACGGCGGGCGACCAGTGCCGAGTCCTGCATCTTTAGACTGCCTGCCGCTGCATTACGGGGGTTGGCGAACGGGGGGTCGCCGATCTCCTCCCTTTCCTGGTTAAGCTTATCGAATCCGTCCCGCGGCAGAAACACCTCGCCCCTGATCTCAAAAGTTGCGGGAAAGTCACCCCGTAACTGCAGGGGGATCGAACGGATGGTCTTTATGTTCGCTGTTACATCGTCACCCTGGGTCCCGTCGCCCCTGGTCACGGCCAGGGAAAGACGTCCCTGGTCATAACGCAAGCCAATGGCAACACCGTCGTATTTCAATTCGCAAACGTAGACAAGATCCCCTCCGGTCAGCTTTTGCGATCTTTTGTCAAACTCGATAACTTCCTCTTCTGAATACGTATTACCCAGCGACAGCATGGGATAGGTATGAGCGACCTGCCTGAATTCCCTGGTGATTTCTCCGCCGACACGGCGCGTCGGAGAATCTGCTCGGGCGAAAGCCGGATGCTCCGCTTCAAGCCTTACCAATTCCTCCAGTAGCCTGTCAAATTCGTGATCAGTGATCACTGGCTCAGCCAGGACGTAATAACGGTAGTTGTGTTCGTTGATCTGATCGGTCAGTTCCTTGATCCGACGTTGTGCTTCATCGGGGGTCATGCTTTCAATATTATTCAATTGTTCAATTGTTCAATTGTTCAATAGTTAAATTGTTAATTGTTAATTGTTTGTCGTTAATTATCAAATTGTTACAATGAAGATACATCGTTAGTCGTTGATCCTGTTCGGGAAGAAATCCTTGTTACGGTAAATGATGATGGTCTGGTTGGCATTGACGGGATTGATACGGTACAGAATCCGGTCGATCAGGCCGGGGTCAATGCGCGTCTCATACGTGATGTTTGGCAGAAGGTTCCTGATCTTTTCCACCCTGGTATCGATGTCTCTGTCCTGAAATAAAAGCACAAAACGCGGGTATTTGGTTTCGCCATACACCTCAAGCTGGTTCTTCAGGGAGTCGTAGGGATGGTTTCCACTAATGGAATAAACATTCAGCTTCTCGCCATAATAATAGGAAGGGGGGATCAGGATCTCATGCCGGTACGTATCATCGAACAGGACGTAATCAATGCCGGGATAACGCGACAGATAGGTCATGGATTCTACCCTGGCCTTTTTTGAGTACATGGTGGTAATGACCGGGAGCAGGCACAGGTTGATGATCCAGAAAAACATCCAGCTGGCAGTGAGAAGGCGGCTGTGTTTCCGCCAGAAGCCCGATCCTGCAGCAAGTTCCTGCCAGCCTGTCACACCCGCCATGATCAGAAACGGGATCATCGGGATGATGAAACGTTCCTGCTTATTCGGAAAAACCGAATGAAAGATCAGGAATAAAAGAGCAGGGAGGAAGAGGATCATCTGTTTTTTCCAGTTCCTGAAAAAACCTGCAAATACAAAGAAGCTGATGGGCGGTATCAGTAAGACCAGCAGAAAGACCAGGTAGTTATACCATGGACCGATGATATAATCAAAGCGGTGATGAATGTTGTAAAGAACATACTGCCTGAGTTCTGCAAATGGCGCTTTCCAGATCAGGAAGTCGATCACGCCTTGTGTCAGGACAATGGAAAGGGCCAGCCCGAGGACGAAGAGCGCATTTTCCTTCCATCTTTTTTCCAGGACAAGGACCAGCCACACCCCTCCGATATAGACCATCAGCTGGTACCTGACTGCAAATGCCAGTCCGAACATGAATCCTGCCATCAGGGCTTTCCATTTCCAGCCCGGAGAACCGCTGATCAGGTACCAGGTACCCAGTATCATGAAAGGGATGCATACCACCTCAATGAGATTCCTGACGCTCAGCCAGGGCATGAACCAGTACGCAGCCAGCAGGATCCCTGTCAGACGTGCGATCGTTGCATCCGATAGATTCAGGGCTATCCGGTAACCATAATAGACGGTGATCAGTGAGAAGGAAGCGTGGAGCAAGCGGACAATGCACATCTGTGTTTGCGGAGAGTGAACACCCAGAAACTCCAGCAGCTGGAATACCAGGTACATGAAGCCTACATAGAAGAAGCTGTGACCTGAGGGCCCTTTGTTTTCTTCACTCCAGGGAAGCCAGTTGTCGTAATCCTGTCCAACCGCCCAGGAGTGGGCCTGTTCGACGATGATGAAATGATCGTCGTGCATGCCAAATCCCCTGGCAAAAACAGAGGCGATAAGCCTCAGCAGGATCGCCGCCAGCATAATGACCACCAGGGGTTTTTCCTTCCAGTATGTATACAGCAACTTCATGATCTGTTTTGGTGTCGGGGGAAAAGATGTTGTGCATCCTGTCTGTCGTTCACGGATGTTTGCCCTGTGTTACTGCTTGATGAGTTCCCTGATCCCGGCCAGGTGGTTGTCTTTTATCCCCTGTCGCAGGGTT
>JAQUQD010000124.1 GCA_028716265.1 Bacteroidales bacterium | reverse complement strand
GGCAGGGTAAAGTTCGGCAAAGAGGCCAGGGCTACGTTGCCTGCCCTTCCAATGCCCGATTCCAGCATGCCTCCGTGCCATACAGGGATCCCTTTCGACATGCAATAATCGTGGATGAGGATGGATTCAGTGAACCCTCCCACACGCCCCGGCTTGATATTGATCACCCGGCAGCTGTCCAGCTCAATGGCGGCCCTGGTGTCGTCGAGCGAATGGATGCTTTCGTCGAGGCATATGGGAGTCTTCAACTCCCGCTGCAATTTGGAGTGATCATAGATATCTTCGTAGCCAAGAGGCTGCTCGATCAACAGCAGACCATACTCATCCATTTTTCTGAAAATGTCGATATCTTCCAGCTGATAGGCTGAATTGGCGTCCACCTGCAGCTGGAGACCGGGAAACCTTTTCCGGAGCGCTTCCACAAACTGCAGATCCTCTCCCGGGGCGATCTTGATCTTGATTCGTTTATAACCTTCAGAGAGATAACCTTCAACTTTCCGGATAAGCGCATCAACCGAAGGCTGTATGCCGATGCTCACTCCCACATCGATCCTTTTCCGAGTACCTCCCAGCATCCTGGAAAGGGATACATTGTCCGCTTTGGCCAGCATATCCCACAGGGCGGCCTCCAGTCCCGCCCTGGCCATCATGTGACCGCGCACCTTCGCATAAGCATCAATGGCCTCGCTGACCCTGGTGATGTCCCTGCCCAGAACCGAAGGGATCAGGAAATCCTTCAGGATGTGCCAGGCTGTGTTAACGGTTTCGTAGGAATAAAAGGGTGTGCCCTCGGCAACACTCTCCCCCCATCCTGAGATCCCCTCCGCATCCACCCTGACTATGATATGCTCTTCATCATATTCAGTTCCCATGGAAGTCACAAAAGGACTGACGAGGATCATCCTGATGTGGCGAAGCTCAATTCGTTCAATGCGCATAATGTTAATTCTTTGTCACAATAACTATTAATAGATATCCTTATTTTGGTACCACCCTTAAAACCGGGTAATTCTCTCCCTTTTTTAACAGATGAGCATACTGGGGATAAGTTATCAGCCCCAGCATGGATTTTGGTTCCAGCGCCAGGACGATCAGGTTGCATTTCAGCTGGTTTGCCGGGATGAACCAATAGTCGCTTGAACGAAAATTTATGATCTCCCGGACCTCCACCTGTGGATTCACGATAGTATCTCGTTCAAAATCAATGGAATCAATAGCTGTGATGAGGTATTGTTCGATCGTATGATTTCTCTTCGGTTCAAAAGTGGTTATTGTGAGGTACTGCCGTTTTGCCCATTCAGCAAGTTCGGCAGATTGCCTGGGAATGAGGTACCCCACAGGACGGGTCACATCATGGATAGACCTGACAACCGGCCGGTAATCGTTGACAATAACTGTCGTATCAGTTCCTGTTTTATAGTTGACCAGTGGAATGGACAATTTCTGCCCGTTGGCAACGTGTTCCGACTGAATGGAAACTTCCTGTCCCACGGGGCCTGATATCAGCTTCTTCCTTTCCGAGGCGACAAGCGTTTTTATCTTATCAATGTTAAGATACACATATTCGAGCAATCCGCGCATACCTGCCATCTGCCCCTCGGACCGGTGCCGGAGGTTCTCCAGAAAACTGTCGGTCCCGTTCATTCCTTCCTGTATGAATGAGAACGTATTCTGGATCCCAAGGCTTTGCCGGCCGTCGTTGATGTCGAATGTGCTGTGCCGGATGTAAGATAACTTCGGGGGCCCGCCCGGACAATAGACGAAGGATGAAAATCCCCGCTTTGTCCAGTAGTTAAAAATATACGGAAGGTAATGATTATCAGATAAATCTTTTATCTTTCCCGAAACATTGGGATTGGTTACCGAGCCAATAGTGACGTCGAAGTTCTTTCTGTATCCGTACTCTTCCCAGGTTTCACCGTAAGGAAAATACTCGTGGACGTCCAGGGTCACCTCAAAGAGATATTCGTTAAAAAGAGCGTGCACTGCCTGGATCTCAGGTTCTGTAAGGATCACGTGGTTTCGGTTCAGGTCCATCGTATGTGCATTGGGTCGCTGGTTGTATTCAGCGCCATCCGGATTGACCTGCGGGACGAGGGCAAGATCGATCTTGTCGAACAGGTAACGGTTTTCCGGTTTAATAAGCTCCGATGCCAGCAGCAACGCGCCTTCTTTGCCGGATTGCTCATTGCCATGCTGTTGGGCAAAGATCAGAACCCGTATCTTCGACCTGTCTTTCCCGAACCGGCTGGAAGAAAACATCAGTCCATACAGGTTTTTCCCTTTGACGGATTGTCCGATGATGTTCACCGTCAGCATGTCGGAATGTTCATCCAGGGATTGAAGGAAGGGAACTAATTCCTCATAGGCCGTGACGACAGTGAAGTTGCGTTTTATTGCCGGAGGGACCGGTTCCTGTGAAAGGATTGGCAACGATAACGCAATAAACATCAGAAGCATTATGGCCGTTTTTAAGCTGGTATTCAAGAGCATGTCGTTTAT
This sequence comes from Bacteroidales bacterium, assembly GCA_028716265.1. GTDB lineage: Bacteria > Bacteroidota > Bacteroidia > Bacteroidales > JAGONC01 > JAGONC01. The sequence continues at coordinate 1,513 of JAQUQD010000124.1, read as the reverse complement.
GAGGTGATTGGAGCATTAAAAGTAAAGAAAATTCGAATGAATACGGTTTTCCCCTACCTTTATACCTACTTCCAAAAGTTTATTTATGATTAAATGGATTTTAATTGTCGGTGCTTTACTTATGATTGCACTTCCCTGTAGGCCACAAAGCTTCGATGCCTTCATCGCACACCTGAATTCTCTCCCGGAAAACCAGCGAGCAGCCGTTGTGGACAGTTTCATGATTGTAGCAGCTTCATCAGGATTTCCTTATATCACCGCTGATACGGCCCGTTTCATTTACCGCGGTCAGGCCAGTACGGTTCAGGTTGCAGGTGATTTCAACGGATGGAACCCGGCGTCCGCCTTTCTCCAAAAGATCGTCGGCACCGATTTTTTTTACTTCTCCAAAAAATTTGAGATGAATGCCCGGTTGGATTATAAGTATGTGCTGAATGGCTCCAGCTGGATCCTCGACCCGTTGAATCCCAGCACAGTATCTGGAGGATACGGGCCCAATTCGGAGCTTGCCATGCCGGAATATATTCAGCCCTGGGAGATAGAAAATTATCCGGGTACAATAATGGGAACCGTTGTCACCGATCAGATCTTCAGCTCGTACGTCAGCAAGACCTTCCAGTTAAAGATCTACCTGCCGGCAGGGTATGATCCATTACAGCCGGTACGATATCCTGTGGTTTATTTTCAGGATGGGTATGAATATATCAGCCTTGGCTTTACCGATAAAGTGCTGGACAACCTGATCGACAGTGCGATCTGTTGCCCGCTCATCAGCGTGTTTGTGTGTCCCAACAACCGTAATGAGGAGTATGCAGGGAGCCTTCGTGAGGAATATCAAACCTTTTTTGCCAGCGAGCTAGTCCCCTATATTGACGGGAAGTATCTCACCCTGAATCATGCCAATGCAAGGGCCGTGATCGGAGATTCCTACGGCGGAAACATCTCTGCACTGATCAGTTATCATTATCCTGAATTGTTCGGCAAATGCGGCCTGCACTCTGCAGCCTTCCAGCCCAATGGTTATGAAGCTTACAAACTGATCACCCAGGGAGAAGTGAAACCCATCCAATGGGCTTCCGTCTGGGGCACTTATGAGAGCCTGTGGCAGAACATGCATGATTTCCGTGATTATCTTCTCAGCCATGACAATGTTATCACATGGCTGGAGCTGCCCGAAGGACACAGCTGGGGACTGTGGCGCTCCACCATCGACGTGATACTGCCTTTTTTCTTTCCTCTGGCGTTTATGGATTCCAGCGGACACCTCCTTCCTTCCGGAAGCGGAACGGTATATACCGGGAATGTGTTTCCTGTCCATCTATGTCGGCGATGGCCATCAGTCAAGTGAAATAACCATCATGTAACAGCAGCTTTTGATCATAGTATACCATGAAAACCTACCTCGTTCTTATCATCCTGAGCTGTCTGGTCATCTTTTCCTACCTTTTCGACATGCTTGCCCGGAGGACAAAGCTGCCCTCTGTGCTTTTGCTCCTGTTGACAGGGATCGGTA
>JAQUQD010000123.1 GCA_028716265.1 Bacteroidales bacterium | reverse complement strand
TGGTGAATTATCAACAAAGAAAAGAAAAAGAAGCAAAAAGAAAAGAAAATCAATACATTACATTCAATATTTTGCTTTTTCATTTCTCCTCTGTCAATAACACAAATCTAAAGGATCTCCGTGGTTTGATAAAAACATTCATTTTGACACCACCCCTAAGGGGAGGGGTCATTCCGGGTAAATTCCCCAATGCTTGCCCCGGAGTCAAGGTCCAGTCCCGATTTCTATCGGATTGTCCCGGGATTCATTTTAAACTTTTTAGATATTGATTCCAAATAATCTTTAAATTTTTTGGATATTAGTTCCATAAAATGTACTTTTATAAAAAATTCATTCATGAAAATCTTCCGGCAATTCCAGGATCTTGAATTTTTTCTGAAACCAAATAAAGTACTGATGATCCTCGGTCCGCGTCAGACAGGGAAGACTACCCTGATGAATGACTACCTTTTGACAACTTCCCTAAAGACGAAAATTGTCACAGGTGACGATATCATGGTTCACAAACCTCTGGCTTCGCAATCCCTGCGTGAGATCAGATCATTTTGCGAAGGGTACGAGCTATTGGCCATTGATGAAGCCCAAAAGATCCCCAACATCGGGATCGCCATGAAACTCATGGTGGATAATATACCCAATTTCCATGTGATAGCGACCGGTTCGTCTTCCTTTGAACTGGCTGGTCAAACAGGTGAGCCACTGACAGGAAGAAAAACCACGTTGCTGCTTTATCCACTAGCCCAGATGGAACTTCTTCATCATAATAATCATTATGAACTGCGGGAAAGACTACCTGAATTTTTAGTCTATGGAAGTTATCCTGCAGTAGTCACTGCAGAATCTGCCATGGCAAAAAGAAGTATCTTGAATGAAATTGCAGGATCCTACCTGTTCAAAGATATTTTCGCCTTTGAAAGGATTAAAAGTCCTCAGCTTTTACTGGATTTATTACGCTTGATCGCTTTTCAAATCGGCAACGAGGTATCGGTGAATGAATTGTCGATGAACCTTGGTATAGATAACAAGACGGTAAAAAGATACCTGGAGCTTTTAGAGAAAGCGTTCATCATCTTTACATTAAGAGGATATAGTGGTAATCTCAGGAAAGAGATATCCAAAAAACCTAAATTTTATTTTTATGACTCAGGTATCAGGAATGCAGTCATAGCCAACTTTAACCCCCTGGAAACCAGGAACGATAGCGGTCAGTTATGGGAAAACTTCTTGGTTATGGAGAGGCTTAAAAAACAGTCATATCAACCTATTTATGCCAATAATTTCTTCTGGAGGTCATGGAGCAAAAAAAAGGTTGATTTTGTCGAGGAGCGTGAGGGAAAGTTGTTTGGATATGAATTCAAGTGGTCCACAGGCACCGCAAAGAAGCCAGCCTTATGGCTTGAATCCTATCCTGAAGCCACATACGAGGTCATCAGCAGAGAAAACTATCTGGATTTTGTGACCTGATCATTCAGGAAAGCATACCATACTCTGACTCGGGAAACTTTAGGGTGTGGCGAAGGTTCACTGTCGATAATTTGCAGTTTGCAGTTTACAGTTAACATTGTCCCCTTCTTTTTATATCTTAGCAGATTCATTCAGAAATCTTTTATTCAATCTTACTTTGCATGAAACGGAACAAAATCGTCTGGATCGTTTTGGCAGCAGCAGTTTTAATCGCTGCCGCGCTGATCATTTTCAATCCTTTTTCGCAAAAAGTAGAAAATGCGGAAGGCACCATGGGCATCATCTGCCCGACCAAGCCGTATCATGTTGGAGACCGGCTTGAAAGCCCCTGTCTACTCCGGCCCACGGAGGAATGTTCCTTTGTGGATGCCAGCAACTGCCAGTTTTTCGTTAGAAATACCACGACCTACACCATACAAAAGGGCAGCACTGTGGAAGTGAAACGGCAACGGATCGAGGGAACGGTTCAACATGTGGAGGTTGGGATTCCACAATAGCTGATGCCTGTCGTATACAATTAGCAATGAGCAATCAGCAATTAACAATTAACACTGATCATTGAGCATTGATCACTGATCACTGAACATTGATCACTGATCATTGAGTAACAGCATTCACTCCGACAGGATTCGTTTAACAGGTAACCGGTATTTTAAAACCTGATCCCTGCTTCGATGGTGACAAAGATCCCCGGGCAGACGGCTCCCTTGCTGTCGTAATATTCGGAATCGAAAAGGTTCTGTGCATTCACCGCGGTATAAACGATCCCGAGTTCCCTCCACACCCTGGCATCCAGGGTGAAGTAATCAGGATATTGTGCGGCGCCTACGATCTCATCGTACTGGTTGAGGTCATTGACCCAGCGTTTGCCCGTATATTTTCCCTGCAGTGCGATATTCAGGTACCGGTTTCTCCAGGCAGCCATGATGACAGCCATGTGAGCCGGCACATCCACAAGTGAATTGCCACTGATATCCGTCTGTTCATCCGGATAGTCCATCTCATACTCAGTTATCCTAGAGTGGGACCAGGCATAGTTTGCTGTGAATGTGATGGAGGGCGTCAGGCTCCAATTCAGTTCGGCTTCTGCACCATAGATCTCCACTCCTGCAATGTTGGTAGGCACCATGATCGGCCGCGGACCGTAGCCCATGTCGATCGAATCACCTGCATTCACGTAATAGATGAAATCCTTTCCCCTGGAATAAAACACCGTGGCAGAGGCATGCAGTTTCTTGAAAAGCAAAGCGTCGCCTCCGGCTTCAATGTTGTCGAGGTATTCCGGCTGCAGGTTTGTGTTCGCTACCTTAAATCCCCCGCGTATCCTGCCCGACCGGCAGAGGTCATCCAGCACGGATGGTCTGAAGCCCCTGGCGTAGCTGATGTAGATCCTGTTCTCATTGGTCAGCAGGTACTGCAGCGCTAATTTGGGACTCAGTGCACCCCAGGTGTCTTCCTGCATATCGTCATCCTGGTAGTGAAGCATGTAGGCTGTTTCGCCCGAAGGCGTTTCAATGCTGAATCCCCCGTCGAAGTAACGGGCATAATCGTACCGCAGCCCGCCAATCAGCCGCATGCGCTCGTTCAGGAAGATGACCTCATCCTGGGCGAAGACTCCCAGGGTATTCATTTTTCCACTGTTGTACACAATATCCGTGGATGTATAATAGACATCCTTTGCATCCACGCTGCCCTGTTTCAGGTTAACCCCGCCTGTAAGCACATGATGTTTTCCCTGGTGATAGGTAAACGAAAGATACCCGCCTGCATCAAGCCTCCTGGAAAGCACTTTATAAAAGGTGTAGTCATCTTTCATATACTCATTCACCTTTTTGTAGTCCTCGTCAAGGTAAAAAAGGTTCACATCCCAGCTGGTCTTCCCTTGCCCTCCATGAAACATTGCTCTGACGTGATAGGTGTCGTGATCCGTCGTGTTGCCCTCAGGCTGATAGACTTTTTCTCCGGTACCCTGGCGGTCGTTGAAATAGACTGCATCCAGTCGTACGGAATAGTTGCCTTTGAAGTCGTAACCCAGGGTGGCACCCCCGATCCCCTGTTTCATGTTGGATTTGACAATGTAAGGGTTGGCGGCCTGATCAGCTTCGGACTGGGTGATATATCCGTCGCTCTGGAGGTAGTCACCGTTGAGTCCCCAGTAAAATCCTTTGCTCACCGTATCGGATGTCCTTCCCGACAATGAAAACTGGCCCCCGATCGTATTGTACGTGCCGTATTTCATGCCGGCATAACCAGCAAAAGGCTTCACGGGTTTGCGTGTAACGATGTTGACGGTTCCCCCCATGGCATTGCCTCCCCAGAGTGATGAGCCCGGTCCCTTCACTACTTCGATCTTTTCCACCTCTCCGGGGTTGATCAGGTTCCAGTTCACTGAACCACCATCGGCCTTGTTGACGGGAGTGCCGTCCAACATGACAAGCACCCGTCCCTGTTCCTTCCCGTCGAGGCCCCGCATGGTCACGGTTGATTTGGAAGAAAAGATACCGAAGGTCTTCCCCACGATCACACCGGGCAGAACATTCAGGTAATCGTCAACGGTCTGGGCTGGCAGTGCCTGCATCTTCCTGGAGTTCATCAGGTTGATCCTTTGAGGAACATCCCTGACCTGATTTTCGGTTCGT
>JAQUQD010000122.1 GCA_028716265.1 Bacteroidales bacterium | reverse complement strand
GGTTCAGCCCCTGAAGTAAAAACCTTTGGGCCCTCAACTCAGGTTAAAATCACCACTAAGTACATGGTTGATGATGTTTCAACCACTGGTGATTCCCTGGTAGAAAGAAAAATTTACGAAGGTGTGATGGGATTCTTTCAGAATCCAATTGATTATCAAACCTTTTCAGCGGAATCCGGCAAAAAGCTGGTAGGTAAACTCAGTTCACAAATGGTCGGACCGACGGTTGCCGACGATTTAAAAGTAAAAGCTGTGTGGGCAGTCTTCTTTTCTTTGTTAGGTATATTTTTATATATGGCTGTCCGCTTTAAAAAATGGAGTTTTGGGCTTGGCGGGGTTGCTGCCCTTGCACATGATACTTTCATCCTGGTGGCACTCTATTCGATATTCTATAATATCGTGCCTTTTGCACTTGAACTTGATCAGAACTTCATTGCCGCGGTTTTGACCATCATCGGTTATTCGATCAACGACTCTGTGGTCATTTATGACCGGGTAAGAGAATACAGAACTTTATATCCTAAGCGTAACCTCGCCGAAACAATGAATGCAGCTGTGAACAGCACTATTGGCCGAACGATTAACACAGGGGGTACAACCCTGTTAACCCTTTTGGCGATGTTCATCTTCGGAGGCGAAGTGATCCGAGGACTTTGTTTTGCTCTTTTTGTTGGGATTGTTGTAGGTACTTATTCATCTGTATTCATTTCAGTGCCTGTTGCCTATGAATTTGCCATGATGAATATAAAAAGGAAGAAAAAAGCTGTAGAATTAAAGACAGTTAAAGCATAATCTTCAAGCTAGCTATAAAAGCCCTGGAATTTGATCTTTATCGAATTTCAGGGCTTTTTTATTACCTTTGCGCATTCAAGTAACCAAAACTTAAATGCTCCTTTTTCTGGACATTGGTGGCGGGGAGATTCTGCTGATCCTGGTGGTCGCCTTCCTGATCTTCGGACCCAACAAACTGCCCGAGATGAGCAGGAAACTGGGAAAGACCATGAATGACTTAAAAAGGGCTTCCAACGATATCAGACGTGAAATACAGCAGGGGGCCGGCGAGATCACACAGGATTTCAAAGAAGCAAAAAAATCCCTCAGCCAGGAACCTGATAAAAAAGCAACGGGATCCGATTCAAAAGGAAAGGATCAGCAAAAGGAAGAACAGAAAGATGATGCAGCGGACGTATAGATTTCCGTGATCATATTTTTCACTTTACGTATATTTTTAAAATTCATTTAACGTTAACTAAATTAGGAGTTTGTTATTACCCGGGATTGCCAAATACAATCCGTCTGAACTCATAAACCACAGAATGAGAATCGTAAAAATCATATATTTCATCTTCATTGCAGGTTTGTTCATTTCACCTGAGGCTTATGGCCAGAAAAAACGCACCGAGGCGGCGGATAAGGCTTACGCTGACCAGCAGTACCACGTGGCGATCGACCGCTATAAAAAAGTGTATTCAAAGATAAAGAACAACAAGGCTGAAAAGGGAAGAGTAGCTTATCTCATCGCAGACTGCTACCGGTTGGTGAACGACATGAAAAAGGCAGCGCCTGCTTACAAGCGGGTCATCCGGATGGATTACCAGCGAAAGGAACCCATTGTCCTGCTGTACTATGCAGATGCACAGAAAGTCCTTGGCGATTACGAAGAAGCCATCGTTTATTATGAACAATACGCTGAACGTGTACCCGAGGATCAAAGGGGCAGGGATGGAGCAGAATCGTGCCGCCTGGCCTTGGAGTGGCTTGAAGCAAGTTCTAAATACAATGTAGAAAATCTCAAAAAGATCAACTCCAAAACGGATGATTTTGCGCCCACATTTTCCGATAAATTCTATAGCTCGGTCATCTTCACCTCCACGCGCGACGGAGTGACAGGAAAAGGCATGGACGAATGGACCGGTCAGAACTTCAGTGATCTTTTCGCCGCCAAGCTGGACCGGAAAGGCACATGGAGCACACCCACGCTCATCGAAAAGGAGCAAAAGATAAACAGTGAGGCAAACGATGGAGTTGCGACCTTTGACACCGATTTTAAAAACATTTATTTTACCCGCTGCGGAAACCTGAAAGGCGAAAAAAAAGGATGCCAGATATACAAAGCCTCTGCTTCCGGGAAATCGTTCGGCAGTCCTCAACTGGTTAGCCTCTTCAGCGATACGTCCATCACTGTGGGACATCCGACCTTGAGTGAAGATGAGCTGATCATGATCTTTTCGTCAGATAAAGAGGGCGGTTTCGGTGGCAAAGACCTCTGGATCGCCAAACGCAAAGCGAAAGATGGTGATTTTGGGGTCCCTGTGAATATTGGATCCGTTTTGAACACCGTGGGAAATGAGATGTTTCCTTTCCTCAGGCACGACACGATCCTGTATTTTGCCTCTGACCGCCATCTGGGCATGGGGGGACTCGACATCTTCAAATCCACCCTGATCAATGAAGAATGGTCGACACCTGTAAATCTGAGACCACCCATCAACTCAAGCGGGGATGACTTCGGCATCATCTTCCGACCGGAGGAAGAAAGCGGATTTCTGACCTCCAACCGTTCGGGCGGAAGGGGAGGCGACGACCTTTACTCCTTCATTGAGCCACCTCTGGAATATACGCTGAAAGGAGTGGTCAAGGACGACCTTACCCTACTCTACATCGAAGGAGCAAAGGTGAAACTCATCGGTTCCAACGGTACATCTATTGAGGCCAAAACCGATCCGAAAGGTTATTATAATTTCGGGAAAACACAGATTGCGCCCAATACGTCCTATGAGATCATCGTCGACAAAGATAATTACTTCACGGTCAGTGGCAAGATCACCACGGTAGGGGAAGAAGGCAGTAAGGATTTCGTGCGGGACTTTATGCTGGAACCCATCCCTGCCGAGCCCATCGTTCTGCCGGATATCCTGTACGAGCTCGACCGGTGGGAGCTGCTGCCCCAGTACCAGGATTCGTTGCAGGGGCTGATTAAGACACTCGACGAGAATCCGACGATCATCATTGAACTGGCCTCCCATACCGATAACCGCGCCTCGGAGGAATACAATGACATCCTATCTCAGCGAAGGGCTGAATCCGTTGTTAACTACCTGATCGAACGTGGCATCGACCCGGAACGACTGGTCGCTAAAGGCTATGGAGAAAGAGTCCCGCGCACGCTGAAAAAAGACTACCAAAAGGATAACTATTTCTTCCCCGCCGGAACGATACTTACAGAATTGTATATTGACTCGCTGAAAACGCTGGAATATAAAGAAACGGCTCATCAGCTCAACCGCCGCACCGAATTCAGGGTCCTGAGCAAGGATTTCATTCCAAAATCCAGAATCGAAGAGATCCCTGCCACTGCGCAGATCGATATCGTGACCGACCTGCAAAAAGAAGACAGGATCGCCTTTACAGCAGGCAAAGGTGAATCCATCCTCGCTCCCTGCGTCGTCAACGGATCCACGATCACGTTCACGTACCTTAAAAGCGCCAGGGGATTCAGCATCTCGGGAGAGGCTGCCTTAGGACTGCTCAAGGGAGGATTTATCAGTAAGAATGACTTTGAAGGAGATCCGAATGCCATCCTAGTGGAAGGGACCATCCTCGACCGGTCCGTAATCAACATCAAGGAGATGCGGATTGGCAACAAAATCGTTAACGACCTGAAGATCACTGTTATACAGGACCTCGAAATGCCTATGCTTTTCGGTGAATCCATCCTCCAGCAATTCGGGAAATTCACCATCAGCAAGGAAACATCGGAGATTATCTTCGAGTAGGGTACGGTCAGTGGCCTGCAATTAAACATTTTAGCAATTTGACAATTTAATCAAACGTGTCCGACTCCTCACGCTATAACCTCCGCGGAGTGTCCTCATCCAAAACGGATGTGCACGGTGCCGTCCAAGATCTGGACAAGGGACTTTACCCGGGATCTTTCTGCAAGATCATCCCTGATATCCTGGGGGCAGATCCGGACTTCTGCAACATCATGCATGCCGACGGAGCAGGGACCAAATCGTCTCTTGCTTACCTGTACTGGAAAGAGACTGGCGATCTGTCGGTATGGAAATGGATCGCCCGGGACGCCATCGTCATGAACCTTGACGACATGCTCTGCGTAGGATGTACCGATGGTATACTGATCTCTTCCACCATCGGACG
>JAQUQD010000121.1 GCA_028716265.1 Bacteroidales bacterium | reverse complement strand
GACCGTGCGTGGGATGTGGGGTATTTCCTGCTATCCTGTGGATGACAATCCTTCGCCGAAGAAAGGGATATGCACCTCGCGTTCGTTTGGGAGGCCTGTGCAGACCTATGACGACCTGGAAGAGGCCACCACCACGTTTGCCGCCTCCGTGGCCGGTAAGCTTCGCAGGCAGCGCTCCGTGGCACAATCGCTCACAGTCTTTGTGATGACGAACCGGTTTGCCCGCGGCCCGCAGTATGTCAACGGAATGACCATAACACTGCCCGTGGCCACCCATCATACGGCTGAACTGATCCATCATACCATGACAATCCTCAAAAAGTTGTACAGAAAGGGCTACCTTTACAAGAAAAGCGGGGTCATCGTCAATGACATTATCAGCCAGAAAACGATGCAGTGTACCCTGTGGGACGACCAAAACCGGGAACGACAGGAGAAGATCACCGCAGCCATTGATCAGATCAATGCCCGGATGGGAAAAGGTAAGGTAAGGTATGCCGTGCAGGGAACAGACCGGAAGTGGAAGATGCGACAGGAAAAGCTTTCCCCAAGGTACACGACGGATTGGGAAGAGTTACTGGTGATAGAGGTAGGGGGTGACCCCTCCCCTGGCCCCTCTCCTAAATGGGAGAGGTAACAATTTAGCAATTTAGCAATAGAACCCATATGTGCGGAAGATTTTCCTTTTCACCGAATGAGATCCTCATCGAGGAACGCTTCGACCTTGAAGTGGAGGAAGGGCTGTACACTCCACGCTACAATTGTGCGCCGTCGCAGAACCTGGCTGTCGTTTCCAGCCAGGAGCCCGGAAGGCTGAGCTATTTCCGGTGGGGACTGATCCCTTTCTGGGCGAAAGATCCGGCGATCGGTAATAAAATGATTAATGCGCGGGCGGAGGGGATCCTGGACAAGCCATCGTTCAGGAATCCGTTTCGGCAGAGGCGTTGTCTGGTGCTTAGTGATGGGTTTTTTGAGTGGAAACGGGAGGGGGATTCTCAGGTCTACAGGTCTGCGGGTTCTCAGGTCTACGGGGCTGCGGGAGACAGGAAACAGGAGGCGGGAAGCGGGAAGCGGGAGGTGGGGGGAAAGGAGCCGTACCGGATCGTGATGAAGAACGGGGATCTGTTTGCGATGGCGGGGATATGGGATGTGTGGAAGGATCCGCAAGGCAATTTCATTCGTTCATTTGCTATCATCACGACAACACCCAATGAATTGATGCTCCCCATCCACAACCGTATGCCGGTGATCCTTCCCAGGAGATTGGAAAAAGAGTGGCTGACCAATGACCATACCGGGGAACTCTTAAAACTTCTCCAGCCTTATCCTGCGGAGGAGATGGAAGCGTATCCCGTGTCGCGGCTGGTGAACAATCCGGTCAACGATCATCCTTCAGTATTCGCACGCCTTTAGACGAGTAGGTTGCAGCCACGCACATCGCTGTCGTCAAACCGGCCCAGCACCTCAAAGGAACCGTCGGGGTAAGACCTTCCCAGATCCTGCGTAGCAATGAATGAACAGGAGTGTATGTTGGCGAGGTCGATGATATTAATCCCGCCGGCCTGGTGATGCCCTGTGAGGGAAAGCGGATCATTGGCATCGCGGATCAGGATACGCATCCAGGGAGGCGTGCGAAAGATGCCGTTTCCCCTGGAGTACGCCTGCGATAACAGTTCCGTCATGCCGTATTCCGAATGGATAGCCGCAACGCCAAAGCCCCTGCACAACCGCTCATGAAGCTCCTCCCGGATCATTTCCCTTCTCCTGCCTTTCATTCCTCCGGTTTCCATTACGATCAATCCCGGGTAATCCAGGGTATGATGGTTGGCGATGTCGAGTAGCGCGAACGATACGCCCAGCAGGATCGCGGGCTGATGGCTGATTTTGAGTTGCTCAAGGACACCGAGCAGCGAATCCGTGCTGTCAAGATAAAATCCGCTGAAGGGATGGCAGCTCTTGGTGATCAGTCTGCCGGCCATGTATACCAGGGAAGAGCCCTGCTGTGAAAGGTAAGAGGGGAGCAAGGCAAGGAAGCAGTAATCCGTGACCCTGCCGTAGAACATCCTGAAGCACTTCAGGAAGCTGGATTCATACAAGGAAAGGTCCGCCACCTCATGCCGGCTTGGTTTCATGCCGGTGGTGCCGCTGCTGAAGAAGACGATGTCGGGAGGCCGGTACCCGGTGAGGATACGGTGTGTCTTGAAAAATGAAATGGGCAGGAATGGCACCTCCTCCAACGTTTTAACAGTATCCGTCTTAATATCAAGTTGTTGTATAAATTGCCTGTAAATGGGATTATTCCCCGCCTGGTAATGAAATATATGCATCGCCAGGACGTTAAAATCTTCGGGGGACTTTACACGGAAGATATTTTTCCTGATTTCCGAAAGGGATCCCATTTTTGGCTTTATAAATGAGTGTACCTTTGCTTAACAATCGCTCATGACATACCTATGAATTCTCCTTCAAAGATACTTCTTATCCTGTTCATACCGGTTTTGTTCATATTTACCGCATGTTTGGAGAAAGTGGAATTTCCCGTTGAGCCGGCGATCAAGTTCAATGGATTCGCCAAGGTCGTAGACAGTACAGGCATTGACAATCGGGGGATCCTGGAGATCTCCTACCAGGATGGCGACGGGGATATCGGGCTGACCGAGAAGGATACCCTTCCGCCGTACGATTACAATTTCTTTATTCGTTATTTTGAAAAGATCAACGGGCAGTTCGAGGAGGTTTTCATTACATACTATAACAGTCAGACGGAACAATACGACACGATCAACATGAACGCCCGCATTCCCTTGCTGACGCCGACAGGGAAGAACAAAGCGATCAAGGGGATCATCCAGGACACGCTGTATATCAACAATTACTCCTCCCCCAATGATACCATTCGTTTCGAGGTGTACATCAGGGACCGGGCGCTTCATGAAAGTAACCGCGTCACCACTCCCGAAATCTGGATCAAAAAGCAGTAGTTCAGAACAGATAGTTTTTCCGCAGGGTAAGCTTCCTGATTATTTTATCGAGCACTACCAGCAGGACCGTTCCAAGGACAACGATAAAGGGCAGCGACGAACGGGTAAGAAAGCCGAAGGATTTGGACAGGCTTTGCACAAAGGACTGGAAGAATGGAATGATCTTCTCATATTTTTTAAAATCAATGTTCTCCGGATTCAGATCGACAGGAGACCAGTTCAGCAGGAATATGACGAATCCAATGATGGCGATGCCTGTGATGGAGACGATCCATGCGTTTCTCCCGGAAAAGAGGGTGCGGATCAGGGAAGCCTCGGGTACAGGCTCCTGCCTGATCCGTTCCATGACGTTTTGGGTGAAATCGCCCGGAGCAGGCGTGATACCGGTTCTTTTCACCAGCTCCCTGAGTTTGTCATCGTGAATGTTTTGATCTTTCATCGTTCTATTGACTTAAATAACAGGTACGTCTTGCTGAATCCTGTTCAGTATCTGATAAAGTTTTTTTCGTGTCCGGTACAGCCTTACTTTAACGTTTGACAGGCTCAGGCCCGTGATCTCGCTGATCTCACCGACCGACTGGTCGTTGAGATAAAAGAGGGTAACCAGCAGGTTATCTTCCGGGGAAAGCCTTCCCAGTGCATGCCGGATAAGTCGTTGTTGCTGTTGTTCATCCAATACCGAAACATTTTCATGTATCTCGTCCTCCGAAAAATTTTCGACCAGCTGATCATCCAGGGGTACTGTTACCGGCTGTTTTTTCCGCACCGCGGAGATGGATTCATTATGTACGATCCGGTAAAGCCAGGTGGTGAATTTGGATTCATTCCGGAAGCTTCCCAGGGATCGGTAGACTTTCACAAAAGCATCCATTGCAATCTCCTCCGCTTCTTCGCGGTTGCCAGTGATTCGGTAGGCAAGCGTAAAGGCGTTATCCTTATGCCTGTCGACCAGTGCTGCGAAGGCGGTTGCATCTCCCTCCAGCACCTTTTCGATGTAATACCGGTCATCCTTATGGGGCATGCTTATGATTTGACGGGATGAAGCGGGTGGTGGTTACAAATATACTAGTTGATCCTTAACAATTCACTTTTCCGGGATTCCAGTTGAAAGTCAAGTCTTCCGGAATGACGAAAAATAATTTCCGGATAATTTTTAAAAAGACAAAAATAATTTCCTTCTTCTTCATTGCCA
>JAQUQD010000120.1 GCA_028716265.1 Bacteroidales bacterium | reverse complement strand
GCAGAAGTTCATGACACGCTCCACCCCTGACCTGTTGTACCAGGAACGGTCGAACAGCACGATTTCTCCAGCGGCTGGCAGGTGCGGTACATACCTTTGAAAATACCACTGGGTACGCTCCCTTTCCGTGGGATTGGCCAGCGCCACCACCCTGCAGATGCGGGGATTGAGACTTTCGGTGATCCGCTTGATCGTACCCCCTTTGCCGGCTGCATCCCTCCCCTCAAAAATGACGACCAGCTTGAAACCAGTCTGCCGCACCCATTCCTGCATCTTGACAAGTTCGATCTGAAGCCTGGCAAGCTCGGCCTCGTAAAACTCCGTAGTGATCTTTGCAGGCTTCTTCTTCGGTTGTTCTCCAGGAGACAAATTATTGTTCATAAATCATTGGGCATCACAATCAAAAAGCAAATAGCAAAATTCAAAAAGCACAACGCTGTGTCAGGCCGGTTTTATTTTCCTGAGTCTGTAAAAAAAGGCAAGCAAAGATAAGGGGATTATGAAAACCAGGATCAGCCAGAAGGACGGAAAATCAGGGTCGGCAAACTCAAGGGGTTCGTTGTTGCCTATATTGATGAATCCCGACCAGAAATGAGGACTGGAATAGATGCTGTTGCTGGTGCTGAGGAAATCAAGCTTTGAGCGCCGGAGCGCTTCATCCTTGGAGAATCCTTCCTTGATGTATTTGTAAAAATTCTTCATGATCAGAGCAGTCGATTCGTCTTCCACACTCCAAAGACTGATGACAAGGCTGGGTACACCCGAGTACATGAAACCGCGTGAAAGGGCAATGATCCCTTCACCTTCGGAGTTTTGTCCGTATCCGGTATTACAGGCACTCAACACGGCCATATCGGCATGGAGATCCAGATTGAACAGGTCGTTGTACCGTAAACAGGCACCATCTTGCTCTTCGGTGACGGGAGAGAAGACCAGTCTGGAACGATGGGGATTGATATTGTCCACGATGCTGTGCGTGGCAATGTGCAGGATACGGTAGTCGGACGCCATCTCCTTGAACCGGCCGACCGTGGCAAGCTCATTCAGGAAAACATCTCCTCCAAGGATCTTCCGGATGGACTTGACTTCCTGAAGCGTCGCAGGTAGGTCCATAAGGCTTTCACCGCGGGTACGGAACGAGCCGCTGTTCAGTTCACCATTCTCTAACCTTTCCTTATCGAAGTAAACCGGAGCAAAGGCCAGCAGATTCTCCCTGGCATGTCCCGATCTTTTATCCCTGAGGGAATTAAGGTACAAGGTGCTGGAATACCCGTAATTGATCGTATGTGTTTTAAGCAGGTAAGGAAGGCTCTTATAGTCAATGGTGATGGGAGAAGCTTCGCTGGTGAGCAGCGATTCAAAGGACACGTAGCCCAGGATCCCGTCGGGAATGATGATCAGGTTCTTCCCGGTAAAATCCCTTTCAAACGGCTTCAAAAGCAGATTGTATAAATTGAAGGACGCCTCAAGGTAATTGGCATACGTAACGTTTGCATCATTCAGGATATCATCCAGTCCCTGATTATTTGGCAGGGCGTCGACATACCGGTAAAACACCGAGTCGATCCTGTTCTCTGACACCTTGAGCTTATCCTTTGCAATGTAGAATGTATACAAGATGTCATTGTCCAGAAAGTACTCAACCAGGGCATCCTTCTCACCGAGGCTGGACTGGATCTCATCCACCGTGTAGATCCTGTTCGTATATTTATACTGATAATATTTCGGATACTGAACATTGAGGTACCCAACCAATTCGTCCTGTTTTTCCTGAAGATCAAAAAGCTTATCTTCCCAGTGGGCCAGCATCGGTTTATCGCGGTCGGACTCCACTTTCATCTTTTCCTCATCGATAAGGCGCTGGTAAAGGACGATGTCTTCTTTGATCTTATGTTCAGCCTGGAGGAGAGAATCAGGAATATGTGCATAATGCTTGGCATCGTTCTCTCTGATGAAATCGTACAGCATGGCTGCTTTGCCTCTTTCAGCGAACTGGAAGGCGGTGGACTGATAGGACGGATCACCCGTTTCCAGGTACGTATCGTAGGCTGTCCGGATGGCATCCCGGAACAATTGCCGCTGGCTCTTCGACAGGTCGAGTTTGCTCTCCTGTGTCAAATGCCCGATCCGGATATGATCCATCAGTTCAAACGCCAACTCGAAGGTCTTCAGGCTCATCTGAATATCCTTCGGATCCTTGGTGATCGAGGTATAGAAGTCCTTGAACGCCAGTGCTTTTTTGTGAAGAATACTTAAATATTGCGTCTTCGATAAAATCCGCTGATTTACATCTGGATTCGAATAGATATTGTACTTCCCTGAAAATTCATCTGCTCCTGAATACAATGCCTGTTGATAATACCCTAGCGCAGTATAATAGTTTTGCTCAAGTGCATATATATTTCCAACGCTAGAAAGACATTCAGCAACTACTGGATGTTTTTCACCATAATTATGTTTGAAAATCTTATAAGCATGTAAATAAAGTTCCAATCCTTTGCTCAACTCACCCAGTTTAACGTGAAATGTTCCAAAATTTTGATATTCAGCTGCCAGTAAGTAGTGATTAATCCCATAAAGTTCTTTCAAGCAATTAATAGACAGCTGATGATATTGGCGGGCATTTTCATACTGACCAAGCTCATTATAACAAAGTGCGATATTGGAATATGATCTTGATTTGAACAGAGAAACATTATTTTCCCGAGCAGAAGCACTCAATGTATAACAATTCAGCGCCTTCTCGTAATTTTCCTGAAAAAAGTATACATTACCCATATTATTGTATGCCGAGGCAATTTCTTCATAATATGCTTCCTCATTGTCAAAAATGGTCAAGGCTTGATTAAAGTACTGAAGTGCTTTGCTGTAGTCCCCATATCGCGTATAAATAATTCCCTCATTGGAATAAAGTTTGCCAACCAATAGATCATGGGGTCCAAGTTTCACTTTAAAAATTGATTCCGCTTTTTGGTAGTAGAACATTGCAAGGTCAGATTTTCCCATAACCCGGTATAGATTGCCCAGGTTATTATAGGTCCTCGCCAGGTTTGGATCGTCAGCAGCCAGATGAGACTCCTTCAGTTCCATTGACCGTTGGTAGTAGTCAAGGGATTCAACAAGATCGCCGTTAATTTTCAGCACGATGCCAAGATTATTGCAGATCTCTGCAATGATGACTGGTTCCACATCAGCCCGGTCAGCAATCCCGAGGGCAGTCCGGTAAGCCTCCAGGGCCCTGTCAAATTTACCGGTCATGTAATAGCTAACTCCGAGCTTATTGTATGCATTGGCTAGCTGGGGATCGCTATCTCCAACCAACTCCATCCTGAGTGCGATGGCCTCAGCGAAATGTCCGATGGACTGGACCTTCCGGCCCTGCCTGAGCAGCGCAATGCCCATTTCCAGATGAATATCGGCATGCACGATATTTGTGGTCAGGAACTTCACATCGATGATATCCAGCGCTTCCTGCAGGGTCTCAACTGCCTGCGGATTCTTTGACTGCCCGAGGTAACACCTTGCGGTCTGAAGGAAACAGCGCGCATAGGATTGCCAGTCGTCACCCAGACGGAAATGATAGGCAGCTTTTCCAAGATACATCAGCGCCTTTTCAAAATCTTCCTCTCCCTGAGCCAGCTGCGACCGGTCGTAATATTCCCCGGCAAGGTAGACTTCTGACAGATTAAAGGAGGTTGAACCCGGGGAAGCGGTAGTCAACACATGATGCTTCTGACTCAAGGTTTGAGGGAAGGAAAAGAATCCGGTCGTGTCAGCAGCTGCATGTCCTTCATGGAGCCATACGATACTTACCGCAAGAAGGATCAGGGTTAATATTTTCAAGCCTTTAGGCATGTTCTGGCAACTGGTGAAAAAAAAATTATGAAAAAACAGATTACCTTTTCTTCTTTTCCCGATAAAGCAACCAATATTTTGATATGCGTAAACCGTGATTTTTTTATTTAATAATCTTAAATCGTATTGGTTACAAAATAATCTCTATATTTGTACATTAAAATCAACTCAATCTTCACGTTAAAGAGTGGGATATGATCCCATTTTATACCGTGCAGGAAGAGTGATTGTGGATGACCATGGGTCAATCACTTATTTTTGCTTGCAAAAATAAGTGAAATTATTGATATATTCAAGCAATAATGAAAATTTGTTGATAAAAAACACAGCGATGAAAAAAACGATGTTCATCTCAACCGGTTCGTACAAGCTCTCCTACCATGAAATGTCGAATATCCGGGGTGGTCGCAGGCTCTGGGACCCTGGCGACACGGTCGCTGACGACATAGATATTCCGGACATCACTGCTGCACCGGATCCCGGTGATACCGTAGCAGACGATATTGACATGCCCGATATCACCCTCAGCCCGG
>JAQUQD010000119.1 GCA_028716265.1 Bacteroidales bacterium | reverse complement strand
AGGTGGGCATGCGGTGGACCATCGGCAAGGTGAATACCTCCATGTGGTCGTCTTCATGGATCTTTTTGTGGAGCCCGGGATCAATACTGTGAAAGAAGAAAGGGAAGGTCATCTCCGTCCCTGTCAGCTGAAGCTGTAAACTGAGGATCTCCTGCAGGGAAGAAGGGCCATGGACGTGGAGCCCGGTGGTCCTTCCCGTCAGGCAGTAGGTGGAGATCAATCCGATCAGTCCGTAAAAATGATCCCCGTGAAGATGGCTGATGAAAATATGGCTGATCTTCTGGAAACGGATGCTGAATTTCTTCATCTGGATTTGAGTGCCTTCACCGCAATCGATCAGATAAAGGGTGCCATCCAGGCTGACGACCTGAGCGCTGGTGTTTCTTTGCGGTGTGGGTATTGCCGAGCTGCTCCCCAGTATCGTGACGGAAAATGGCATACGCTAATAACATTAATGCTCAAAAATAATAAATACCGACATAATACCATTATCAGTATTTAACCACAGAGGCGCTCCGTGAATCCTCCGTGCACTCAATGGTTAAATTGAATTTCGATACAACATCTGAGGAGTGGAGGCATTATTCCAAAAACTAAACTACTTTTGCGACCAGTTTCACTCGGTCTGTTATTCTGGAAATCTTTCTGAACATTGGCCGATGAAATGTTCTTTTTATCTTAAATAGATCATTTAAAATTACTTATGATAAATTTTATTCCAAGGACTTTCCTGTTTATCCTCTTGCTTTTTTCTCTGGCTGTTGGTTTCTTCATGGGATTCACCGGTTGTGAAGAAGAAAAGGACACGATCGAGCTCACTTTTGCCAGCTGGAGGATTGATGATGCGGATGAAATGAACTTCATTAACGAGCAATTCTCACAGATACGTCCGGATATCAGCGTCCGTTTCGAAGCGTATGATCCGGTCATTTATGACAGCATTATTAAAAAGAACCTGGCAGAAGACCGCGGTGCTGACATCATTTTTCTCTGGTCATACGACAAAGGTCGGACTTATTATGATTCCGGTTACCTGTACGATCTGACTGAAACCATTCCCAATCTCTCATCCTATGCAGCCATAGCCCTGCGTGCCTGGACCACCGTAGAAGGAGCGACCTATGCCGTTCCTTCCGTTGGTGTGTCGCATGGTATCTATTATCGAAAATCCAAGTTTGCTGCATACAGCATCCAGGAGCCGGCCACCTGGGAGGAGTTCATGGCCGCCTGCGATAAGCTGCTGGCGGGTGGCGAAACTGTCATTGCGCAGGGAGCCCGCGACAGCTGGACGCTCAACCGCGTGGTCTTCTGCGGATTGGGAGCAAATTTCTACGGCGGTGAAACAGCCCGCCAGGCCCTGATGAATGGGACCAGGAAGCTTACGGATCCAAATTTCATCAAGGCATTTGAAGTCATCTATTCCCTTCGGGAGTATTTCCCTGAAGGATTCGAAACGCTCGGTTACGAAGAGGCCCGCCAGATGTTCGCCTCGGGAGATGCCGCCATGTTCATCGGAGGTTCATGGGAGATCAGCGTTTTTGAAAGCCTGGGTGCCGACACCACCACGATCGGCTGGTTCCCGCCCCCCGTGAAACAAGAGGGTAACAAGCTCCAGTATTGCTTTCACGTGGACGCAGGCATAGCCGTGAACAAGAATTCCAAAAACCTCGAAGCAGCCCTTGAATACGCCAAATGGACCTCCAGTCTCGTCTATACCCAGCTGTTCACGTCGGAGTTGCCCGGATTTTTCTCGTATTATCCGGAATCCATCACCCTTGCTGATCCGCTGGCTCAGGAAATGCTGGAAACTGCATCCACCGCCGATCTGACGGTTCGTCTGATGAGCGAAAAGCTGAGCGCACAGTCTCCCAGCGGAGAGGATCTGCTGAACGAAGCGCTGCAGGGCATGTTTCTGGGGACCTATACACCGGAGTCCGCGGCAGCATACGTCCAGGATCAGCTGGACACGTGGTACCAGCCGTAGAAATTTAAATTGACAATCGCCCAATTTCCTCAGAAATTCACGCTGGTGATTTTGCTATTGATGGTAAACGTCTTCTTCAGCGTCCCCCCGGAATAGGTTCCACCCGTGTATAATCCATCGGTATTTGTGCCGCTGCAGGTTCCTCCCGTGTAGATGGAATACGTTGCGCCGTTCTGCAGCGCGGAGGAGGAGAAAATGACGGACCGGTAATTCCTGACAGGCTGAAATGTTACGATGTCATTGCCCGAGGCGTCCTGAATGTGGAAAAGCTTGGAGGATGTGAGCGTCTGGTTTGAGGTGATCTTCAGGCAGTACTGGTCGGAACTGTTGCTGGGGGCCTGGAGCATGAAGCTGGCTGGGCCCGACATCACCAGGAAGCCTGCGTCCATGCTGCAGCTACCGTTATAATCCATGCCCACTTCGGGATCATTCGGCGGCCCGTGGACGATGATGGTCCCGCCGGTGAACAGTATGTCGCCGTTTCCGTCCAGCCCATCCCCGCCTGTCGTATTGACCACAACATATCCTCCGCTGATCGTGAGCAGGCTGCCGTCGTCATACTCTCCCCCGCCCCCAAAGGTCGTATTGATGCAATCGTCAGAGGAGAGGATGTGGATGTTGCCGCTGTTTATCGTTATAAACGGAGCTTCCAACCCTTCCACTGAATTGTTGATGGAAAGGAGCGCATTGTTGATCACGATGGATGTCTCCGACTTGATGCCATCATCGGCGGAGGATATGATGATGTTCCCGTTGCTGATCAATACGTCGGAATCGCTTTTGATCGCTTTTGCTTCGGCATATTGCGCATTGGGTCCCGTACCGGAGATATAGATCCTTGATCCGGTGGTGGTGATATAGATCTCCGGATTCGACAGGACTGTCCCAATGGTCAGACTGCCATCCGTCGAGAATCCCTTTCCGCCGGAGCCCGAGCTGGAGGTGGTCACCGTTCCGCCTGAAACAGTCAGATTTCCGTCGGTGCTGAAGCAGGTCGACACATACGCATCCTTTACGCCGGATGCATTGGTGTACGTGGCGCCGTTGCCCGTGCTGGTCACATTCACGCTGCCGGCCGTCATGGTGATGTTCGCATCGGACGATATTCCCTTTCCGGCCAGTCCTGAACATACGATGGTGATCACGGCCCCGCTGATGGTGATGTCCTCATCGGATTTGATTGCGGTACAATAGGAGGGATCGTATCCTGATCCGGAGGCTTCCAGGACCGCATTGCCGGAGTTGTGGATGGTGATGGTGCCCCCGCTGAGGGTGATAGGCGATTTGCTCTTCATTCCCTTCGATTGGTCGCCGGTCACCGTGATGTTGATGGTTCCTCCCGAGACCAGCAGCTCGCTGTCGCTGCTGATGCCCTTTACATCATCTGAATGATTGATGGTGTTGACCGAACCGCCCGTGATCTCAATACCGGCTTCATCACCGTCGATCCCATCGCCTGAGCTTGTGACATGTATGGTTCCACCCGCGATCAGCAGGCCTTCTGCGGCATGGATACCATCTTTGGAAGCACTCGTGATTGTGATGGACCCATCGCTCACATCAATGGCATCGTCGCTGCTCAAACCGTGTTTCCCGGTACCATAACCGTTAATGGTCAGTGATCCTGATCCGGAAAACCCAAGGTTGGTTTCACTGAAGAAAGCCGCATCCTGATCCTCTCCCGCTGGCGGAACCGAATATGTCAGCCCGTCCGTAAGTGAATTGTTTGTCCCGCCGGTAAGGACCACGGATGCTGTATCTCCTGATTGAATATTGATGGCCGGCCCGTCGGGATTGGTGATATTCACGCCATTGAGGGTCAGGCTGAAGGGCTGAACAGAGTAGATCTTGAACATGCCGTCGGAGGTCGTTCCCGACAGGCTGTAATTGACATCCTGGATTTCGGTTGTGGCGTGAACCGTTATGTCTGATCCAACCGTATTTACAGTGATGCCTTCAAAGGCAAAGGGATTGAAAACAGAGACTTCTGATCCGTAATAGGTGATTGTGACCGTGTTCGATCTCGGTGCGAAGCTGATGCTGTCGATCCCGGCGATGGGATACTGGGCAAGGGTGTCGCCGATCCGGAACATTGCGGTCGTTCCGTCGGTGCCGAAGTAAATACTGTCGATGGCTGTCAGCGGTACGCCCAACGTCATCCTGTCCGACCGGTGGATATACATTTTCTCCTGGGCGAACAGGGTAATGCTGCTTAAAAGGCAGATCAAGAAAATAACAAACCGTTTTTCATTCATTCTTCATGGGACTTACTGCGTGGTATAAGTACTTGGATACTCTGGCGGGGCGAAAGTTTAATCAAAGTTATTTTTTTTCTTACAGATTTCACAGGTAAACACAGATTTTAATGAGATTTGACCTCTCGAGGCTGTGTCAAAATACAATTTAACCATGGAGTACACGGAGAATACGGATTTTAAATGACTCGTTATCAGTCCTCTGTGTTCTCCGTACTCCTCTGTGAATTCTAAGACCAAATCACGAATTAAGCAAAATTTTGTTGGTACGTTATCACATAGGGTGTTTGTCTTTTGACGACTGA
>JAQUQD010000118.1 GCA_028716265.1 Bacteroidales bacterium | reverse complement strand
CCACCTCATACTGAAGCACCTCTTGCTCCTTCCCGGTCATCGGCCGGTTGATGGCCATGAACTCTGCATTGGCATTGGTCTCGACCTGGTCGAAGGTCAGTCCCAGCTTGTTCTCGAGCAAGCCTTCCATGTTCGGGATGAATCCGAACACACCGATGGATCCGGTGATGGAGTTCTCGTGCGCAACGATCTTGTCGGCCATGCAGGAGATCCAGTAACCACCGGAGGCAGCCACGTCGCCATAGGATGCCACGACCGGTTTTTTGAATTTGGCCAGCATCAGTTCCCTGAGGATGACGTCAGAGGCCAGGGCGTCGCCACCAGGTGAATTGACGCGCAGCACGATCGCCCGTACGTTGGTGTCCAGTCGGGCTTCGCGGATAGTCTTCGACAGCTTTTCAGAGCCGATCGTGTAATCATCCCCCTCTCCGCCACCGATGCTCCCCAGCGCATAAATGACGGCGATCTTGTTTTTGGCCAGCATCCTGTCTTTCTTCAAAGGCTCGTATTCCATGTATTTTTTCAGGCTGATCGAGGGAATCTTCTTTTCTTCCTTGATCTCCAGCTTCTTTCGTATCTCCGCAAGGAATTCGTCCTTGTACAGCAACCCGTCCAGGAGATTTGCATCAACAGCCACATCCGATTCTTTGGTAGGCTCCAGCTCAGTAGCAAGGCGGTTGAGCTCTGCAACGGGTATGTTCCGCGCCAGCGAGATCTGTTCCACCATATGATCCCACATGGAGGTGATGAAACGGCTCGTCTGCTCCCGGTTGGCGTCGCTCATCCGGTCAGCGATGAAAGGCTCCATGGCGCTTTTGAAACGGTTGTTTTTCGGCCGGATGAGCTGAGCCTTCACATCGAGCTTTTCAAGGGTGTTCTTGAAGAATGTGACCTCGGCGTAAAGTCCCTTGAAAAGCATCATGCCCTTGGGATGCATGTATATCTTGTCACCGGCGGTGGCCAGGTAATAGGATCCCTGGGAGTACATATCCGCATAGCTGTAGATGAACTTGCCTGACTCTTTGAAACCGATCAGCCCGGTACGGATCTCATCGATGGTGGCTATGCCGGCCTGAAGGTTGGATAGGTCAAGGTAGATGCCCTTGATGTGTTCATCTTCCTTTGCCTTCTTCAGGCAGGCCAGAATGTCATCCAGCCCTGGCGTCTTTTCCATCGAAAAATTGGTGAAATTATACAGACTTGGTTTCTTGGTACCCCTGTCCTTCACCGGTTTATCAAGGGTAAGGTGCAAGATGGCATTGCCGGGAACCACAACAGTTTCCTTTTCTCCCAGGGATGCCACCGAAAACAGCAGGATCATGAAAAAGAATATCAGGATGAGGGATATCAGCAGATAACCAACCATCGATGCAAGCATGAATTTCAGAAAATCTTTCATTGGAGATGAGTTTATGGATTCAGGCCATTAAATTACAAAAAAATACCAATGGATAATATTCTTGTTGTAATTTTGAAACTACAAATTGATGAAATCACCTATGGCGATAGTGTTCCTGTCACTAGGCAGCAACCTGGGAGAAAGGGAAGCGATGCTGGGAGCTGCACTTGACCAGCTGGAGGGAAGAGCGGGTGAGATCGTCGCCAGGTCGGACATTTATGAGACAGAGCCGTGGGGCGATGCAGGGCAGCCCGTGTTCCTGAACCAGGTGATCTCGCTGAGCGCACACCTGACTCCGCATGGTCTGCTGAATGCGATCCGCTCCATCGAACGACAGATGGGCAGGAGACGAAACGGGAAATTGTTCCAACCCAGACCCATTGACATCGATATCCTGTTCTATGAACAGCTGGTCCTGCATTCCAGGCGGTTGACCGTACCTCATCCCCTGTTGCACCAGCGAGCCTTTATCCTGGTTCCTCTGATGGAGATCGCTCCTGAATGGGTGCATCCATCCCTTAAACGATCCGTTAGGGATCTGTACGCTGAAAACCAGGACCCGCTGACTGTACGCAGGTATCATACAGAACTAAGACAGGGAGAAGGATGAGATACAGTTACATATCGATCGAAGGAAATATTGGTGCGGGGAAGACCTCCCTCGCACAACGGTTGGCTGGACAGTTCGACGCGCGGCTGATCCTGGAGCAGTTTGAGGATAATCCCTTCCTGCCTAAATTTTACCAGGACCCCGACAAATATGCTTTCCCGCTGGAGCTGTCTTTCCTGGCTTCCCGATTTCAGCAACTGAAGGACCAGCTACCCCAGCAGGAACTCTTCACCTCCCTGACGGTGTCGGACTATGTCATTTACAAATCCTTCATCTTTGCGCAGCGAACCATCCGCGACGATGAGCTCATGCTTTTCAAGCGGCTCTTTGACCTGATGGCCTCGTTTCTGCCCCGGCCTGAACTGCTCATCTACCTGCATGTGGAAGTGGAGAAACTGATTCAGAACATACGTCTGAGGGGCAGGGGATACGAACAGGATATTCAGCCTGCCTACCTGGCGGGCATCCAGGATAATTATTTCGAATTCTTCCGGCAGCATCCCGAGCTCCGCATTTTGATCCTGGATACGAATTTCATCGATTTTGTCGCTCTCAAAGAGGATTACGACCGTCTGCTGGAAGTGATATCACAGGAGTTTCCAAAAGGGATCACACGAATCGTTCTGTAAAAAAACACGGGAGCACCGAGTGGTTATCTCTGCGCTCCCGCGTTATCTTGCCTGATGGCTTCTTCAGGGATCAGCCCTGTTATTTGATCAATGCCTGGAAGTTTGGATCATCCCAGTACTTGATAAATTCACGGTCGAATCCGGCCATCTTCTTGCATTTATCACTGTCCTTCACCGCCTTGGTCAGGTTCTCGATTACCATCTGTGTGTTGTCGGTGCGGGCACCGATGATCGCCTTCATGTAATCGACCTTGGTGCTGGGTTCGGCACAGTTCAGTTCGGATTCTGCACCCTTGTAGTCGCCTTTCTGGAACTTGGCCACCGCGATGTTGTAAGTGCACTTGGAACCGGCAAAGGATGTCAGCGCCTGGTCGTATTTGCACTGTGCTGTCTGGATGATGCCCATGTTGTAACCAACCGGTGCGCCGTACTGCTTGGCTTTCGTGTAATAAGTTTCAGCCATGGTGTAATCACCAATTTTTGAATAATAGGCGCCGAAGTTGTTCAAAATAACAGGATTGTTGGGGCAAAGCTTTTCAGCTTTTTCGAGCATTTTCTTGGTATCGTCCAGCTTGTCCTGTTTCATGTACACCCACGCCAAGTTGTTGTATCCCTTGCAGTCGTCGGGGTAGAGTTCAATGTATTTCTTCAGGATCGCTTCTTTTTCCGCTAGGTCATCCGTAAGCGTGGCTGCATACAGAAGTTCTTTCTGAGTGAGCTTCGACGGGTCGGTCTTGGCCAGGTCCAGGATCTCAGCATCGGTCTTGAACGGGTCGTATACCCATGCTTTCATCTGGGTTCTGCGGAGCGGGGGAAGAATGTCTTCCGCGATTTCCTTGTAGACCAGCGACATGTTCTTGATCTCCTGTTCACGTCTTGCTACGTTGGGCTGTGATTTGACCACGTTGAGGATCACGTTCTTGTCTTTCAGGTCGGATGCTTCTACCGCTTTTACGAAACCGTCCCAGTCCTCACCATGGGCGCGGATGTCGAACTTGATGTCCTTGGTGGCATCCAACTTCACGGTCGATTTCTTGTCTTTTGCCATCTTCTTGTAGAAGTCAATCAGGTAATTGTGGCCGGTTTTTGCACGGTTCTGCGAGAGGTCTTCGTTATGGCTTTCTTCGCCTTCCGGTGATGCCCATGCATCAATTTCGATGTTCCTGATCTGTGGGCCGGAAGCAAGGAACTGCTTGAATTCATCCAGTTTTGCCTTGGCAGCGGCATTTTTGTTCAGGGGCATGTTCCAGTTCAGGTCCCATCTGTCGACGATGAAGTAGATCGTTGCTTCTTTGCTTGAATAGGTCTGGCCTTCGTAGAATTCCTTTGGATCGAGACCAAGTTTCATATAGGTGTCCTTGTCGGCATACAGCAGCTGTTCATCGTGGACGACCATCTTGGGCATGATCGTACCGTCGGCGATCTTGCGATCGGGCATGACCACATATTTATAGTCGGTCATGATGACTTCGCGGGTGGCCGGCTCATAGGTTGATTTCACTAGATACGCCACGGGATCCACCACCAGTTCGGATCCTTCCATGCCTTCTTTGTAGGGGATTGTAGTGTTGTAGGTAAAGGTGCCGCCCTCTTCATAGGGGATGACCTTACCGTCGCCCACCACATTTTCTCCCTGCAGGTAGATCGGGTCAAGCTGATAGGAGCCGCCGTCCCACTTGAGGACAGGTGCGAACTGCATGACTGCACTCTTGTTGAAATATTTCTCCGGGAAGGTACCCTTGATCGTCACCGGGATGTCGGTGCAGGTGTTGACCAGTGGGTCGGGTATGACTTCGTATTTGACCAGGCCGTAATTGTCAGCCATCTTGTTCAGGTTACCGCCGGAGATCAGTTTGTAGGTCAGTCCGAGCGAAGTGTAGCTGAACATGTCGTTCTTTACTGGCATGGCATCGTCAACAAAGTTGTCGATCTCATCCGATCCGCTGA
>JAQUQD010000117.1 GCA_028716265.1 Bacteroidales bacterium | reverse complement strand
TTTTCAACTGATCGTATGAGTACGTTACCGATTCATACCCAAGCAACTGGATGAAAACGGAATCCGCACCCTGAAAAGCTGAAATATCAACGCGTCCCTTAAAGTTCGTTACGACCGCTACGGTCGGATTATGCCGGTATACGGCCACCATCTCCAGGGGCTGGTGCGTTACCTTGTCCTTGACCACCAGTTCCTGGGAAAAGACAATGCTGGTGGTCATCAGTAGAAATAATAATATATATAGTTTGTTCATACGGTAAAATTTGAGCTGTTAATGTATTCATGACAAACCACGAGGATTCCTTGGAATACCTTACTCCAATTCATCCGGAAAATCTTTCAAAAAATCAGCTTAAATCACAGGGGGAGGGGTGTCGGGCGGTGATTCCCAGTCTGTATAATGAAAATAAAACGGTGTTGAGCAGTCCATGTACCAGGGATCGAGGCAGGTCAGGGTGTTGGTTTCGGGAAAAAATAGGGTATTATACCATTGCATCAACCGTTCCCGCTGCCTGTCATTACCGGGCATATTCTGCATTTCATTTTTCACCTGTTCATCCAGCCGGGCAAAAAGCAGGGTTTCCTTTTCGTCGCGGATGCAATAAAACCATGTGGTCTCACCATGATCTTCCTGCCTGACGATATCATACATTTTCCCCTGATACCTGAACTCATGGTCATGGATCCATTGAAACTCATTCCGGTTATTCTGTATAGTCCGTGATAGTTTAAGCAGTACGATTTCATCCTCAGGCACTCCGGCTTTGATCTGTTGCTTGATCTCATGCCGGATGTGCTGCTGCTGGATCTTAAAATACAAATAATACCCCGTCGACTGGAACATCAGCAGGAAAAGGAATACTATGGAAGCGGCGATCTTCACGGTTGAGGGATCAAAAGTAAGGATTATTGATAAAATCGGTTTTTTAATAACAATTTTTGTTATTTTCATTCAGAATATTATTTTTACATCCTTCATCCAATGACACACTCCATGAACGAACCCAAATCACTGTCCTCAAGCTCGCCTGTTATCATTTTTTTCCTGATTCTTCCACTGTTTGCCCTAGCCCAGCAACGAACCGATGAAAGCCTGTATATCCGTGAATATGATGATTTCATCAAGGTGAAGACCGAGTATAATCCGGACACAAAGAACCGTTTGTTCGAATTCCGCAATGTCAGTGCGGAGACGCTGATCATTGAGCTGACGCCCTGTAAATACCGGCCTTACCTGAACGAGTTCGATCCGCTGCCTTCCGAACTGTTCACAAAGGAGGGATATGATAATTATCTTGAATTTGAGATGAAACCGGGTGATATCCAGTGGAGGGAGTTTCTGATTTCGCCGGTGAATGTGTGGAAAGTGAATGTTGAAGTAAGGAGAAAAAAGTAAAAAGAGCAAAGAGCAAATTTCAAAAATCAAATTGGTTGCGTAGATGAATCGCTCAAGGCTGCTGAATTATCGTTTCCGGATGGCATTCTATCCGGTCCTGTTCGTATCCAATAAGATCAATTGGCGGTTTGGGAGACCGTTCAGGTGCGAAGGGATAGATGTGGAAACCATTCGGCATCTTTTACAGCCGGGTATGGTCATCCTGTCGCACAGGGAATTTGAATTCACCAACCTTTTCATCAGGGGGTACTGGAAGCATTCAGCCCTTATCATGGACCATGAAGTGCTCATTGAGGCAACGGACAAGGGCGTGGCCATCAAGCGAATCAATGAGTTCATCAACTCGGTGGATGATTATGTCCTTCTGCGTCCGACCTTTTGCGATACCGTACTGATGGAAGAGGCCTGCCGGTACGTGCGCCGCGTGGTTGGATACCCCTATAACTATACATTTTTGCATGGCATGAAGGCCTTTTACTGTTCCGAGCTGATCTACTGGGCATACCGGCTGGCCTGTCATCATTTGCCCCAGAAGCAGGAGATGGAACGAAGGGTGAGGGAACGGATCCTCAATCCCCAGGCCATTTTTGAGTCGAAGGATTACTGGCAGACAGTTGTTTGATTGGTTCCCGATTGATAGAATACATGTGAAAACAAGTATCTGACCGAGAACTGTATCTTGACGATTTTTGCATTCCACCCGTCAGCGTAGTTGGAACGGGAGCCATATTGGAGTTCGATGCCTGCCATGGCATTCGGTACCGGATAGTATAGCAGGTTGATCAGCGCGTAATGGCCATACCTGAAAGCGGAAGGTTCCTGTCCGTTCGAATTGAAGATGCCGGACATGGAATAACCGATGCTGCTGCTGAAATGTGTGTTCCATTGGATATCCATAAATGTTGACACACCCAGCACCGGTAATCCCACACCGTATGCGGGCCTGGAAATATCTGACGGATTTTCTTCTATAGCCACATCCACAGGCCCGTCATTCATGTAGTTCTCGATCGCTTCACCATAGACGAACTGGAATTTACCAGTCAGCGCATTGCTGATCAGGATTTTCGAGTTGAGGTTCAGGCCCCAGCCCACGACATGTCCGTTATAATCAATACTATCCGGCAGAATATCTTTCCATTGGATGTAGCGCACGATGCCTGCAAGTTCAGTATAGCCGAATTTACCTGTACGCCGGTAGGAAATGGAAAGGTCGGGAACCGGCAGGCGCATCTTGATATTTTCGATCTCGATACGATCGCGGTAGATCCCTTCGTCGACGCTGGCGCCCGGGCGTTCCAGTGCTAAAGTCAGGCGGTGATCGCCCATGATCGGCATCCATCGTATCTGAAGGTTGGGGCAGAGGGCCATCCCGTTGGGCCCCCAGTACTCGATGATGTTCGGGTAGATATCCTTGTTCACAAAGACACTCCAATGCCGCCCGAAACCGAAATGGCGGAATTCCACCCATACCTTGGTCAGATGAAACGTCGTCTGTCCAACGTTCGGACCCAATCCGTAAAGGTCGAATTCAAAGAGCGTTTTTATCTCACCCCACCGCGTCGGATAATAACCCTTCAGGCCAAGGTAAGTCTGCCGGACGCTGAACCAGAAGTTGCCATCGGGTCCGTATTCATTTTTATGGGAAGGCAGCTGACTGGGTCGGACAACGTCGAAATAGACAGGATTGATCTGATCGAAATTGTAACCGAAATCGGTCATCAGCTGTCCATATACCTCCAGCAGCTTCTGTTTCCCATCATCCTGCGGAAATCCGGACACCAGATATAAAAACAATATTCCAGTCAGGAAAAAACGCATCAATCAGGGGCTGAACTTTGATTGATGCAATTTAAAGAAAAAATATCCTTGTGGTATTACAAATCGTCTAGCAATTTTGCTTTTTCATTAACAGAAAATCAATTGTCATTGCAGAAAGCAGGTTCAAGAACCCGGTCGTGGCGTCTCTGGCCGGTGTGAGGGATTTTTTGTTACCCTGCAGCTGGTCGGGCGCCTGACGGAGAGCGACTGTGCGAAGCTGGAATAGTATTAAATGGTTGCTTTTGATGCAAACCCGGCTAAAGGATTCGTCCTGTCAGACATTGTCTGCATTGAACGTATCCCCCTGGTTCAGGTCGCCTGTGCGCCAGCCCCTGGTGAACCAGTTCACCCGCTGGGCTGATGTTCCGTGGGTGAACGAATCTGGGACGATATATCCCTGTGACTGTTTCTGGATGCGGTCGTCCCCTACGGAACCAGCGGCATTGAATGCTTCCTCCAGGTCACCTTCCTCGATGATGTTGGCCATCCGCTGTGCATGATGGGCCCATACGCCTGCCAGGAAATCAGCCTGCAGCTCCAGCCGTACGGTCAGCTGGTTGTATTCCCTCTGATCCATCTGTCCCTGGTAAGCCTGCACCTGTTCCAGGATTCCCAGCAGTTTCTGGACATGATGCCCCACCTCATGGGAGATGATGTAGGCGATGGCAAAGTCACCTGGTGCGTTGAGCCGCTGCTGCATTTCTTCCAGGAAATTCAGGTCGATGTAGACCTTTTCATCTGCGGGGCAGTAAAAGGGTCCGGTGGCTGCACTGGAAAAGCCGCATGCCGACTGCACTGCGGAATTGAAGAGCACCAGTTTCGGCTGGCGGTACGTGCTTACGCCTGCCGCGAAAATGCTGTCCCATACGTTTTCCGTTTCTGCCAGCACCACGGCGACAAACTGGGCCAGCTCTTCCTCATGGGCCGAGGGCTGATAATCGCCTTCGGTGGTTGCCGCGCCAGGCTGAAGGTTATCCAGTAAACCCGATGGATTGCCACCCAGTAACAGAATGATAATGACGATGACGATGGTCCCCAGGCCTCCCCCCAGGGCTATCTTGCCGCCGCTCACGCCGCGGCGGTCTTCTACATTGGAACTTTGACGTCTCCCCTGCCAGCGCATAATGATATTCTTTAGTTAATAATGTTGATCGGGTTTTTGCCTGATGTAAAAATACGTTAATTCCATACATAATCCACATTAATTCATGTCATGAATTCATTATCTTAACCATGGAGTGCACGGAGAATTCATGGAGATCACGGAGTTTAAATAACTCGTTATCAGTCCTCTGTGTTCTATGTACTCCTCTGTGAATTCTAAGACCAAATCACGAATTAAGCAAAATTTTGTTGGTACGTTATCACATAGGGTGTTTGTCTTTTGACGACTGAGAACACCCTGTTAACCAACTTACAACTAATTGCAT
>JAQUQD010000116.1 GCA_028716265.1 Bacteroidales bacterium | reverse complement strand
CAAAGGACTGGAGGTGATCGAAGCCAGGTGGCTCTTCAACCTGAAGCCCTCCCAGATACAGGTGGCGCTCCATCCCCAGTCGGTCATCCATTCGATGGTGCAGTTCTGCGATGGTTCCATCAAAGCACAGATGGGGCTGCCCGACATGAGGCTGCCCATCCTGTATGCCCTCGGCTATCCGTCGCGGATACCTTCCAACCTGCCGCGTTTCGATTTTGCCGATTATCCGGCACTGACCTTCAGTCAGCCCGATACGAACAAGTTCCGCAACCTTGCCCTGGCATACGACGCCCTGGAGAAAGGAGGCAACATGCCCTGCATCCTGAATGCAGCCAACGAAGTGGCGGTAGGTGCTTTTTTACGGGAAGAGATCCCGTTTACCGGTATTCCTCGTATTATTGAAAAATGCATGGAGACGACAGCGTTCATCCCTGATCCGGGATTGGCTCAATACATCGAAACCGATACCCAGGCCCGGAAGGTTGCTGAAATGATCGTGAACAAACATAAAAATACAACGTTATAAATATCTAAAGAAAGAAAAAATGGAGGTGCTGATCAAGATCATCCAACTGCTGTTAAGCCTGTCCATCCTGGTCATATTTCACGAGATGGGCCATTTTATCGCTGCCAAGGTTTTCAAGACACGGGTGGAGAAATTCTATCTGTTTTTTGATCCCTGGTTCCGGCTTTTCCGTTACCGCACTAAAGAAACCGAATACGGGATCGGCTGGCTCCCCCTGGGGGGATATGTAAAGATCTCCGGGATGATTGATGAGTCGCTCGACAGGGAGCAGATGAAAAAACCTCCCGAGCCGTGGGAGTTCCGGTCGAAGCCTGCCTGGCAACGCCTGATCATCATGCTGGGCGGCGTGATCGTGAACGTACTGCTGGCCATGCTGATCTATGTCGGTGTGCTGTTTGCGTGGGGAGAGCAGTACCTGCCAACCTCCGAGGTCAACAGGTATGGAATTTCCTGCGACACGCTGGCCATGGAACTGGGCCTGCGCAACGGCGACCAGATCCTGTCGGTCGACGGCAAGCCGGTGGCCGATTTCCAGAAGATCATCCCCTACATCATCCTGGAAGAGGCAGAAACCATACAGGTCATCCGTGAGGGGCAATCCATCGATGTGCCTGTCCAGAAATCCGCCATCAGCAAGCTGATCAAGGAAAAGGATCCGGTGATCTGGCCCAGGATCCCCTTTGAGGTGGCTGAATTTGTAAAAGAATCACCGGCAGAGAAAGCCGGTGTGAAGAAAGATGACCGCATCATCGGACTCAACGGGATCAGCCTGCCTTTTTTCCGCGAGTTCAGGAATACCATCCAGAAATTCAGGAACCAGGAGGTGACACTCGACCTGGTTCGCGCCGGCGATACGCTCCACCTGCCAGTTTCCATCCCGGAAGCAGGCCTTATCGGAGTGTACCCCAAGAACCTGGATACGTATTTTAAATTCCAGGAAAAACATTACAGCATCTTCTCAGCCATACCTGCCGGCATAAAGAAAGCGTTCACCGGCATCGGGAATTACCTGAAGTCTCTCAAACTCCTGTTCTCCACCGAAAAAGCATACGAGTCGGTGGGCGGATTCATTACCATCGGCAACATCTTCCCATCTACGTGGGACTGGGAGTCTTTCTGGGGATTGACCGCTTTTCTTTCGATCATGCTGGCCATTCTCAATGTGCTCCCCATTCCTGCACTGGACGGGGGCCACGTCCTGTTTCTGCTCTATGAGATCATCACCGGCCGAAAACCCAGCGACAAGTTCCTGGAGTATGCCCAGATCGCCGGGATGATCATCCTGTTCGGCCTGCTGATCTTTGCCAACGGCAACGATATCCTCAGGCTGCTCAGGAAATGATTGTCAGTCGGATACTTTTTCCTGTAGCGATTTGAATCCCTGGCCGAGGATCTCGTTGGCGTTGATCACCGTCAGGAAGGCGCCGGGATCGATGGAGTGTATGAAATCCTCCAGTATGGCCAGTTCACGGCGGTTGACCACGGTGAAGATGATTGTTTTGTCGGCATAATTGTACATCCCTTTTGCCTCGATCAGCGTCCCTCCCCTGTTCAGGTCATGGATGATCTTGGTGCGGATTTCCTGGTGTTTCTCCGAAATAATGAACAGCGTCTTGTCGTAGCTGATCCCTTCGATGACCACGTCGATCACTTTTCCCGTGATGAAGATCACGATCCAGGAATACAGAGGGATGCGCCAGTCGCCGAAAGCGACCAGTCCTACCAGGACGATGACCGAATCAACATAGATCATCAGTTGGCCCAGGGGTAGCCGGGTATATTTTGCCAGGATCATGGCAACGATGTCCGATCCGCCCGAGGTGGCCTTGGATTTGAAGATCAGTCCCAGTCCCAGTCCGATCAGTACGCCACCGAATATGGAAGAGAGCAGCGCGTCATCGGCCACCAGGGGCTTCTCGCCCCAGAACCAGGTGATCAGATCAATAAAGGCGGAGGTGAAGATGAAACCCACTACGGTCTTCACGCCAAAACGCGGCCCCAGGATGCGGATGCCGATGATTGTCAGTGGAATGTTCAGGACAAGCCCTGTGGCCCCGACAGGCAGGCCGTCGGGGAACAGGCTGAACATACCCTTTGTCAGGTGATGAACCACGATGGCAATCCCGTACACTCCCCCGGGGACGATCTTATAGGGGGTGATGAAAAAAACGAAACCGGCAGCAAGAATGAAAGCTCCAATCACAATCAGGCTGTACATGGCGAACCATTTCCGTGAAAACAGTTTTTCTTTTTGTAAAAAGGACATGGTAACTAAATTTAGTATGCGGATAAAAATAGCTATTTTAATCAAAGCCGCTGATGCCGGGCGGTCAATCTTTTTTTTTATATAATGTACTAACAACGGCGAAAATCAGTTATAAAAAATGGCAAACCTGATTTCATCCAATAGTATGGGTAGTAATATTTGTCAGATTTGTTTGTTAATAAAAAAAAACATTAATTTAGCAGCCTTTTAGGCTAAGGCTATTTGATGCAGACCACGAAACGGTATATCGTAAATGCTGTCATTGCATTTATTGTTCTCATTCCGTGCGTTGCATTGGGCCAGCAGGAGGCGCAGTTCAGTCAGTATATGTTCAATCATCTGGGTTATAACCCGGGTGTTGCCGGAACCAGTGAAGCGATCTGTGCGTTTGGCCTCTACCGGCAGCAGTGGCTTGGATTTAAGGATACGGAGGGCAATGACGTCGCTCCCGAAACCTACTCCATCACTCTTGAAGCGCCCATCAGGTTCCTCAAAGGGGGGGTGGGACTTGCCGTGTCCTCTGATAAACTTGGATTTGAAGGAAATACCATGGTGAAGATAGGATATGCATACCATTTGAAGGTTGGAACGGGAGTGATGGGCCTGGGCTTGATGGCAAGCTTCAATGATAAATCGGTCGATTTTTCAAAGTTGAGACCGGTGGACGATGATCCGATTTTATCCGGATTGGGAAAAGAAAGCGATCTGCTGGTCGATGCGTCCGTGGGTGTGTTCTATAATGTACCCGACCAGTACTACGTCGGCCTCTCATCGACCCAGGTGATCCAATCCAGCGGGAAAGCGCTGGGAGAGAACGATGATAAGGAATTCAAGCTGAAGTTGCGGCGGCATTATTACCTTACGG
Organism: Bacteroidales bacterium; assembly: GCA_028716265.1. GTDB lineage: Bacteria > Bacteroidota > Bacteroidia > Bacteroidales > JAGONC01 > JAGONC01. The sequence continues at coordinate 1,170 of JAQUQD010000116.1, read as the reverse complement.
GAGGATACGATTTCACCTTTCCAAGGAATCCCGCCTTCACCATAACCCCTTCCATGCTGCTGAAATCAGATGGCTCTTCATTCCAGGTGGATGTCAGCGCCATGCTCAATTACAAAGAACGTTTCTGGGGAGGTGTCAGCTACCGTTACGAGGACGCGATCGTTGTGATGGTGGGCGTCCATTACAAAAACATCAGGATCGGATACTCATATGATATAACTACTTCATCCATCGGTGGTTCTTACAGCAGTGGAAGTCATGAACTGATGGCAGGATATTGCTTTAAACTGGAGATGGAGAAGCTCAGGCAAAGCTATAAGAACACAAGGTTCTTGTAAACAGGCAGGTAGTTCTTCTGAAAAAATAATATTTAAGATATAAACATCGTTAATAATGAACGTAAAATCAGGAAATCAAATGAAAAGGTTATTCTTTTTTCTGCTGGTGGTCGTCGTTCTTGGAAGTTGCAAGAACACGGGCAACGGTGAACTGATCGGTGTGGAAAAAAGGCCACGCTTCTATCAGCCTGATCCTTATGGTATGGCCTATATTCCCATGGGCAGCTTTACCATGGGTATTGGCGACCAGGACGTGCCGGCATCCCAAATCCACCAGCCCAGAACCATATCCCTGTCCGCATTTTACATGGATGAAACGGAAATCACCAACAATGAGTACCGTCAGTTTGTATATTATGTGAGGGACTCCATTGCCAGGAGGTTACTGGGTGATGTGAAGCCAGAGGTTTATCTTATCGAGGAGAACAAGGAAACAGGCGAGGTGTATGATCCTCCGATCCTGAACTGGGATGAAGAGATCGACTGGAAAGGGGAAGAGGAGCGCGAAGCCCTGGAAGAGATGTACCTTCCGGAGCACGAACGATATTTCCGGAAAAAGGAGATCGATACGCGGAAGTTGTTCTATGAATATTACTGGGTTGACTGGCAGGCGGCTTCACAAAAAGACTTCAATACGCAGGGCGATCCCACGAACGGTATGTTCGCCAACCGTCCCCAGGGCATGACAGACCGCTCGGTATATGTAAGAAAGGAAGTGATCAACATCTATCCCGACACGCTTGTCTGGATAAAGGACTATGCCTATTCGTACAACGAAGCTGCCACCCAGCGCTATTTCTCCCATCCTGCCTATGATAATTATCCTGTGGTG
>JAQUQD010000115.1 GCA_028716265.1 Bacteroidales bacterium | reverse complement strand
TTATCAACAAAGAAAAGAAAAAGAAGCAAAAAGAAAAGAAAATCAATACATTACATTCAATATTTTGCTTTTTCATTTCTCCTCTGTCAATAACACAAATCTAAAGGTTCTCCGTGGTTTAATAAAAGGACATTCATTTTGACACACCCTCTGCAGGGGTAGGGTACATTAAAAATTTAATCCCGCCTCGGCGCCATTCCAGGAAATATTGTAATTTGCCATGCGTTATCAATAAATAAATCTGATCCTCTCGTGTCAAGGTATTTACGCCATATCACCTTCGTCCTCTTCCTTCTCGCCGCTTCACCCTGCCTCCCGCAGACATCCCAGCTGAAACCAGAGATCAAAGAGCCGCTCACACGCATCCTCTTCGTGTTCGACGCCTCCCAGAGCATGTACGGACAGTGGCAGAGTGACGAAAAGATCCGGATCGCACGAAATCTACTGATACACATCCTCGACAGCCTCAAAACAACTCCCAATCTGGAAATGGCTCTGCGTGTCTACGGCCACCAAAAAAACTACCCGCCGCAGGATTGCGACGATACCAAACTGGAGGTCCCCTTCGGACAAAATAATGCCGGCAAGATCATCAATGTACTGAAAACCCTCGTCCCCAAGGGAAGCACTCCCATCGCCTATGCTCTGGAGCAATCCCAGAACGATTTTTACCCCTGCGACAACTGCAGGAACATCATTGTACTGATCACAGACGGGATCGAGGAATGCGACGGGGATCCCTGTGCGGTGTCGCGAGCGCTGCAGAAAAACGGCGTGGCCATGAAGCCGTTCATCATCGGCATCGGAAGGGACTTCAGGAACGACTTCGAGTGCGTGGGTACGTATTATGACGCTTCCAACGAAGAAGAGTTCCAGAGCGCGCTGAACATCGTTATCTCTCAGGCGCTCAACTCGACCACAGCCCAGGTGAACCTGCTCGACACCGACGGGAATCCCACGGAAACCAATGTCAATATGACCTTCTATGACCATGTTTCCGGACAGGTAAAGTACAATTTCATCCACACCATCAACAACAAAGGCGTACCCGATACCGTGCGCATCGATCCTCTGGTCACCTATGACCTTGTGGTCCACACGCTTCCACCTGTCAACCTCGACAGCATCACCCTGACCCCGGGTAAGCATACCATCATCGCCCTGGATGCACCCCAGGGTATCCTAGATCTCAAGGTGGGTAACAACGATCGTACAATAAAAGAACTCTATTGCATCGTAAGAAAAGCCGGGTCGATGCAAACACTGAACATACAGACATTCGGATCGCCGGCGAAATACATGACCGGCATATACGACCTGGAAGTTCTATCACTGCCTCGCATCTATATAAATAATGTAGTTATCAGACAAAGCCATACGACTACCGTAGAGATCCCCCAGCCCGGCATCCTGGTGGTGTCCAAATCCGTCAACGGATACGGCAGCCTCTACCTAGAGTCAGGGAATGAACTCAAATGGGTATATGATCTGAAAGAGAACAAACTCCAGGAATCGTTCGTGCTGCAACCGGGCAACTACCGGATAATCTTCCGGTCAAAATACCTCAGCCAAACACTGTACACGATCGAGAAGAAATTCAGGATTGACCCGGGGGTGACGTTGAATCTGAAGATCTACCAGGCTTACTGAAGAAATCCCAAATCCCAAAATCCAAGGTCCAAACAAATTCCAAATTCCAGGATTTAAAATATTTTACAAAACAACCTCGGATAATGCATAAAATTACTCTCAAATCATTGTAATTTGTATAGTGTGATTTGCCTGGAATTTGGAAGTTGGTATTTGGAATTTGCTGCAAGACATGTCAGACACCGAACTACTTTCGCTCATACGGGACGATCAAACAAGCCGCTATGGATTTTCCATCCTGGTGCAGCTGTACCAGACGCAGCTGTACTGGCATATCCGCAGGATGGTGGTGGACCATGACGACGCCAACGACCTGGTGCAGGAGGTCTTTCTGAAGGTATGGAAAGGGATTCCGTCGTTCAGGGAGGATTCGTCGCTCTACACCTGGATCTACCGCATTGCTGCCAACGAATGCACGAACTTCCTCCGGAAACGGAGGCTGCACGCGATGATCCCCCTGGTGGGAAGCAACAGGAACATAGCCGAAAGACTGAGCGACGACCCGTATTTCACCGGGGACGCTATCCAGCTGAAGCTCCAGCAGGCCCTGGATACGCTCCCTCCCCGGCAGCGCCTGGTCTTCACGATGAGGTACTACGACGAAATGCCCTACGAGACCATGTCGGCCATTCTGAATACTTCCGTCGGAGCACTGAAAGCATCGTATCACATCGCTGCCAAAAAAATTGAGGATTCACTGACACAGGATTAAACCAAACAACTATTCCAATGTCTAACAGGAAAATGAGGAAAACAACACATAGGACTGTTCCTTTTGGGAAGGATGTTGAAAAAGAGCACTCTACGGCTCCGTTCAACCTGCTACGGGGTAATCCTTTCCGCGTCCCCGACGGATACTTCGACAGGCTTCCCGCCCGGATCATGGAAACAATCGATGAAGAAGCCGAAAAAGGAAAAACCGTCATTCTGATCCTCCGGGGACGGAAGTGGCCCTACAAGATAGCGCTGGCCGCCTCCCTGGCCTTCATCGCATTCACGGTAGCCTACCTCATCTTCACACCGGATCCCACCCAACGACTGCTCAGCGATATCCGGCAGATTACCTCCGGCCAGCTGGAGGAATTTGACGGATACCTTGTGAATTTTGACGAATCACTGGTGGATGACTGGGTCGAGCGAAAAGGAGACGGTATACGCCAGGCTATGGCCGACAGTACAAGCCTGGATGCGGTGACCGATGCCGACATCATGAACTATCTGCTGGCAGAGTACACCCCGGAGGAACTCCAGCTGAACAATGAAACCGATTCTGATCTCTAACTAATCAACCAACCATGAAACGATCCATTTTAAATGCAATTGCCGGCCTGCTCCTGATCTCCTTCTTTTTCACGTATCAGCAGACATTTGCACAACCCGGTGAAAAATCAGACAAACCGAGGGAAGTGATCCAGGCACATAAGATCGCCTTCATCACCGACCGGCTGGACCTGACGCCCGACGAAGCACAGAGGTTCTGGCCCGTATATAACGAATACCAGGATAAACGAGAAATGGTTCAGAAGGAAATGTTCAAGGATTTCGACATACGCGATATGGACATCGATGCCCTGACGGACGAACAGGCAACGGAAATAGCTGATAATCAAATCATTAAAGCACAAAAGCTTCTGGACGTCCAGAAGGAGTACCATATTCATTTCAAGGAAGTGCTTTCCGGTAAGAAAGTCCTGAAGCTTTATCAAGCCGAAAAGGAATTTCAGCATGAACTGCTCCGCAAGATCAGGGATGACCGGCCGTATGAGCCCGGCCAGCCAAAGAGGTGGTAGATCCTCCTATTTCTTTTCCTTCCATTCGAGGTAATCATCCAGAAGGCTCAGTGTCGTTTCGTCGGGCTGGGCAACACCGGTCTTCAGTGTCAGCACCCGTGCATCTTCCGACCAGAACACGACAGGCATCGTATCGCCACCGAAATCGCCGTTGGCTTCAATGAACGTTTCGGTGTCGAGAAAGGAGCCGATGTTCAGCATATACGGGCCGGATGACTTGTACCGGAACAGTTTGACGGCCGAAAGATCGGTGAATTCCATCGTTATCCTGCCGCAGAGGACACCGTTTTCCTCATACAGCTGCTTCTCGAAATTGACGGCATCGGGATAATCGGTCTCGAAGGATTCTCCGTAGAGATAATTAGAAAGCAGTTCCTCAAAATCATCGGCTGACACGTCCACAGAGTCGTCCATCGTCGAGAGGATGTTGATGTACCTGATGGTTAGCTTTCCGGAATTGGGTCCCGTCAGTTCAAAGGTGTACTCCTTGGTTTCGACCGTAAGGCAACCGTTTAGGGCGAAAAGGACCAAAACGGCAATAAGACTGAGCAAGCTGATCTTTTTCATAGGGGAAAATTAAATTAGAATTGTAATTTTGGTGTGTAAAGATAATAAAAATACCTCATCCCCCCCTCCCCTAAAGGAGAGGGGGGGATGAGGTGATAGATGACTGAATCGTCATGAATGATTTCTTTAACACGCTACTGCAGAATCTTGCCGACACTACCTGGCTTGAATACGTGGCTGTGATCTTCGGCATCCTGAGCGTGTGGTATGCCAGAAAGGAGAACACGCTGGTCTACCCCACGGGCATCGTTAACGTCCTGATCTTTGTCTACCTGTGTTACGATGCGGGCATCTATGCCAACATGGGCATCAACATCTTTTATTTCTTCATGAGTGTATACGGTTGGTACAGCTGGACGAGAAAAGATGCCAATGAACAGGTGCTGGCTATTTCGAGGTGCAGTCTTTCCTATGGTGCGTTGATGATCGCCATTCTTCTGATCCTGTTCATGCTGCTCCGTTTCGTCCTGATGCGGTTCACCGACAGCACCGTGCCGGGTATCGATGCACTCACTACCTCCATCTATGTGGTCGGTATGTGGCTCATGGCGCGAAAGAAGATTGAGAACTGGATCGCCTGGATCATCGGCGACATCATTGCCATTCCATTGTATGCCATCCAGGGGCTGATCTTTTCCAGCCTGCAGTTTCTGATCTTTCTGATCATCGCCATCCTGGGCTACATCGAGTGGCGCCGTAAGCTAATATCCGGCCAGCCGTCATGATCCACCGCATCTCCATCACCGGGTCTGAATCCACGGGCAAGTCCACGCTAGCTCAGCAGCTGGCTGGACGTTACCAGACCGTCTTCGTCCCCGAAGTGGCGCGGTGGTACCTGGATTCTCTTGGCAGGTATTACACCTATGAGGACCTGC
>JAQUQD010000114.1 GCA_028716265.1 Bacteroidales bacterium | reverse complement strand
GATCAGGGTGTTCTTGATTTTTGCCGATATGGCAGCCGTGTCGTTCATATGGGTCATGATACCGGCAGCAAATGTAATCCCGGTATTATAAAGGGAAAATCAAACTTTCCGGCGATCGTGTAAAGATTTTGTAAAGTATCTTTTCGATCGCTGTTTTAACTCAGAACGAAAGGAATGAACAATGGTATGATTTTGTTGTTTATTGAATAGCTTGAAACTTGAAGCTTGTAGCTTAAAACTTGAAGCTTGTAACCACCAACCCCATGTACGAATCCAACGAAATCCTCGACCGGCTGCCACGTCACCTGATGGACCTTGTGATCGAGCAGCCCTACAATGAGTATACGGCCCAGGACCATGCCGTCTGGCGCTATGTGATGCGCCGCAACGTTAAGCATCTCAGCCAGGTGGCTCATGGCTCCTACCTCGACGGGCTGCGCCGCACCGGCATCAGCATCGAGCAGATCCCCCACATGTACGGGATGAATCGCATCCTGAAGGAGATTGGCTGGGCTGCCGTGGCAGTGGACGGATTCATCCCTCCCTCCGCATTCATGGAATTCCAGGCCTACAAGGTACTGGTGATTGCCGCCGATATCCGCCCCATCGACCAGATCAACTATACACCGTCACCGGATATCATCCACGAAGCGGCAGGCCATGCGCCGATCATCGCTGATGACCACTACGCTGAATACCTGCGCTTGTTCGGAGAAATCGGCAGCAAAGCATTCTCCTCGGCTGGGGATTATGAACTTTATGAGGCGGTCAGACACCTTTCCATCCTGAAGGCAGACCCATACACACCCACCGCTGAGATCAAAAGGGCGGAACAGGAGCTGACCAGCATCGAACAAAACCTGGGTACACCCAGCGAAATGGCCAGGATCCGTAACCTCCACTGGTGGACAGTGGAATACGGCCTGGTGGGCGACCTTCACAAACCAAAGATCTACGGAGCAGGGCTGCTCTCTTCCATCGGTGAAAGCCAGAACTGCCTGAAGAAACACGTCAGGAAGATCCCCTACTCCATCCAGGCCGCAGATGTCAACTTCGACATAACAACGATGCAGCCACAGCTTTTCGTCACTCCCGACTTCGACCACCTGGTCACGGTACTGAACCAGTTTGCCGACCAGATGGCGCTGCGGAAAGGGGGATTAGTTGGTATTCAACAGGCTATCGCATCGAAAAATACAGCCACGTGCGTCTACAGCTCAGGGCTGCAGGTCTCCGGTACATTTACAGAGGTGATCACGGAAAAAGAAGAACCGGTATATATCAAAACCACAGGTCCCACGGCTCTTGCGCTCGACAGCAAACAACTTGATGGACACGGCAAAGAGTACCACAACCATGGATTTGGATCACCGGTCGGAAAAATAAAAGCATCATCCATACCACTTGAGGTATTGCAGGAAGATGACCTGAAGCGGTCAGGGGTCATGACCGGCGAACATTGTACACTGGATTTTCCGTCAGGGGTGTGCGTTAAGGGAAAGCTGGAGAGTATTACGCAGAAGAACGGTAAAAACATTCTGCTCTCGTTTTCAGAATGCAAAGTTACCTATCATGACCAGGTATTATTTGATCCCGCCTGGGGCACCTATGATATGGCCTTGGGTGAGTCGATCGTATCAGCTTATTCCGGTACAGCAGACCCGGATGCATTTGGGCTGAGTTACCTGGTGCCATCAGAAAAAACACATAAAATTACCCATACACAGGAAGCAAGGAAAATGCACACTTATTATCAGACAGTAAGGGATGTGCGGGAGTCGGGAACCGGTTTTGAGACACTTCCTGGAATTTGGCAGGAAGCGGTGTCGCTGAATCCTGACGAATGGCTTTTGAGCTTGGAGATCTACGAATTATGCAGGAAGGTGCCAAACCTTGCAGATCTCCTGCAAAAGATCACCTCCAATCTCGAGCTGTTAAAGTCAAAGAATTCAGAAATCCGCACACTTATTGAAAACGAAATAGATCTATTATCGTAATAATCCTGTGCGATGCCTTCGGCATCGATAATATTTTCCGGATAGCGATTTCTATTAACGTTCAATCCCTTCGGGATTGTGAAATCGTTCGTCGCTTTATTCTCTATAGACCTGCAATCCCTTCGGGATTGTGTCACAGATTCTCATTTGGATCATGCGCACGGATGTACGCAAGGATTTCCCTGGTTGAGTCCTGATAGATGACCAGCTTATCGTAATCAAACTCTACATTGTTCAGGTACTGAAGCACCAGCGCATCACCAATCATGGTTTCCGGCAGAATTCCGGCAAAGAAGAATCCCATTTTCTCAAATTCTTCCGTGAGATGGAAGGTCAACTTATCGGTAAGCTTCAGGAAAAGGTTGATCGCAGCGATATGCTGAACACAGAAACTCCTCAATGTTATCCTGATCTCACGGAGAATGTCTTCACCATAATTCAGTACAAAGATCTCACCGCATCCTTCCAGTTCATTTAATCCGGTATGGATGGCTGATACGGGATTTTTAAAAGTAACCTCCTGCGGTTCCGGCTGAAGGAACTGGTGGTGTGCTCCTAGTGATTCGTACAGTTTCATGATCATCTCCCTGTGATGTTGCGGCGCGTAAATCTCCAGGGTGCTGGGCTCGTGCATAAACCGGAAACTGAGCACGACGCTGATGCGCTGGGATGTGTCATCCGAGATGCCCTTGAATTTCCAGGAGGCGGGGCTGGTTGCCAGCAGGATGCCACAGTCTTTAAGGTTGTACTTGATCAGGGATTTCTGTGTGAAGGGATGATTGGCCACAGCATAGGCGTAAATACCTGTCAATCTTCTCTTTTTGGGCACATTGAGCAGGAACTCGGTCATCCGGTTCAACGCTCCCTGTCCCCGGTATTCTACGTTGACAAATGCAAATGTCAGTTCGGCTATTGTATCTTCCGGATACTGAAAGACCAGGGCGGTATGCCCCATGAATTCATTCCCGCCGGTGACTGCCACTACCGATATCATTTCCAGTTTCCTGTTCATTTCCACCAGCCGTTCCGGGTAATAAATATGGTCATCGAAAAAGGAATATCCGTGTGATTTATAGGCACATTTCGATACTTCGATGGCTTCTTCGGGAAGCATCCTGCGCACTTCATAATCGATCGTTCCCGTGCCAGGTACGGCATCTTCCAGCACGGCGGATTCCTCCAATGACAGTTCGATCGTTTGAGTGGACTCTGGCAGGTATTTCACCATGTGGATCTCTTTTCCCAGGTGTCCCAGGTTCTGAAACGACAGATCATCCACCACCTTATGCAACATGTAGATCCAAAGCCCCTCCGTTTCCATGTCCTCAATGTTCTTGGTGATGTTAAAACGGGCGATCCGGTTCGGATCAAAAGGTATCCCCATGTCCTTCACGATGATCTTCAAACCTCCCTCAATGCCCTGGCAAATGATGTCGATGGTCTTGTTTTCTTCACGGTCATATGCTTGATTCATGACAAACGTGACGGACTCCTCAACGGCTATTTCAAGCTGATCTAGATAACTGCCTGAGAATCCGGTCTTCCTGGCTACTTCCCTGACAAAAAGCTGGGCCAGGTAAAAATATTCAATGTCATTGGGCAGGGTCAGTTTTACGATGTTTGAATTTTCCATGGTCGTAGTCTTTTAAAACAGGCGGAAAGATAATTAAAAAATGAAATTCAGCCTTTAAAACCCATAAATTGTATTTCTGAATCAGTGAAATAAATACCGTAAAAATGATACCTTTGCAACAATTTCTAATAGACCATAATGAAAAGATTGACACTTCTACTTCCATTTATGATCTTGCTATCATCAGGTCAGGGAGTTAGCGCCCAGCAGCCGGATACCGCAAGTTATCCATACTGGATCGAGATGATGCAGGATCACTCGGTTAATTTTTACGATGTTCAGCGGGCTTTCAATACCTACTGGAAAGACAGGGAGATTACCCGCGGTAGCGGCTGGAAACCCTTCAAACGGTGGGAATACATGATGCAAGCCAGGATCAATCCGGATGGAACACGCCCGGATGACGACCATGTATGGAAGGAGTACTATGCCTACCTTCAGAACCACGCAAGCCGTGAGAACCTGGGGCAATGGGTGAACCTGGGTCCGTTCACGGTCCCCCTGGCACGGGGCTACCAGGGCCTTGGTCGTATCAGCGCCATCGCATTTGATCCGTTCGATCCGAATTTGATCTATATCGGAGCGCCTTCCGGCGGATTATGGAAATCGCCCGATTATGGAGAAACATGGGTGTGCCTGACCGACGGACTGCCAACCCTTGGCGTATCGTCAGTCGTGATTGATTTCAACAATCCGGATGTCATCTATATTGGAACAGGTGACCAGGATCACGGTGACGCGCCAGGCCTTGGCGTGATGAAATCCACCGATGGAGGGCTTACGTGGTTCATGTCGAACAACGGTATGGATAATAAAACCGTGGGAAGACTGATCATGTATCCTGGCGATCCCGGCATCATCCTGGCCGCCACCAGTGGCGGAATTTATAAAACGATCGATGGTGGCCAGAACTGGTATCGTACCCGTTCGGGTGACCATAAGGATCTTCTTTTCAAGGTGGACGATCCCATGACGGTGTTTACCACTGCTGCAGGCAGGCTGTTTAAATCGACGGACATGGGTGAGAGCTGGCTGCAGGTCTCCAACGGCATCATTCCTGGTTCCAGAGGAGCCATCGGTGTGACCCCTGTCGATCCGAATGTGGTCTATTTCCTTACCACCACATCCTCCTCCTACAAGGGGATCTTCCGGTCGGAGGACGGCGGCGATTCCTTCACGCTCATGTCCACTACTCCCAACATAATGAGCTGGGGTTGCAACGATAGCAGTGAGGGGGGGCAAGCCTGGTACGACCTTGACATTGCAGTCGATGAACAGGATGCCAATACGGTGTATGCCGGAGGCGTCAACTGCTTCAAAACCACCGACTGAGGTGCCACCTGGTTCATCGTTTCCCACTGGTGGGGCGACTGCGGAGTACCTGCCGTTCATGCCGACCTCCATGTACTGGAATACAATCCTCATGACGGGCGGCTTTTCGCCGGAAATGACGGCGGTATTTAGTACACGGCCGACGAGGGAAGCTCCTGGGTAGAG
>JAQUQD010000113.1 GCA_028716265.1 Bacteroidales bacterium | reverse complement strand
CGGCTTGCAGCCGCAGGGCGAACCCGTGGTGATCAACGGCATCTCCTACCAGGTGTTTGCTTCGGCAACAGCCACCTATCTGCCTTCGATGTGGAATGAAGGAGAAGAGCAGACGGTACTGAGCTTTGCTACGGATCAGGGGATCCAGATAGCCGACAGGCTGTGGATCGCCGATAATGGATTCACCAGCCAGAACAACGGGATGTACTACATCTCGGTATGGGGAACGGATGTTACAGGCCAGATCACCTCTGTTGCAGTTTCGATCGACGAACCTGACCAGGCTATGATGATCCGGACCTATCCCAACCCGGTCAGCGATGGCAAACTCTATATCCAGGTATCGGGCAGCTCACAGGAGCGCAACCTGGATATCCGTGTCATGGACGTCAGGGGCAACCTGGTGATGAACCAGCCCTGGACCGTGAGCGGTACGGTAACGCGGGTGATTGACCTGACGAAGCTGCCACAAGGCGCGTATATGCTGAACATCAGCGGCGAACAGGTGAATTACCATAAGAAGATCATTCTTCTTTCAGTGAACTAAATCAAAATCCTTTCCCATCCCCTCTTTCGCCGTAGTAAGGCGAAAGAGGGATGGTGATTAGGATCCCTGGGATGAAATAAACAAAAAAGCAAAACAATAATATATCACGGAATCATACAGGTTGAAGAAAAACTTTATGAATCCGGATCTTAAAAAAAAAGTGTAAAAAAATCTAATCAATTAAAAAATATTTAATTTTGACAAGTCATTTATCATTAACAATAAAATCAATCATTATGAGAACGCGTGCCATCATGAAGAGAAGACTATTCGGTACGAAACTGATCGTATCCATTGCCTTATTGTTCAGTGGATTTTCCCTTATTGCTCAAGGACCATCACAAGTTGACCTTGGAATCTTCCTGTCAAGCACCCCTGCCCACCAGGTTGAGATCAGAATGCGGCCAACGTATGACATTATTTCATCGGATCTGCTGTCGGAAATCAAATATACGATTTACTGGACCGAGCCATCCATCACGGTCACTCCGGGAGCAGGCATCGTTCCATTCAATATGGCGCCACTGCCATCTCCCTATGTTGGACCGGTCCTGATCGACGGAAAGTATTACTTTACATTCAGCTCGTTTCCCAATGTACCCATTGGTAGCAACATTACTGCCGGTACAGAAGTGGTCATAGCCACCTTTACCGCCACAACGGGAGTTGCTGCCAACATATACCTTGTCAACGATGAGGTAACCGGTGATCCTGAAAACAATTGGGATTATTTCTATGAAATAGGTGGTTCAGATCGTACAGGTATCTTTTATCAGGATACGGTGGCGATCACTCCGGATGAAGTGGTCCCATTGGCAAACTGGCCCATCTATCTTGCTGTGCTGTTGATGGTTGGAAGTGTTGCTGTACTGGTAAGAAAGTTCAGATAGAGATTGCATATTGGGGGAAGTGTTACTGCTTCTCCTCCATCCGTGATAATGCAGTACCAGGAAGCAGGACATGAGTGCATTATTACATGGTTTTGAATAGTCGTTAGGGAATATCGCCTGCATTGATACCGAACGATTGATTTTATCAAATAATGTCTGGTCGCCTCTTCCCTGCCGTCAGGGAAGAGGCGATCGGACATATAGGAGTCCTGATGATTAATTTAAGCAGATATATGAAAACTACATTCCATATTCTTCCTTGTTTTGCCAGATATCACCTGGCACTTGTACTCTTGTTCCTGTTCACCGGAAAGGTATTATTGGCCGATCAGATGGATATCGGGATATTCGAATCCTCGGCACCCAATAAAATGGAGATCAGGATTAAGCCTGATTTCATGATCAATGCCGATGACATCATAAGTGGAATTACTTTCACTGTCCGATGGAATAATCCTAACCTGACAATTACTAGTGTGGATCCTATTTACCCGTTCAATGTGATGAAGATGGGAGCCGCAGTACCTGACGGTGGCTTTTATTACCAGGTGTTTGGCTCCATTCCCATGGATGATGTCGGAACACCGATACCACCAGGCACAGAAAGAGTCATCTCTGCCTTCTCCTATTCGGGAAGCGGGGATGTTTGCTTTCAGATCATCAACAATGAATGGACAGCAATCAACAATGGAGATGTTTACCTGGAATACAATGGATTGACGTGGCTAGACTATACAGGTATCATTTACGAACCAACGGCCCCGGAAGGATGCTTTATGGGGCCCTGTACCCTGGAGCTGACCTGCCCTGCCAACATTTCGGTTCCCCCGGATGCCGGGAGCTGCGGTGCGGTTGTCACCTATTCTGCACCGATTGTCGGCGGCGACTGTCCTGACGTGGTTGTAACACAAACTGCAGGCTTACCAAGTGGTTCATTATTTCCAGCAGGACCCACCACCAATACGTTTGTGGCGACCGACAGTCAGGCGGAGGAGCCTGTGAGCTGCAGCTTCACTGTTACGGTCAACTCCCTTCCGGGCGCGGCCGGCAGCATTACCGGAACGACACCGGTATGCCAGGGACAAAACGGTGTTTCGTACAGTGTGGCGCCCATCACCAATGCAACCAGTTACGTGTGGACCTACACGGGTACGGATGCCACGATCATCGGAAACAGCAATACGGTCACTGTCAATTACGGCGCCACGGCAACCTCCGGCAATCTGAAGGTTTACGGAACCAATACGTGCGGAAACGGAACCGTATCACCGAACTACCAGGTAACGGTGAATCCTGTGCCGGGTCCGGCAGGCATGATTACCGGCACCTCCACGGTATGCCAGGGCCAGAACAACGTCTCTTACAGTGTGCCCTCCATCCCAAATGCCACAAGCTACACGTGGAGCTACAGCGGAACAGGAGCCACCATCAATGGAACGGGGCGTACGGTCTTCATCAGCTTCAGTCAGGCTGCAACCAGCGGGAACCTGACCGTTTCCGGAGTGAATGCCTGCGGAACCGGCGCAGCTGCCCCGGGATTTCCCATAACTGTAAACAATCTGCCGGGAGCGGCCGGAACCATCACGGGCACGGCCACAGTTTGCCAGGGTGAGACCGGGGTGGGCTACTCCACTTCGTCCATTCCCAATGCAACAAGTTATTTGTGGAGCTACAGCGGAACCGGGGCCACCATCATCGGGAACGGAACCTCGGTCACGGTTAATTTCACCCTCTCTGCCACAGCAGGAAACCTGACAGTCCGTGGGGTGAACAGCTGCGGCCAGGGAACGCCTTCCACCGCGTTTCCGGTCACGGTCAATCTCCTGCCCGGAGCAGCCGGAACCATAACGGGAACCTCCCCCGTGTGCCAGGGTCAGACGGGTATTGCTTATAGCGTGGCTGCCATCCCGAATGCCACCAGTTATATGTGGACCTTCACCGGGACAGGTGCAACGATCCAGGGGAGCGGGAACACCATCACCATTGATTTTAGTGCCAACGCCACATCGGGGAATCTAACAGTCAGTGGGATCAATGGTTGCGGTAACGGCGCCTCGTCTCCCAATTTTGCTATCACGGTCAACGGACTGCCGGGGGCAGCCGGAACGATCACAGGTCCCGCCACTGTCTGCCAGGGTCAGAGCGGTGTGGCCTTCAGTGTGGACCCCATCACCTATGCGTTCAGCTATCCATGGAGCTACAGTGGAACGGGTGCTACCATCAATGGTACAACCAATCCTGTCACGGTCAGCTTCAGCCCTGATGCCACTCCGGGTGATCTGACGGTATTCGGCAGGAACAATTGCGGCGATGGAGCCGCCTCACCCCCTCACGCTATAGCGATCGATCCCTTGCCGGGAGCGGCGGGAACCATCACGGGCACGGCCACTGTTTGCCAGGGCCAGACCGGCGTGGCTTACTCCACTTCGTCCATTCCCAATGCAACAAGTTATTTGTGGAGCTACAGCGGAACAGGGGCCACCATCATCGGGAACGGAACCTCGGTTACAGTTGATTTCGCCCTTTCTGCCACCACAGGAAACCTGACAGTCCGTGGGGTGAACAGCTGCGGCCAGGGAACGCCTTCCACCGCGTTTCCGGTCACGGTCAATCTCCTGCCCGGAGCAGCCGGAACCATCACGGGAACCTCCCCCGTGTGCCAGGGTCAGACGGGTATTGCTTATAGCGTGGCTGCCATCCCGAATGCCACCAGTTATATGTGGACCTTCACCGGGACAGGTGCAACGATCCAGGGGAGCGGGAACGCCATCACCATTACCTTCGGTCCTGCGGCCACTTCAGGAAACCTGACGGTTTACGGGACCAACAGCTGTGGTGATGGGATTATCTCACCGTATTATGCCATTTCAGTCGTTCCTTTGCCTGCCGCCCCTGTCAGCGGCGGCGATCATGAGATCTGCCAGGGGGATGTCATCCCGGCGCTGACGGTGACCGTGGGGGCAGGGGAGACCGCCGACTGGTATGCGGCTGCCGCAGGCGGTGAACCACTGGTCTCCGGCACGTTAAGTTACACACCGGGCACGGCAGGCACATACTATGCGGAAGCCAGGCCCCTGGATGCGGGCTGTGTGAGCCCGGCGCGCACTGCCGTAACCCTCACCATCCATCCACTGCCGGCGGTGTATGCCGGAGCGGACCAGAACATCCCCACCGGCACATCCACCACCATCGGCGACGCGACAGCCACAGGAACCGCCGTGCTCCAATACACCTGGACCCCGGAAGCTTCTTTTGTGGATGCCGGTGTATTGCATCCGACAACAGTGAACTTATACGCTACGAATACCTATACCCTGACGGTTACCGACGGGAATGGCTGCATTGACAACGATCAGATGACCATTACGGTCACCGGATCCGCCCTGGATGTGGATCCGGCTGCCACACCGGATGCGATCTGCCAGGGCGAAGGGACGCAACTATCGGCTAATGCCAGCGGAGGCTCAGGCAACTATACGTACACCTGGACCTCCGACCCGGCAGGCTTCACCTCGTCCCAGGCCAATCCGGAGGCCACGCCATTGGTGACCACAACCTATCACGTTGAGGTGAACGATGGCTTCAATACGGCGACCGGCGATGTGGAGGTCGTTGTTTACCCAAATCCTGCCGCCCCTGTCAGTGGGGGCGATCATGAGATCTGCCAGGGGGATGTCATCCCGGCGCTGACGGTGACCG
>JAQUQD010000112.1 GCA_028716265.1 Bacteroidales bacterium | reverse complement strand
TGGAGAAAGAATACATCGGGTATCTGAACCGCGAAGGATCCGATCCGATGAAGTGGACATTCATCGAATGGCTGATGGTCAATACCCTGAAGGTCCTATTCAACGAAAAAGAACAGCGCCGGGTCCGTGGATACCGGATCGAGCCTACTGTCGGCACCGCCGGTCACTTTATGTTCTCAACGGACGGGGTGGTCAAGAGGCTTCGCTCCTATGTGGCAGACTTCAAACTCGAGCCGTTCACCGACCTGTCGATGTACACATCCAGTACCCTGCTCACCTACGTTGAGAGCTTTGTCGAAAAGGTCAACCAGGTGATCCCCTCCCTGCGCGGATATTTCCTGTACATGAACGAAAAGCATGTACCCTGGTATAAAGCGCTTTACAGGACGGCATACGGCACCGACCTTGACTTTAACGGGACCGTTTTGAAAGTCATCGATGCAGAAATCGAAGGCATCATCCCCATTCCCCACCTGGGAAACTTATGTGTGATGTGGATTGCCCAGCCGGAGAATGTAGAGCTCTATGAGGATGTCCCCGGCGAAATGGAGAAGATCTACTTCCAGAGGGATCTGGAAGAGCTGATTGCAGCCAGCTGGTGGAAAGAGGGTGCGGGTGCTTACCTGGTGGGTAAGAAGTTCAACTCGGCAGCAGAGCTTGCAGCCAGCAACAAGCAGTATCAGTTCATCTTCCTCAATGATCCGTATACGGAGCTTCTGGCTGATGCCACTACCTGTGACGGGACAAAAAACGACCGGTTCAAGACCATTGCCAATTCGGCAGCTACCACTATCACCAACATTACCAATGCCTCCGAGGGCATTGTGTACCGGATCGAGTGCGGATCTGCCATCAATGCATCCAAGACCGCAAAGAGCGGCTATTTCTCGAACATCGATGCCTGGGTTCCCACCGCGGTGGGAGATTTCCTGGAGGTTTACTGGAATGCCACCACTTCCAAGTTTGTGGAAGTAGACAGGCAGGTCATAACCTAATTCCTGCGAAGGGATCCGGTTACCTGACTTTGCATCCGGGTCCCTCTTTAAATCAATTAAAAATCAAAAACCATCAATAACATGAAAAAATTAAATGCAAAACAACTGGCATGGGCTTCAAAGGAGACTTTTGAAGCTATGCGTAAGAAAAGACTCCTGTTTTTCTCCATTCTGATGTCATTTTGTCTTGTGATTGTAGGTACGATGTTCCTCACCGGGGCTGCCACTGAAGACGATTTTTTCAAGATTGGCGGGGGGACCATCGGCCTGGCAACAATCATGGGAGCAGTGGGTAATATTGACAGTGTTACCAATGAAAAACGAGTAGGGAAACAGGTCAAAGCCAGATTATGGATTATCTCCGAAGACCAATACGACAGCACCCAGGCATTTCCATCCAGAAGCGGACGGGAGCGTGGGAACATACCTCTTAAAGCAGGTGAGTATTGGCATTATATTAATTCTGTGATTGATTCTCCCGAGCCTAAATTTAATGCAGAAGAAGGAGAGATTGCATCGTTGATCACGAATGAATTGTCATTTATCGTCGGGGGTATGGAAGATGACGTGCTTAATCTTCTAGAGACCGGCATTGGTCAAGGATTCTATGTGGTCTGGGAGATCTGTTCTACAGGGGAAAAATTTCTTGGGGGCAATGGATGCAAGCCATTAAAGCTGAGCTCCTTCACAGGAGGAGCTACCAAGGATAACACTTCCTCGACGATCACCTTTAAGAATCAATGCGGTGAGATCTGGAGCAAATATATTGGCAATACCCCAACAGAAGATCCGGATACCGTAGCGGCCGATGCCACCACCATCACCATGACTGATAATTCGCGTTATCAGTTGACCGATGGTACAGCAGCGGCAGCCGAGATCACAAGTTTCACCAGCGTAACTGATGCAGATATTGGAAGGGTGATGACCATACTCGGATCCGGCGGATCTCATCCGTCAACCATTGGTACGACTGCCAACGATTTTCTGGTGATTGGAGGAGTTGAATGGGAAGCGTTGGCAAACTCCCAGATAAGCTTCAAAGTATTCAAGGATGGAGCAGCTTCTTACAAATTCTTCGAGATCGCTGGAACCAGAACGTAACCTTTGTTTCCATAATCATACGTGTTAGTTTTGGGTTTAAACCCCGGGGGAAGTGCGCTTAGCATGAGTACCCCGGGGTTTTCATTTGTCCTTTTTAATCGTTGTATTACAATACATCTTTGCCTATGTTAAACCAATAAACCATACAATATGACCTTCCCCGAAAAGAATAACTTCGTTGTCAGGCATACCAATGCTGACTTTTTTGATCAGGACCGGAAGCTATTTGAGAAGTTATACCCAGACTCTCCCCTGATCCCTGAGCTCAGGAAAGCAAATCAATACAACAAGACCCACCTGGATGGGCGGATCCTGCTGAAGATACTGGATGCAGTATGTGGAGAGACCGTCCTTGAGAACCGCGGGATCATCACCGACAGGATGAAAGAGCAGACGGCCAAAGGCCCTACGTCGAAGGAGGTGGCAGAACCACCGGCAGCCGGAAAGGAACAGGAGCCAGTGGAAGAACAACAGGCAGATACTGCCAAACCAAATCCACGCAAAAAAAAAGCGGCCCCAAAGAAGAATATCCAGGCATAGACTGGGAGGATACCTCTAATCCCAACATACAACTATGCATGGTCCTTTATAATGACCGCGTATATGCATGGGACAGGATGACCAGGACAGATAAGTTGCTTGATCAGGATCCATCCCTGGATAATATCACCCAAATGATTGAGGATGATATCCGTAACCGGCTGGCCTTCAAAGAGCTCGAAAGCTTCGAGAAGAATGGTCGGTTCCTTTATAAACACCCATTGCTCAAGGAGCGGAAGCTGATCGATGAGCTGGATCACCGGAGAAAAACCAACCCGGAGCGATTCATGAACGAGCTGGTGAATGCGGACAAGAGCATCAGCCGGTACACCTCGCAGCTAAAAACCCAAAAGTACAAGAATGAAGAGGAAAAACTCACCTGGCAGGAGCTGGTCATAGAGTACAAAGCCAAGCTGGGCATTATGAAGCGGCTTATTGCCGGCTGAAAGCCTCATATTTGTATGTCAGAATGGCAGGTGTATTCCACCAGCGATTCTCAGCGTGATCGGAATCGGCCGTGTGACGTTCTGCCTTAGAAAAGTTAATTACCTGACTAAAAAAGTAGTAATCAGTTCCATAAAAATCTAAAAATAGTTCAGAAATGCAATAAAACAGTCCTTTCATAAAATATCTAAATCGATAATATTTGATAAAATTTTGCTTATGCCAAGGCCTTCTCTAAGAGAACTTGATCATATCGATCCGACTATAATTGCAGAATTCCGAAGGACAAAGCAATCCATGGCTATCCCGGAATACTTGCAGAAGTATATCATTCACCTTGACCGTGCTATTGAGATTATGCGTTATTGCGGGGATCTCTATAAATCGGTCAGGCAATTGATGGAGGAATTCCAGGATGAAGACATGAGCTTCAGTGTGGCCAGGAGCAGGATATATGATGCCATACATTATTTCCATATCAATAACCAAATAAAAAACGAAGCGTGGAATCAATATTATGCTGATCGGTTTGAGGTGATGGCTGATGATAATAAAATGCTGGGTGATATGAAGGAGGCCAGGTTATGTATGGAAAAAGCCCATGAGCTCCGGACCCGCCGCGATGAGAATGCCATTAATCCGGATGACCTGAAGATCAAGGATCAGGTCATATCTCCCGATCTCACACCGGAGCGTCTGGGCCTCAAGGAGCGAAACCTGAGGAAGCTGTGGCTGGATACCACTACATTCCTGGAGGAACTGGAACTGGACCCGGGGCATAGGAAGAAGATCCTCAAAGAAGCAGCGGAAGTGCTGGATGCGGACTATGAAGAAATCAACTGAGATCAACTGGGAACTCTTCGAACAGAAGTATATGAGCATCCTCCAGACGAGGGTGCTTCTGGCTGATACGCAGAACATAATCGGTGAGATAGGACGCGGATCAGGCAAGACAACGGAGATGTTCTCCCCACGGATTGTCAGGGTCACCTATGCCATGCCAAGGAGTATCTGCCTGCTGGTGGGGCCAACCTACACCTTCCTCCTTGAAACCATTGTCCCTGGTATCATCACCTACCTGGCAAAGAATTATACCAGGGGACTGCATTATGAGTATGGTAAGAGACCTCCCAAGCACTTTAAGATGCCCTATACCGAGGTGACCCGCTGGGAGCATACCTTCTCCTTTGCCTGGGGCACCGTGTTGCAGTTTGTTTCAAACGACCGGCCAGAGTCGGCCCTAGGCCATAATGCAGCTCATATCTTCGTAGATGAGCTGCTCAGGATCAAAGAAACCGATTTCACCGAAAGGATACTCCCTACTCTTCGCGGGGATAGGCAGATCCACGGGAAAAGCCATTACTTCGGTGGCATAACGGCTTTCTCATCCACTCCGAACTTCGAGAATGATAATGACTGGTGGCTGAACTATGAACAGAACATGGATAAGGAGCTTATAGAAGAGATCATGTATGTTGCCTATCGGATAAAGCTGGCCCGCTACCACCTGGTCAATTCACAGAATGAGAAAGAAAAGAAACGGATGCAGGCATTTATCAACCGATGGGAGTCAAGATTGACGGAGAAAAGAAAAGGAGCTACCTATTACGTGAAGGGGTCCAGCTTCAGCAATCTGCTGATCCTTGGTCTGGATTACATAAAAAACCAGTTAAAAGGATCCAGGAGCAACCTGGACCGGTTCAAGCTTTCCATATTGGGCATACGCCCCAATAAGGTCAAGGATATGTTCTTCGGTAAGTTTGCCCGGCATCATATCTTTGATGATTCTTACCGGTATAACAATATTGACCTGTATGCTGTCGATGGGAAGTATTATAAGACCTCCCGGGACCTGAAGCATTGTGATGCGAAACAACCGCTGCTGATGGGTTATGATCCTGGAAATTTCATGAGCGCGGTCATCAGCCAGGAAAAGAACAAAGAACATCGGGTGCTGAAGAATCTTTATGTGATCACACCTGACCAGCATTTCGAACTGGCCAGGAAGATCCATGAATTCTTTATGTACCACGAGAGGAAGACGATCTACCTGTATTATGACCGGGCCGGTAATCAAAGAATATATAAGAACAATCCTAAAGGGGAAACTGACGCCCAGATATTGCGTAAAGAGCTGGAGGATCTCGGATGGAGTGTCCATTTGATGAGCCTGGCCAACCGCACCATCTTCTACTGGGAACATTACCTATTGCTGAACATCATCCTGGGAGAAAAGGATAAAAGGGTGCCCAGGCTGAGGATCTGCCAGAATGAATGTGAAGAGCTTATCTCTTCAATCTATATGAGTCCACTAAAGCGCACTGAGGGAGTGATTGAGTTGGACAAGAGCTCCGAAAAGAAGCTGGCTTATGAGGATCAAGCTTATTGGAGCACACAGATCCACAGTGCGCTGATGTATTTGCTTTTCGGGCTTTATGAAAAGTATCTGCTCTCAGGTGAT
>JAQUQD010000111.1 GCA_028716265.1 Bacteroidales bacterium | reverse complement strand
GCTGAGGGGAGGCGGTCACCTGACCGGAAGGGACTGCCTCGACGAGAGGATCCCGCCCGTGGTGTTCCTGACACATATGGAACATCACTCCAACCATACTTCCTGGTTCGAGACTGCGACAGAGATCGTCCAATTGAAGCCTGACAAAGAGCTTATGGTCGATCTGGATGAGTTGCATCGCAATCTGGAAAAATTCAGGGACAGGCCGATGAAGATCGCCTCAGTCACTGCCTGTTCCAACGTCACTGGCATCCAGACGCCCTATTACGAGATCGCAAAAATAATGCATGAGCATGGCGGTTATGTATTTGTTGATTTTGCGGCGTCAGCACCATATGTTGACATCAACATGCATCCGGAGGATCCTTTAAAAAGACTGGATGCCATCTTCTTCTCACCCCACAAGTTCCTCGGTGGGCCTGGCAGTTCCGGGGTGCTGGTCTTTACCGCGTCGCTGTACAACAATCCGGTTCCCGACCAACCCGGAGGAGGCACTGTTGACTGGACAAATCCCTGGGGAGAGTACAAGTACATTGATGATATTGAAGCCCGTGAGGATGGCGGAACGCCCGGATTTCTGCAAGCCATCAAGACCGCGCTTGCCATTGGTCTCAAGGAGCAGATGGATCCCCGGAAAATGCTGGAACGGGAAACCTGGCTTGTTAACAAGACATTTGAAGGACTCGACAGGATCCCGGGAATACATATTCTCGCCGGGAATGTCAGAGAACGTCTGGGAGTCATATCGTTTTACCTTGACGGAATGCATTACAATCTTGTTGTGAAATTACTGAATGACCTGTTTGGCATTCAGGTCAGGGGCGGTTGCGCCTGTGCTGGCACCTACGGCCATTTCCTACTGGATGTCACGTACGAGCATTCCCAGGAGATCACCCAGCGCATCAGTCACGGTGATCTTTCGGTAAAGCCTGGATGGATCCGTATTTCGCTTCATCCAACCATGACGGATTCGGATCTGGACACCATCCTTGAGGCAATCCATTCCATTGCGTTGCATGGTGCTGAATATGCAGGGGATTATGTTTATAATAAAAAAACCAATGAATTCAGGCATAAAAGCGAGCCTGAGGATAAAACCGTACTTGTGAAAGACTGGTTTGATCTGGAGTAGAGGTTTATAATAATTGTCAATTGATAATTGATAATTGATAATTCTTTATTGTTTATTGTTTAACTGAATTATTGTTATTAGTTTCACAGCTCAAAATAAATTAAGTGATGGGAGAATTGATTTACCTGGACAATGCGGCTACCACGTATCCAAAACCGGTAATGGTTTATGATTTCATGAATGATTTTTACAGAAAGAACGGAGTCAATCCTGGCCGGTCAGGGTATGACAAGACGCTTGAATGTGAGGAGCTTGTTTTCTCCACCCGGAAGGCACTGACAGAATTCTTCAACGGCACAAATCCGTATCATCTGACCTTCAGCTACAATGCCAGCGACTCGCTGAACATGATCATTCAGGGAATGCTCCGGAAAGGGGACCATGTCATCACGAGCAATGTCGAACATAATTCGGTGCTCCGGCCCCTCTATCACAAGAAGCATGATGGGGAAATCGAGGTGACCTATATTCCGTTCGATGATCACGGCTACCTTGATCCGGACGATGTCAGGAAAGCTTTTCGAAAAAACACGCGGTTGGTCATCATCAACCACGGCTCGAACGTGATCGGTACCATCCAGCCCGTAGCAGAGATCGGCAAATACTGCCGCGAGGCAGGGATCTATTTTGCCGTTGATGCCAGTCAGACCGCCGGACACATCCCCATTGACGTGCAGGCCATGTGCATTGACCTGTTGGCCTTCACCGGGCATAAATGCCTGTTCGGGCCCACGGGTATAGGAGGCTCATACATTGGGGAAGAGGTGCCGATCAGGGGCACGCGCTTTGGTGGAACCGGCGTCCGATCGGCCTATCCGTTTCATCTGGAGGAGTTCCCTTACCGCATGGAAGTTGGCACGTTAAACATCGTAGGAGTCGCAGGACTCTGTGCAGGGAATAGATGGATCAAGGAGCAGGGAATAGAAAACCTGCACACTAAAGACATGGCACTGTGGCAAAAGCTGCGGGACGGGCTTCGGCAGATCGACGGTGTCATTCTGTATTGTGCAGACAGCGCCATCAACCATAACGGAGTTTTAAGCTTCAACATTCAGGGATGGGAAGCAGGCGACGTAGGGACAATGCTGGATGTTGACTTCAATGTTGCCTGCCGCACAGGGTTGCACTGTGCACCGCTCGTGCATGTCCAGCTCGGGACAGATCAAATTCACGGTTCTGTCAGATTCAGCATCGGACCATTCAATACGGAAGAACAAATCAATAATGTCATTGAAGCAGTAGAGGAAATTGCGGCAATGAGGCGATAGGGGATTATAGAATCCAAATTCCAGGCACTAAATTCCAAACAAATCCACCCCACCCCTGGGAGGCTGACTATTAATCTAAAGAACCAGCGCATCCGCCACGATCTCTCCCAGTGTCTTCACTTCCACTCCCAGTCCGTAATGCTGGTTAAGTCCCATGATCTGGTCAATGCAATTATGGCAGGGTGTGGCGACGATCTTTGCACCGGTTCTTTGTATCTGGTCAGCTTTCAGCTTGCCGATTGTCAACCTTCTGTCGTTGTACTCACTCATGGAAAGCTGTCCGCCTCCCCCTCCGCAGCAGTAATTATTGGTACGGTTGGGTGTCATCTCAATAAAGTTACTGACCGTATGGCTGAGGATGTACCGTTGTTCCTCGATCACTCCTCCAAGGCGGACCAGGTTGCAGGGATCATGAAGTGTCACGGGTAGCTTGTTCTTCGAAGGGTCCACCCTGATCCTGCCCGACCGGATATAATCTGCAAGCAGCTCCACAGCAGTCTTGACCTCAAAAGGATATGGCCTTTCAATCCACTCGGGTCCCTCCCACCGGATCGAACGTGATCCGTGCCCGCACTCTGCCAGTACCAGCATTGTGGAACCAAGGGCCTGCATCTCCGTGACCAGCCTTTTAGTGAGCTCTGCCGCCAGCCGGTCCTCACCCGTGTAAAATGCGTAATTGGTGACGTCGTACATGTTGCTCGAAAGTGTCCAATCTTCTCCGGCTGCATAAAAGACCTTGGCCATGACACTGATCGAGAGCGGGAAGAATTTAGGTTCCCGGGGATTTAGGGTGTACATGATCCGTTTTCCTGGCTGGTCGAGCGGGATGGTAGCCGACTCATCGTTCACTTCCATTTTCAGGTCCTCTTCCAGCCAGAGGATCGTATCCACAAATTCGTTGTGGGGGATGGCCATGTTGTTTCCCGACTGGATGGCTGCATCGACCGTTGACCTCAAGCCTTTCGGGACCAGGTCCATTTCGGAGAGCAATGTACGGGCAGTCCTGACCAGAAATGGAATGTCAATGCCAATGGAGCAATGTGCCGTGCATCTTCCGCACATCGTACACGCGCCAAAAAGCACGTCAACCATCTCGCGGACGGTCTCATCATCCAGGTCGCGTGCACCGACCAGCCTGGGGATGAGTCTGCCGGTAACGGTATGGTATCTTTTATACAGGCCTGAAATCAAATCGACCTTACGGCCCGGAATGAAACGGGGATCCCGTGTGGTCAGGTAATACTGGCAGGATTCACCGCACAAACCGCAGTGGACACAACTGTTCAGGTTCGACAGCAGCCGCCCGTCCAGGTGCTCGGCTAACGCCTTCAGGGCCTTTTGCCGGGATATCGTCAGATCATCGCTCATGGTTTATCCTCTTTTACCGGCCATACGCCTCTCCTGCCGAAAAATACAGCCAGGTAGATCCTGGAACTAAAGAAATATACCACGTGCTTCAGCTTTCCCACAGGGATGTAAAGCATCACTGCGGATGCATAGACGAGCAATGCCGGAACCAGTGAATGTTTCAGCAGGGTGAAGGCAACGAATCCCTGCAGCAGGGTAACCAGCAGATTGCTTATGTAATCGTCAGGGTTGGAGAGTTGCCGGAGATCTTTCTTAAGGATCCGCTTGATCAGGATAGACAAACCTGCAAGTGCAGATATGGCAAGGATCCCGGAAAAAATGGCTGACCAGGGCCATGAAGGGTGATAGTTAAAAAAGAAAAGAAAGACAAGAAAAAAGCTCATAAACGTTCCCAGGTGATACGCCAGGCCGCTGAAGTACGTCGGTAAGTGAAGATATGCAGATTCCTTCCGCGAAGGAGACATCGCCTTTGTAAAAGAGTAAACAACGGCTGGCAGGACCTTCCCCCTGGCTTTTGCATATTGTCTGGGCATAGTCAGGAAGAGGGTATGGATAAAATGATACAGGCATGCAATGAAGCATGTCGTAAAACCAATCAGGAAGATCCAATGGAATACACTCATAGTGAACTATTTATACACATCCATCCGGTTTGGGAAGCCCTGCGATCTTGCAGGCACCCCGTGCGGGCCCCATCGGGAACAACTCATAGATCTCCCTAAGGCGCAAGCCTGTATGTTCACATATTTTTCGTACCATGGGGGCCATGTCGGTCTCCTTCCAGTGATTGCGTATAAAATTGATCACAGCCCAGTGTTTTTCGTTCAATTCTCCAGTCCCGTCGTGACGGGCAAAGAGGATGGCTACTTCTTCTGACCAGAGATCGGGTTGCTGTAGAAAGCCGTCTCCGTCCACATTAAAAGAAACTCCCTGAATTTCAAGTTTTGGCATAGAATGAAGGTTTTTCGTGGTCATCAGCTTCAAGCTGTAAAATTTTTCGGCAAAGTTACTGAAATCTTTGGTATGGGTAAATAGTCTATAAAGCATGAAGAATGAAGGATTAAAAATGAAAAATGTAAAAGACAATACCTGCAACCAGTAACCTGCAACTTGAAACTTGTAGTCCCGACCTGTGGTCCACATCTCGCTTCGCTCGACTTGCAACTTGCAGCTTATTCCAACACAAACAGCGTAATCTCGGGTTTGATCCCTACCCTTCCCGGATACCCGATTACTCCCAGCCCGCGGTTGACATACATGTACTGTTTTCGTCCATCCGGCTGAACGTGCTCATACAGCCCGGCCCATTCTTCATAGAGCCATTGAACGGGGCTCCATTTCAGATGCTTTGTTTCGATCCCGAACTGAAAACCATGGGTGTGACCGGTCAATGTCAGGTCAATTCCCGGGTATTTAGGAATAACTTCTTCTTCCCAGTGCGACGGATCGTGGGAGAGAAGTACGACCATGGGTGTGTTGGATAATCCATCCATCGTTTTATCAAGATCTCCCCTGCTGACGAATCGGTTATAGGCACTCCAGTTCTCAGCTCCTGCAATAGCCAGGCTATCTTCGTTCAAATGAATAATATCATAGCTATTACAAAGCAATTCCCATCCCAGTTCATCATAGTATGAATACAGGTCCATCAGGTTGTCTTCCTTTGCTTTGGGTGAATCCCAGGTGACATAGTCACCATAATCATGATTTCCCAGTATAGTATAAATACCCATTTCGGCTTTGACCTTCCGAAGGATGGATTCATAGGGATCAGCTTCCTTGGACCGGGAGTTGACCAGGTCACCCGTATACAGAACCAGATCCGGAGAA
>JAQUQD010000110.1 GCA_028716265.1 Bacteroidales bacterium | reverse complement strand
TGCCTTCCAGGGCGAAATGGATCATTTTTCCCATCACATCCGGGATCACGTTACCGGAAACGGTAAAGCTTCCCGCACCGCCAAAAGCCACGAGCGGGTAAGCAGTGGTATCCTTGCCGGTAAAGACAAGAAAATCGTCGTTTCTGGTCAGATAAATGATCTTGGCCAGATGGTCAAGCTGTTTGTTGCCATCCTTGGTGGCGACAATATTGGGATGCTTGGCCAGCTGTGCTGTCATATCCGGTGTCAGCTCCACCCCCGTGCGTTCCTTGGAGCTGTGCAAAATGATAGGGATGGGCGAAGCATCGGCAAGCTGTTCATAGTAATTGATCAATCCCGCAGGCGTCGGCAGTACAAGAAATGGAGTGTAGGAAACGGCATAATCCGCTCCAAGGTCTGCGTACATCTTTGCCCGTTCAATAGATTCCCGGGTTCCCGTCAGGCAGATATCCGGCATGACCAGCTTTTTGCCCCCGGCTTCCTCAACCACGATCTGGACAAGCCGTTTCACCTCGTCGTTCGTCATCAGGGAATTTTCACCGGTGACGCCCAGGGGAGCGATCCCGTCGATTTCAGATTCCACCTGTCGCCGCACAAGTCGGCGAAGAGCCTGTTCATCCAGTGAATAATCCTTTTTAAAAGGAGTGATCAGTAGCGTATAAGCACCTTTTTTCATAAAATAGGTTTTGTATTGCATTAAATGAATAAATAGCGGAGGAACCCCAATCAGGCCAGGTTGTATTTTTCCAGAACCGCAGGTGTGGGTTCTCCCTGTTCGGACCAGTTTCTCACCTTATAATATTTTCGGATCAGGTCATTAAAGAACTCTTTCTCCACCTTTTTACCCCTCATGAATCCGGCCAGCATTTCTTCCTGGAAGAAGCGTTCGGGCATCCGGTCATCGGTATACCTTCTACCATTCCTGATATTGAATCGCCGGGCCAGGTGTGTCAGTTTTGCACCCAGATCGCGGAGGGATTCTTCAGTATGGTTTAAACCGGTGGCGGCATTCAGCAAAGGGGCGAGGCGGCTAAGTCCGAGTGGAAGAAAATCACACACCACCAGGCAGTTACGGGCATTGATCTCATCCAGGCCCGATGCCACTGACTCCGGGATATCCTCGATCGTATAGTCGGGTCCCATCTCCTGTTCGGTCATCCACAATCGGGTATGGCTGGCAAAATCGGCAACGCTCAGTACTACTCCCATCGTCAGACACCCTTTTGGATTGACCCCTGACATCTCCATGCCATAGATATTGATGGCTAAATCCGAACTGTTTTTTCCAATGCGTTCAGCGGCCACCCGGGAACCGTCAGAGAACAGTTCTCCTATTCCCTCTTTTGCTGCCATTTTTAGGATCATCTCACGCTGAGCCTCCGCGTTGCCCCATTCCAGTTTCAATCCATCCCAGCTACTGACCAGGCCCTTTTCATAGCATTCCATCGCAAACGACATGGTAACCCCCGTGCTGATGGTATCCAGTCCCAGATCATTGCAGAGTTCGTTTGCCCAGGCGATATCCTTGATGTTGAAAATCAAACATCCGGAACCCAGAAATGCCGTGGTCTCATACTCAGGCCCTTCGATTTCGTGACCATCCCACCGTGCAAATTTTGAACAACGGATCGAACAGCCAAAACAGGCAGTATCTTTCCAGTTGAGAACCTCTCTCGTCGTTTCGGAACTGATCTCCTCAAATCTGTCAGAAACCACTTCCTGGAAATTTTTGACCGGAAGGAACTCATAACCCTGACCGCTTCGGATGCATTTCATGGTTCCTTTGATCCGCCTGAACTTCACGCCCGCATGATTCAGGACATCTTTGGTAGCTGCCCTGTTAAGTTCCTCAAACGCTTCCGGATCAGCATATCTGATCGGTATGCTCCCATCGGTCACAATAGCTTTGAGGTTCTTGGAACCCATGACCGCCCCAGCTCCTCCCCTTCCGTACTGCCGGTGTTTGTCTACGCTGATACAAGCCATCTTAGAAAGATTCTCACCTGCCTGGCCGATGGCTGCCACCCTTGGTTCAATGCCCGGATGACGCTTCTGCAACTCATCATTGGTGAAAAAGGCACCCTTTCCCCAGAGGTCGGAGGCGTTGAGGATTTTTGCTTTTTCGTCTTTAATATACAGATAAACAGGTACTTGAGATTTTCCTGTGATGACGACATAATCGAATCCCGCAGCTTTCAGGCGGGGCCCAAAATACCCGCCGCAATGAGTATCCAGTATGGATCCCGTGAGTGGGGATTTGGTCACCAGGGCCGTTCTTGCGCTGGTTTGGACCTTGGATCCCGTAAAGGGGCCGTTGGAAAAGATCAGTGGGTTTTCCGGCCCAAACGGATCGGGATTTGGGGCAAGTTTTTCCAGCAGGGCGAAACCTACTCCCTTGCCCCCGATGTAATCTTTTAAAAGCTGACGGTCAGAATCCTTTGTTTCGCATGTGCAGGCGGAAAGATCAACGTAAAGGCATTTATACGTATACGACATAAGTAGAGGTTAATGTGATTAATACGCTGAATCGATCGTCAGTACGTCGTTCAAAATCGCAAAACCTGTTTGCCACCTGCCTGCTCCGGGTCCCACCATGGTCACATCTCCCAGAAGATCGGTGGTGAATGTCAGGGCGTTGGTAGCGCCCATCACACCGGCCAGCGGATGCGTCAGGTCGATCATCTCAGGTGCGACGGATCCGGTCACTTTTCCATCCTTCATTTCAACGGTTCCGATCAGTTTCCAGCGTTTGCCATGCTCTTTAGCAGTGTGGATATCCGATGAGGTTATGCCCGTGATTCCACGACAGGGGATATTGTCAATATCCAGTTGGCCATCCATTACTACGTTGGCAAGGATCGTCACCTTGCCACGAGCATCGTATCCTTCCACATCGCCTGTGGGATCGGCTTCGGCATATCCCAGCTCCTGGGCGACCTTGAGAACCTCGGCGTACGACATACCCTTTTCCATTTCGGTCAGCATGTAATTCGTCGTCCCGTTAAGGATGCCCCTTATCCTGGTGATCTCGCAACCAGCCAGCGGACCGGCCGCCAGGTTCAGGATCGGTGTTCCCGCCACGACGGTGCCTTCAATCCTGAAATGCAATCCATACTTATCAGCCAGCTTGATCAGTTTCCGGTAATGCAGTGCCGCAGGACCTTTGTTGCTCGTCACCACATGCTTGCCCGATTTCAAGGCTTCTTTGCAGTGCGTGTAGGCAGGCTCTCCTGTCTTCAGGTCGGTATAGGTCAGCTCGCAGACAATGTCTGCTTTGCTCTTTTTAATCAGTGTAAGGGTATCCCACTTAGATGCATCCTTCGAGAATTGTTTCTTTGCTTTGGCCTCCTCCAGAAGGAACGGGACATCAATTCCTTTGGCATTGTAAACGTTGCCATAAGCCTTGTCGGCAATGCCGACGATTTCCCATTTGAGACCGTACTGTTTTTTCAGGAATTCCTTTTTGTTCAACAGGATCTCGCAGAATCCCTGGCCTACGGTTCCGAAACCGATGATGACGATGCGTTGTTTCATATGAATATATTGTTAAATTGTAAAATTGTCAAATTGTTACCCCTCCACGAATGGAGAGGGGCCAGGGGTGTGGCTACCCCAGCTTTGCCGACGAAGCGCCTCCTGCGGAGTACTCCGGAGAGGTGAAATGTACCTTTTTGCCATCCAGCACCGAGAGGGCCTGGTCGAGATCGGCGATCACGTCGTCCGGGTGTTCTGCTCCCACGCACAACCGGATAAGGTTTAGCGGAATGCCGGCCAGTTTTCTACCTTCTTCCCCCTGCTGGGAGTGAGTGGAAATGGCAGGTATGGTGGCCACTGATTTGATCCTTCCCAGATCGGTGGCTCTCCATATCCTTTCAAACGCATCAAAAACGTCTCGTGTGGCCTGTGCTCCTTCCTTGACCCGGAAAGACATCAGGTGGCCGTACCGGTTCACCTTTTTGCCGTAAAGCTCATCGTACTCTGAATCCACAAGCACCAGGTATTTCCGGGCAAGCTCATGCAGGGGATGGGATTCCAGTCCAAGGTAATCAACCTGTTCAATATGTTTGTGTCCCTGGAGGAATCGGGCTATTTTCATTGTATTACGGCTCATCAGGTCCATTTTCGATCGCAGGGTCCGGATGTCATTCAGGGTTAAGATGCAATTCACCGGTGACAGGTTTGGGCCGTTGTCACGGTTGGGTAGTTGCTTCAGGTAGCCGCAGAAATCCGCTTTCATGGCAGGATTGTCAATGTTGGAAGTCAGGTTCTTGCGGGCGATGACAGCTCCCGAGATTCCGAATCCGCTGCTTGTCAGTGTCTTGGTGGTGGATTGGACGACAATATCCGCCCCCCAGGCAAGGGGCCTGAGCAAGGCAGGGCTTGCAACGGTGGAATCCACAATCATCGGGATGCCGTGGCTGTGCGCCAGTTCGACCACCTTTTCCAGATCAAAGAACGCCTGTCCCGGGTTGCTGGGCATCTCTCCATACAAAAAGCGCGTATTGTTATCAATCAGGGAAGCCCACTCGTTGATGTCATTGGAATTGACCACCTTGCGCCATTCGATGTGACGTTCTTTATCCTTGCGTATGGAAAACTGCTGGAAGGTTCCGCCATACACCTGGCAGGTGGCGACAAAATTCATGGGTGCGCCCGGATTACGCGGATCAACACAGAGGAATTGCTCTACTGCACTGTGTATAGCTGCCATGCCGGATGATGTCGCAACACAGGAGGTTTCGACATCGGATCCGTACCCTTCGAGGAGAGCAAGGACACCCTCAAGGTAATACATGCTTGGATTGGCAATACGGGAATAGCACCAGGTGGGTATCTCATAGCCCAGTGCGAGTTCCATTTCGTCCGCATCACGATAAGCCTGTGAGGAGGACATGTAGATGGGTTCAATGATGCTCCCCTGGTTGAAATCCAACGATTCCTGCATGGAATATACACCGTGCACGGCAATGGTATCAAACCGGAGCTGTTTCATCCTTTTCTGGTAGGCGGCATGCCATTGTGCCGACCGTCTGGCTGCTTCCCTGTAATACGCTAATCCTCTTGAATTCATCGATCGTTCTGTTTTTTGTTAATTTGTTAACAAAAGTATATAAATAATGAATTCATAAGCCAGGTCAGGCGCCAACCTTTTATTGAATATTCTCAGATATGTGGGTAACAATTGACGGCTTGTCCGTATTAACAGTTATACTGGATTTTTCAATTTCTGAGTCTGACATAATACCTTCACGGAGAAAAATTTGCTAATTTTGCATCTCCAAAAAACTGAAGTTTATGAATTATGATCTCATCGTTATAGGCAGCGGTCCGGGCGGATACGTTGCAGCCATTAGGGCATCCCAGCTGGGGATGAAAACAGCGGTTATCGAAAAAGCGGAACTGGGTGGTATATGCCTGAACTGGGGCTGCATCCCGGCGAAAGCGCTGCTGAAGAGTGCGCAGGTCTTCGACTATGCAGTGCACGCCGCCGACTACGGCATCAGCATCAAAGAGAAACCGGAAATTGATTTTGAAGCCATCATTAAACGCAGCAGATCCGTAGCCGAAGGGATGAGCAAGGGCATTCAGTTTTTATTCAAAAAAAATAAAATTGATCATATTAAGGGTACGGGTGTCATCCGTCCGGGCAAAAAGGTG
>JAQUQD010000109.1 GCA_028716265.1 Bacteroidales bacterium | reverse complement strand
GGCTGTGTTTACGTTCAGGCATGCGTCCTCAACCGTAAAGGTGAAGGTCAGGGACTTGTCGCAGCCATCGCTGACGATCTCTCCTTCATCGCACACCACTACACAGGCGCAATCACCGCAGTTATCCACGGCCGTCACGTCAAAGTCGGAGCACGTCGGAATCGGTGTGCCGTTTTCCACCGGGTTGCACCCAAGGTCGTCGCTTTCAGGCAATCCGATGAATTGAGGCGGCTCCGTATCGATCTTCCAGCGGTAGGTGGCCGTCTGGGAGGCTGTATTCAGGCAGCAGTCAGTGGCAAAGAAAGTGATGGTCTGCATCCATTCGCAATCGCCCGTCTCAGTGGCCGTACCCACCTGGCAGCTCACCCCCACGATGTCGTCGCAGTTATCCAGAGCAGTCACAAGGCCGATGAACGGATGATTGGTGCAGGTTATCGGCAGGTATTCATCCGGGTTGCAGCCAAGGATGATATCCGATGTGGGAACCCCGCTGATCACCGGACGAACATGATCTTCCCTCCAGGTAAAGGTCACTGTTTCGGTAACTCCATTGCCGCACTGGTCAGTAGCGTAGAAATAGAATGGCTGGCTCACAACGCACTCGCCCGTGATAGCGCCTGCCGAGCAGGTCACACTCACCGGACCGTCGCAGTAATCCGTGGCCGTCACATTAAAGTCGTCACACTCAGGATCCAGGTCGCAGATCAGCTCGGTGGGAGGCACCGGTAATCCAGCAAATACAGGCCCTTCCGTGTCTACTTTCCATGTGTAGGCCGCTGTGCCCGAGGCTTCATTGCCGCATTTGTCTTTTGCTGTGTATGTAAAGATCTGTTCCTTGACACAGTCTCCGGTGATTTCTCCCGGATCGCAGGTCACCGTTACCACCCCATCACAAATGTCCTCGGCATATACCGTGGCGCTGGCACAGCCCGGAAGGGCATCAGGATTGCAGCCAAGATAGGCAGTGGCGGTGGGTATTCCGAACAGTTCAGGTGCAGTGTGATCTTCCACCCAGACATAGGTTATGCTTGCTACCGCAGTGTTTTTACATTCGTCCACCGCGGTATAAGTAAATACCTGCTCCCAGTTGCAGGTTGTTGTTACAATGTCTCCCGCCTCGCAGGTAAAGGTTACAACCTCACCGCAGAGATCACTGGCGGTCACAGTGGTGGTGCCGCATGTCGGAAGGTCCGGACAGTAACCCAGGTCAATGGGCTGTGTATCAGGAATGCCCGCGATCACAGGGGGATCTGTATCGATCCGCCAGGTATAGGTCACCGATTCGGTACCGATGTTGCCGCAAAGATCCCACGCCCTGAACTGGTAGGTCACCGTCCAGTCGCAGTTGGTCGTAGTGATAGGAACACCCGTACAATCCATGCAGCAATCTTCAAGGTCATCGTCACAGTTGTCTTCGGCAGTGATGATCTCCATAAGGTCATCGCAGTCCGGAATACTCACGGGATTGCAGCCCAGGTCCTCATCATCAGGCACATTTCCGATCACCGGCGGTATCAGGTCTTCCTTCCAGAAATAGGTTGCGGTTGCAACGCCGACATTACAGCAAATATCCGTTGCCGTGTACACCACCTTCTGGGTGACTAAACAACCATCGTATTCGGGATCCAACACCTCACAATGGGGAGTGAGTGGCCCATCGCAGTCATCATAGGCAGATGCAAGAGGATCACAGGCCGGCATGGGCACTCCGCGTTGCTCCGGATTGCAGCCCAGGTTCGCAGTGTATGGTGGAATGGTGATAATGGGTTTAGCCTTGTCTGCCTTCCAGGTAAAGGTGGCTGTTTCGGTCACACCATTGCCACAGGCATCTTCAGCGTACCAGGTTAAGGTCTTGGTCCAGTGACAGTTGGGTGTGGTTGGTTCATCACCACTATCCGTGCAGGTCACCGTGACTGCAAGATCGCAATTGTCCTCGGCTGTCACGGTAAAGGTACCGCATGTTGGTACTTCCGGATTGCATCCCAGGTATCCGCCATCAGGAACACCGGCAAGATCGGGAGCTACCAAGTCTTCCTTCCACGTATAGGTGATGGTGGCTGATGCCGTATTCTCACACGCGTCAACCGCTGTATAAACAAAGGTCTGGGTATACTGACAGCCCGTAAAGGTCTCGGGGCCTGGCACGCAGCTCCAATCCACCACTCCGTCACAGTTATCCGTGGCGGTCACAACGGTGGTATTCTCATCGGGAGGTTCAGGGTTGCAGGCTAGATCAACGGTTGCTGTCGGAATGCCGACAAATTGCGGTGGTGTCCAGTCTTCGATCCAAGTGAAGACAACGCCAACCGGTGTGGCCACGTTGTTACATTCGTCATAAGCTGAAAACGAAAAAGTAAGTGTTCCTACCATTCCGCAGTTATCCGTTGCCGTCACTACGCTGGCATCGCAGGTTACCGTAGCTATTCCGCATACATCCGTAGCAGTAACACCAACAAAGTCCTCACAAACAGGTAGTTCATCCGGGCATTTTCCCAGGTCTGTATCTTCTGGTAAGCCAGCCAGTACCGGCGGTGTCAGATCCACCCGCCAGATAAAGGTGGCCGATTCGGTTCCGACATTGTCGCAGGCGTCGTTGGCCGTGAAGAGGAATGTCTGTGTCCAGTCGCACTCGCTGGTCTTGGTGGCAACGCCCGCTTCGCATGTTACGAGACACGGAGATACTTCGCCGTCACATTCGTCATAAGCCTTGACATCCCATTCCGCACAATCAGGCATGTCCGTCGGATTGCAATCCAGGTCAGTGTCGTCCGGTACACCCGTGAAATACGGCGGTACCAGATCGTCCTTCCATGTATAGGTTACGGTTTTTGTAGTTACGTTGCAGCAAAGATCTTCCGCTGTATAGGTAAAGATCTGTGTTTTCTGACACGTGCCCGAAATCGGTCCTGCCGTGCAGTCTACTGCGGTGGAGCCAACACAGTTATCGGAAGCCGTTACAAGCTCATTACAAGCTGGCAGGACATCCGGGTTGCAGCCTAATTCTACGGTACCAGCGGGCCATGAAACTTCAATGGGAGTTGGTAAACTTGGGATCATCCAGTGCAGTGTAGGTCCGACGAGGTCTCCGATCCAGGTATAGGTAATGGATACCGGTGTGGCGGCATTGCCGCAGGCATCCGTATGGTTGGCCTCCCATGTCTGTTCCCACTCACAACCTCCGGTATTGATAGGTCCCGCCGTTGTCACCGTCGGGGTGAAAACACCGTCACAGTTGTCCAGACCCGTGAAGGTCGGAGTGATCACATCCGGGTTGCAGCAGTCACCCGGGATCGGCCCGCTGACAGCTGTGGTGCTAATGACTGGTGCTTCGGTATCTTCCCTCCACGTATAGGTGATCGTGCCGGATACAGGATTCAGACACTCGTCTATCGCTGAATAGACAAAGGACTGTGTAAACTGGCAAGTCGAACTCGCGATGGCACCCGCCTCGCAGGTCACTGTGACCACCGGATCACAGTTGTCCGTAGCGGTCACCGTAGCCGTGCCACAATCCGGACGGTCGGTCGTACAGCCCAGATCTACGGTCGCGGTTGGTATGCCTGCTAATACTGGTGCTTCGGTATCTTCCCTCCACGTATAAGTGATCGTACCGGATACAGTATTATCACACTCGTCTATCGCTGTATAAACAAATGACTGCGTAAACTGGCAAGTCGAACTCGCGATGGCACCCGCCTCGCAGGTCACCGTGGGGGTTCCTCCACAGTTATCCGTAGCGGTCACCGTAGCCGTGCCACAATCCGGACGGTCGGTCGTACAGCCCAGATCTACAGTCTCAGTTGGTATGCCTACTAATACAGGATCTGTCGGATCTGTTCTCCACGTCCAGGTCCCCGTCTGTGATAATGAATACCCGCAGTCATCCCAAGCCCAAAAAACAATATCCGCAGTCCAATCGCAGCCGGTATTCGTTGGGGTCTCTACCTGACATGTAAAGGTCACTATCCCACCTGAACAGTCAGTCGTTGCGCTCACTCCTAGCGATAAGCAATCCGGTGCTTGCGGTAAGCAACCCAAATCGACAACCGCTGGAGGAATTGGAATGCCAGTAAATTGAATATTTTGAGCAACTACCCCTGAAGGTAATAGAAAAGATATGCTGAAAAACAGCACGAACAGAAAAGACAGGCTGGTGATTATGCCTCCACGTCTTTCTGTCTTTTTCAATAGTGTAAAATTCTTCATATCATTTATGGTTTGAATTTCTGGTAAAAAAGTATCTGTCTTTTTCATATTTAACGTATTTCTTCATTCATTTTTATCATTACACTCAGTATCCAGGCTCATTGAACCGGATGATATATCTGAATCTTCCAATGTGCACGAAACGGTCATACGGGGATTCATGAACGACTGACGACTCACCGAACATTGCGTTGTATTTAATTGCAAACGGCCAATCGCCGTTAAGCGATCAGCCCTGTGTGAATCTATAGAAAAGGTGTATCCGTGTGTCATACATCGAAATTAATCATACATACCTCCAAATCGAAGCAAATATAACATTTGTACGTATCAAAAGCAAAAATAGTTTAAATTTTGTTTACTATTTTAAAAAATATTTTCCCCTTTGCCATCCTGGTGATCAACTCACCCTCCTCGTTCGCTCTTAGCATCTTCCTAAATTGCCGACAAAGTAAACATAAAAAAATACGAAATCCAAAAAAAAAAGTTAAATAAAACAATATATTTAATAACAGGCTACTGTTCATAGCTAAAGGTCGGGGGGAGTCGTTGTTGATATGTTCATATCAATTTATGGAACCGGTCATCAAAATGAACGACCGGCCCTGATAAAAAAATCCGGCCTATATAATATATAATGTATAAAACGACCGGCCTCATATATAATATATAATGTATGATCCACGGTTTCTCCCACGTTGTTCCCAATAAAAACCAGAGAAGGTGTTTTGTTTTCAATGATTTTTGTAGTTTTGCCGTGCAATGCGTATTTTTCGAGATTTATGATGTAAATAATCCGGGGATGACACTGCCACCTTATTGAAAGTACGATGATCCAACGATTCCTGGTTCATTTTTCCAACCGCTTTGTATCGCGCTACCTGGTGCTGGCATCCGATGTTGTGATCGTGGTCATCTCCCTGGTCACCGCTTATATCATCCGTTTCAATTTTGATCTGACCGACATCCACCAGTGGAAGCTTTCCACCTATCTTCCCGTTGTGCTGGCATTTTCTCTGGCCGCCTTTCTCATCACACGCTCCCATGTCGGGATCATTCGCCACACCAGCACCAACGATGTGATCCGGATCTTCCAGGCGGTGCTGTTCACCGTCGTTGCTCTGGTGCTGCTCAACACTGTCATTAAGCGGTTCGGATGGCCACTTAAGCAGATCCTTCCGCTCAGCATCATCATCATCTTCGGCCTGATCACCCTGTTCCTGATGATCTTCACACGGCTGCTCTCCAAGCTGGTCTGGATCCGGCTGATGAAAGGCCGAGGCGAGATCATCCACGTGCTGATCTACGGAGCCGGCAAAGCCGGGATCCTCACCAAGGATGCGCTGATCAACGACCTGAACAACGACTACCGGGTGGTGTGCTTTATTGACGACAATCCCGGCAAGATCGGCAAGAGCCTGGAGGGCATCCCCGTGAACGGCCCGGAGGTGCTCAATGCACAGTATCTCGCCCAAAAAAAAGTCAGCGAGGTGATCATCGCCATTCACAGGGTTGATCCGGTAAAGAAAAGGCAGATCGTGGATGCCTGCCTTCAGTACAATGTCACCGTAAAGGACATTCCGCCCATTGAATCCTGGATCAACGGGGAGATCCAGGCCAAACAGATCAGGAATGTCCGGATCGAGGAC
>JAQUQD010000108.1 GCA_028716265.1 Bacteroidales bacterium | reverse complement strand
CAGAATTTACAGCTCACACCGGGCGAACGCGTGGTGATCGCAAAGAACAAACTGGCCTTCCAGAGCGTCTTTGGATTCATGCCGCTGCAATGGACCAGCGGCGACCTGGATGACGACGGGGAAACCCTTGAGATCAGGGATCCGTTCGGCAACGTCATCGATCACGTTACCTATGACGATGAGTCGCCCTGGGATACCATCCCCGACGGGTACGGACCTTCCCTCTCGTTCTGCTACCCGTATCTCGACAATGCGTTGCCCGAATACTGGACTCCTTCCACTGAATTTGCCGCCGTCAACGGCAATGGCGACACGATCTGGGCGTCGCCGCTGGCCGGATGCACCCTGCCGGAATATCAGATCGTCATCACTGAGATCATGTACAACCCGCCTGAAAGTGGGACTGACAGCCTGGAATTCCTTGAATTGTACAACATGGGAGCGTTTGCCATCAATATGGAGGGATTCTATTTCTCCGAAGGACTGACCTACACGTTCCCCTCTGTGGTCATTGAACCGGACGATTATCTTGTGGTTTGTGCCGACTCAGTGGCATTCCACAGTGTGTTCGGTTTACCCGCGCTTCAGTGGACTGAAGGAGCGCTGAACAATGGGGGTGAGAACATCGCGCTGAGGGATAATTTCAATACACAGATTGATTTTGTGCCTTACCTTGACCAGCTGCCATGGGATACCCTGGCTGATGGCGACGGCCCATCCCTGACCCTGTGCGATCCCTCGCTGGATAATTCTCTGGGGGAAAACTGGTCTGCTTCCACCGAATTCGCAGCGATCAACGCGGCCGGCGACTCTATCTTTGCCACTCCCGGAGCTGGCTGCGGCGTGCCGGTTTACCCGGAAGCTGACTTCTCTGCCAGCAGCCAGGAGATACTCAAGGGGATGAGCGTTGACTTTACGGATCTTTCCACCGGTCAGCCCGACACCTGGATGTGGCAGTTCGAGGGAGGTACGCCCGCCACCTCCACCGATCAGGATCCGTCAGGGATCGTCTATTCTTCACCTGGATCTTTTGATGTGACCCTTACGGTGACGAACCTCTTTGGAGAGGACACGGAAACCAGATCAGGATATATTACGGTGCAAGACTCCACCTTCTATTCACTGGTCATCACCGAAATCATGTATAATCCCCCTGAACAGGGCACCGACTCCCTTGAGTTCATCGAACTGTATAATAATGACATGGTAGCGGTCAGCCTGGAGGGATTTTATTTCTCAAAGGGAGTGGACTTCACCTTCCCTGACGTGGTCATCGAACCTGGTGAATATCTGCTGGTGGCCTATGATGCCCAGGCTATCCAAAATACGTTGGGGGTGAATGCCTATCAATGGACAGGAGGAGCCCTGAGCAACAGCGGGGAAGAACTGGAGCTGAGTGATCCGTACGGTGTAGTGCAGGATCATGTGCTCTACGACAGCGAGGCTCCCTGGCCTGCTCTGTGCGATGGATTCGGCCCTTCCCTGACGCTGTGCTACCCTGACCAGGATAACGCCCTGCCCGAAAGCTGGAACGCATCCACGGAATTTGCCGCAGTCAACCAGGACGGTGACACCATCTGGGCGACTCCCATGGGAGGCTGCCAGGGGATCCTTCCTGAAGCCAATTTTGTGGCTTCGGAAACCATCGTGGCGGTTGGCGGGTTCATTGATTTTACCGATCTTTCGATCGGGAGCCCCACAACCTGGGCGTGGACCTTCGAAGGAGCGACACCCCCGTCTTCTGATGACCGGCATCCGCAGCATATCCAGTACAATGAGGCAGGCAGTTTCGCGGTTTCCCTTACCGTGACCAATAACCTGGGCAGCGATACCAAGACCGTGGAGAATTACATCACTGCCGGCTATGCCCCGGTGGCCGAGTTTGTCGCGGACGAAACCGAGATCACCGTCGGGACGACGGTTTCTTTTGAAGACCTTTCGGTCCATGATCCGGTAACCTGGTCATGGGTGTTTCCGGGAGGTACACCTGCCGCTTCGACCGAGCAAAATCCGGAAGTGAAGTATGACCTCGCGGGAGATTTTGACGTTGAGCTGACGGTCACCAATGCATTTGGGGAGAGTACGGTCACCAAGGTGGAGTATATCCATGTTGCGGTAGGCGTCAATGATCTTTCCGGCACACGGCATGAGATCTGCCTTTATCCGGTTCCCTCCGCCGGTGAGGTGATCCTGGAGAACATCCCTGTCCCGGCGACCATGGAAGTCTATTCCCTGATAGGAGAGAAGGTCTGGGAAAACAGGATGACCCGGACCCATTGCAGGCTCGATTTCGGACTCCTGAACCAGGGGATTTATTTCGTCCGTTTTATCCAGCAGGAGGAGGGAGTTTGTGTCATCAAAAAAATGATCATCAACTAAAAACAACGGTGCAATGAAAATTCCTGTCATGAGGATCAACTTGCTGATCCTGCCTTTTTTATTGATCATCCTGCTGCCGGCAGGCATATTTGCCCAGAAAGTGGTCATTAACGAAATAATGTACCATCCCTCCGCGGAACTGGGTGCTGACAGCGTCTTTGAATTCGTTGAACTCTATAACGCGGATACCGTGGGCTTTGAGCTCTCGGGCTGGTCGTTCACCGAGGGAATATCCTATGTATTTCCTCCGGGTATCCACCTAGAGATGGGAGCGTACCTCGTGATCGCAAGGAATCCGGATTCCATCATAGCTCATTATGGCATTGAGAATGTCTATGGCCCGTATTCAGACTCCCTATCCAATACGGGAGAGGAGATCGAACTGAGCAACAAGGAAGATGATGTGATCGATTATCTCTTGTACGGGAGCACCGGTGACTGGCCAGACGAGCCAAACGGTACAGGGCCTTCCCTGGAACTTGTCGATCCGGAAATGGATAACACACAGCCGGAAAGCTGGGATGCCAGCATCGTTGGCGGCGGCACCCCCGGCATCCTCAATTCGGTTGCCTACCATGAACCTTCCCTTATCGTGACCAGCCCTAACGGTGGTGAGTTCTGGGAACAGGGGGAGGAATACCCGATCACCTGGACATCGGTTGGAATGGATGGAGCAGTGAAGATTGAATTATGGAAAGATGGATCGCTCTTCGGGGTGCTTAACGACAGCACGGAGAACAACGGCTCATGGACGTGGGACATTCCTGTGGGACAGCCGGCAGGCATCCATTACAGGATCCGGATTTCCGATGAGGCCGACGACGATCCTGCCGACGAAAGCGACAGTGACTTTGCGATCATCATGCCTACCGAAGTTCCCAATGTGATGATCACGGAGATCATGTACCACCCCCCGGAAGGGGAGGCAGAGGGCATCGAGTTCATTGAACTATACAACCACTTCAGTGCCCCTGTGAACATGCAGGATTCCTATTTTTCGAAAGGCATCGATTATATCTTTCCGGATACCGTCCTCTCACCGGGATCCTACATCGTTATTGCCCGAAATGCTCCAGATTTTGAAAGCATTTTCGGCTTTGCGCCTTTTCAATGGACCGGCGGCGTGCTGGGTGACAACGGCGATACGATCGAGATCCGCAATCCCCTGAATATCATTATGGATATGGTAGCCTACGAGGATGAGCTTCCCTGGGATACGCTGGCCGATGGGTACGGCCATTCGCTGACCTTCTGCGATCCTTACCAGGATAATTCAGATCCTGAGTTCTGGATGGCCTCCGCCGACCTGGCGGTGATCACCGCTGAAGGAGATTCAATCTACGCAACGCCCGGAGGTGAATGCGGCAGCATGGCTCCGGTAGCAGATTTCGAAGCCGACACGACTACCATCTACCAGGGCGAGGGAGTGTATTTCACGGACCTTTCGGCGAACAACCCCACCCACTGGCTATGGACCTTTCACGGCGGATCGCCGGAAATATCCACCTCACCGAATCCCGGCCCGATCATCTACCAGACCCCGGGATGGTACGACGTG
The DNA here is from genome assembly GCA_028716265.1 of Bacteroidales bacterium. GTDB lineage: Bacteria > Bacteroidota > Bacteroidia > Bacteroidales > JAGONC01 > JAGONC01. The sequence goes on along the minus strand of JAQUQD010000108.1, from coordinate 2,154 downwards.
AAATTGATCGCCTACAATGTCAACGGGACCGACACCCTGCTGCGGGAAGATTATATCCAGGTCCTGTTCATCGACAATACCCCTCATGCCGACTTTACCGTGAGCGACACTATGATCTACGTGGGCACCACCATTGATTTCACCGACCTGTCTGCCAACGTGCCGACATCATGGCAGTGGCAGTTCCCGGGTGGGACGCCTTCTTCCTCCAATGTGCAGCATCCCCGGGATATTCTCTACAGCGCGCCGGGGCTGTACAACGTACAGCTTCATGTAACCAATGAGTACGGAGAGGATATGCTGACACGAAACGACTATATTGCCGTCTTTGACACGATCCCGGCCAGGCTGGTCATCACCGAGATCATGTACAACCCGCCCGAAACAGGCACCGACAGCCTGGAGTTCATCGAGATCTTCAACAACGGATCGTTACCGGTCGTTCTCAAGGGGCTTTATTTCTCTGAAGGGATTGACTATACCTTCCCCGCTGTCATTCTACCCTCCGGCGAATACCTGGTGGTGGCTGCCAATTCAGAGGCGATCACCAATACCTTTAGTGTGGCATCGCTTCAGTGGGACGAAGGAGCCCTCAGCAACAGCGGAGAAGATATTGAGCTCACCGATTATTTCAACACGGTACTGGATTACGTCGAATACGACGACGAGGTCCCGTGGCCACTGGAACCCGATGGGGGAGGACCGTCGCTGACATTGTGCGATCCGAATGCGGATAATTCGCTGCCAGAGAACTGGCTGGCCTCTATCGAATTCGCAGCCGTCAACGCCGCAGGGGATACGATCTGGGCCACTCCGGGCAGAGGCTGTGCCACTCCGCCTGCTGCTGACTTTACTTCCGATTTCACGGCCGTGGCGCCGGGAACCTATATCAGCTTCTTCGACCTGAGCACCGGACAGCCCGAAACCTGGCAATGGAGCTTCGTGGGCGGCGTACCTGAGTCGTCCATTGAACAGAATCCTCAGCAAATCTTGTATTCCACAGCAGGGATCTACACAGTATCCCTCCTGGTCACCAACAACTATGGCGAGGATTCCCTGACCAGGTACGGGTACGTAACTGTTGGATTTGCTCCGCTGGCAGATTTCGTGGCCAATGAAACGGAGATCGCGACAGGCTCTGACGTAACCTTCACCGACCTCTCCACCGGATTTCCACTGTCGTTGTACACCTGGACGTTTGAGGGCGGGATTCCCGAGACTTCTGCAGAACCAAACCCGGTGATCACCTTCCCCGATGCCGGGGATTTCGACGTCACCCTTACCGTGATCAACGTTTTCGGGGAGAGCACGGAAGTGAAGCCAGAATATATTCATGTGGCTGTGGGAACCGGGAACATGGCGGAGGATTTCAACGTATCGGTCTACCCGAACCCGGCGAATGGTTCCGTCCGGATCCAGACACCCCTTTTCCCGGTGGAGGTTGCAGTGCTCAACATGCTGGGAGAAACCGTTGCCAGGAACGTCGTTACGGAATCTGTCTCTGAAATTGACCTTCAGGAACTTGACAAAGGAGTCTATTTCCTGGTTTTTCATACCGGCGAGAAAAGTCCGGCCAAACCCGTCAAATTAATGATTTATTAATACCTGCCTATCATTCAATATTATGAAAAGAAATCTAACCTTTATCGCGCTGCTTTTGCTGAGTCATCTGGCCAGCACGCAGAACATCTGGCTGAATGAGATCCATTACGACAACGCCGGCACGGATCAGGGTGAGTTCGTTGAAATCGCCTTGCAGAATGCCGGTGGGTATACCCTGTCGGATTTCACCATCACGTTCTATAACGGGAACAACGGAGCTCAGTATGATGCCAGGACCATGGACACGTTCACCTCAGGGGCCACTGTGGAAGGCATCACCCTCTTTTATATTACATTTCCGGAAAATGGCATCCAGAACGGTGAGGAAGACGGACTTGCCATCTCCTACCAGGGCACGGTGGTCGCCGGTCAGTTCCTGAGCTGGGAGGGAGTGTTGACCGCAACGGACGGCCCTGCCAACGGAATGACCTCTACGGACATCGGAGTGGCTGAATCCAGCGCCACCCGCGTCGGACAGTCGCTGCAGCTGGTTGGCACCGGCAGTGTGTATGCTGAATTCACCTGGCAGGCGGCCCAGCCAGCCACCATTGG
>JAQUQD010000107.1 GCA_028716265.1 Bacteroidales bacterium | reverse complement strand
AACTGAAAGGAGAATCGTTAAGAGGAAAAAAGTCTAAATAAAATGTTTAATATTGTGTCACAAATCTGCTCGGTTTAGGTGGCGCCATTTGCTCCGGAATGGTGGCGCCGTTTGATCGGAATATTCACATCTACTTCTTATCATATATTTTGACATAAATGTCATCAATATAGATATCTTCTGGATCAAATGTCCAGACATAGACCTTGAGGAATCCAGGAGGAGAGATGCCGGGTAAAACAAAATCAGTTTCGACGGACCCCCATGCCCCTTCGCTGATCTTCGAATCCTGATCAAATCGGTAATGGTTGTAATAGACTGGTTTGGAGCCCCATGAAATAGAACAAACCAGTAAGCTTTTACCAGGAGGTCCCGTAAAGTTACACTTCAGCCCTACCTTTACTTTCATCACCTTACCTTTTATGACTTCCTCCAATTTTGCCCCAAAGCCATCAGAATACTTTATGGAGTCATTGACAACGGAAAGATGGCTCCCGCTATAGGCCTGGCTGGACTCGGCAATATGATTATGCGTGAAAAACCTGGAGTCTTTGGATTCAAATTGATAACGATAGGAAGTGGCGTGCTGATTCAACTGGAACGGGAAAATATGTGCCTTTTGATAATATCCTTTATAGGGGCCCCAGTCCCATTTGGTACCCTGGTAACACCGGTTGTAGATCCCGACCAGGCTAATGTTCACGTATATCAGGTAGACAATGATCAGACCGAGGGCTATCAATTTATAGAGATGCCTTCTGTTCATACCATAGTTGAACAGGGTGGCAAGCGGCAGACTGAACAGTGGCAGGTATTCAATAAATGACCTCTGACCAAAACTGCACCCATAGTACGGTGTCCACCAGGAAGAAACCATATAAAGAAGCAATAAAAAGATCAGGTTCACCAACCATCTGTCTTTTTCCTTCCGGATAATCATCACGATGAAGCCAATAAAGACCAGAAGGAAAGCCGGAGTATAGGGTAGCAATCCGTTCAGCGGAGAGGTGAGAACTATGAGTATCTTGGGATGGGCCCAGTTGGTAAATCCTTCATCAGCATAAGCATTAAAAAAATAGCTGCCTGACAGAAATTTCAGGTAGGCCATTTGGGGTGCCAGAATCACAAAAAATATCACCAATGATCCTATGAGTCGAATCGGTGAAATGATAAACCTGAGGCGCCGAATAAATTCTTCCCGGGTTGAAAGACCAAGAAAGGGAACCACCAAAAGAAAAAGGACATTCGAATGACGCACCAGGACGATCAATCCGGCTATAAGGCTCACCAGGAATAGTCTGCCCGTTTTGGGATCCCTCCACAGGTTATCCGTTGATAAGAGCAACAGGGAAAATAACGCAAAGGAATAGACATGTGATGATAATGGATTTCTGAAAGCATAAAAATAGAGATTTGTACCGAACATGATAAGTACAATGGTGATCGCTGAAATCCACCAGGGAAACCGTCTTCTCAGGAATATAAAAAGACTGAGCCCCCCGATAAGGTAATAAAAAATCGAGGTATAGTTGGCCATCTGATAATATATTCCTGAAAAACCGTCTGCCGGACCATGCCCCGCCATAGCCAGCAGATGTGTGACCAGGAAAAACGGCATGACCAGCAAAGCTACACCGCATGGATACTTTGTGTATAATTTTCCGTCCTCGAACCGGAATCCCTTGCCAAGTCTTTCCTCGATACCTTCAGGATAGGAGGACTGGTGATATCCGTGAATGAACGTAGCAGGGAGATAGATGTAATATCCGGCCTTATCAGCCCAAATTACTGATTGCCAATCACCTGGCGGATAATCATTGTACCGGCAGGCCAGGTATACGAAGAATGAGTAAAGAAAAATAAAACCCAGAATCCGAAACAGCCATTTTAAGAATAATGAAAAACGGGGATTTTGCTGACCCATAATGAACATCCTTATAATAGAATCACCAGAACGAAATTAATTCTGTATGAGGAGATTTTCATTGGAATGAATGTATCTCCTTCCTCAGATATGTAAAATTAAAAAATAACCAGAGAAAATTGAACCTGATGAATAATTCCTGTAAAAACAGAAAGAGCGTGCACCCATACACGCTCTTTCATTTAACCCAGTTTGATTTACGAAACAGTGGTTAGTAATTCACCCAATCTGATGCTTAATCGGAAAAAAAGGAAAAGGTAATACGCTCTCGATAAAATTTTTTTAAAAAATTTTATCGAGAGAAGTGGTGATTTACGAACAGAGGAATAAAGAACAGGTTTTGGGATTTCGGTATTGGAATTTGGAAGTTAAGCGGCTGGAATTTAACCTGTAACCTGAAAATCCTATTGATAACGATTAAAATAAATGTTACGGTTAGAATGATTACCTTTGCAGTGGATAATTAAACCATATCACTTAATCTATTTAAAATGAACGATTTATTTGAAATGATCCTTTCCCAGCTGGGGAATGATACCGTGGAACGGATGAGCGCTCAGGTGAATGAGGATCCTTCCAACACACAGAGGGCCATCCAAAATGCGATCCCTATCCTGGTGAATGCCCTGGCCAGAAACAGTTCATCCAGCGAGGGAGCAAATTCCCTTCTGGGTGCTCTTGACAGAGACCATGATGGCAGTATTCTGAACGACCTGGGCGGATTTCTCTCCAATCCGGCAGTGGCCAACGGAGCCGGCATCCTGAAACACGTACTGGGAGGTAACCGCGGAAAAGTGGAAAACTACCTGAGCAAATCCAGCGGCATCAGCCTGAGCTCAGCCGGTAATATACTTGAAATGCTCGCCCCGATCCTCATGGGATTCCTAGGCAAACAAAACAGGTCTTCCGGAACAGGCGGAGGCATCATCGATATCCTGCAGTCAGTGCTGAACAAGGGGCAAGCTGCCGATCAGCAGCAGCAAGCCAAACAGGAATCGATCTTCAACAAACTCCTGGATAAAGACGATGACGGCTCCATCACCGACGATATCCTGGATATCGGTGCGTCCATCTTTGGTAAATTTTTACGTAGAAAATAAGTATTCATTAAAAACTTTTATGTCATGGGATTGAAGAATTTTATCAGGAACATCGGCAAGAAGCTGGCCGGTGTTGAAACGGAAACCAAGGAAATAAGTCCCGCTGAGATCCTTCAGAAAAATGCGACCGCCACCCTAGCGATAAAAAACCTGCTGACCAAGATGGCGCTGCCCATCGAAAACCTGGCTGTTGTTTATGACCAGGGTAAAGTGACCCTGATGGGAAAAACCGAATCCCAGGAAACCTCCGAAAAAGCGGAACTGATCGTTGGAAACACACAGGGCGTGTCGGAAGTGGACAACAACATCGAGGTGGTGGTGCCGCAGCCGGAAGCTGTGTATCACACCGTCGTGAAGGGGGAATATCTCTCAAAGATAGCCAAACAGTACTATGGGAATGCGAACCGGTATATGGAGATCTTCGAGGCCAACAAGCCGATGCTGAAGGATCCGGACGAGATCTACCCCGGCCAGGTGCTGCGGATCCCGAATGTGACAAAGTAGGAATACAAGAGGACAGTTTATTGTACCCCACCCCTGCACCCCTCCCCTGCTGGCAGGGGAGTGGACGAGGGAGGGGTAAATTAAATTCCCTCTCTCAACCGGATATGGATCTCTTTTAACTGCTCCTCGTCCAGCGGAGCAGGTGAATCGATCATCATATCCCTTCCGGAATTGTTCTTCGGAAAGGCGATCACATCCCGTATGGTGTCGGCCCCGGCGAACATCGCCACCAGCCGGTCGAAGCCAAAGGCGATGCCTCCGTGCGGCGGGGCACCATACTCAAACGCATTCATCAGGAATCCGAACTGCTCCTGCGCTTTTTCTTCCGTGAAGCTCAGCACCTGGAACAACCTGCGCTGCAGCTCCTTGTTGTGGATCCTTATCGAGCCTCCGCCGATCTCCACGCCATTGATGACCAGGTCGTAGGCATTGGCCCTGACGGTGCCGGGGTTGGTGTCCAGCAGCGGGATGTCTTCCGGCTTGGGCGACGTGAATGGATGATGCATGGCGTAGAACCGATTCGTTTCCTCATCCCACTCCAGCAGCGGGAAATCAACTACCCATAGCACCTCATAACGCTCAGGATCGCGCAGTCCCAGGCGGTTGCCCATCTCCAGGCGGAGCTCGCTGAGCGCCTTGCGGGTGCGAAGGGTCTCGCCGGCGAGGATCATGACCAGGTCGTTGGGTTCGGCATCAAAACGTCGCATCCACTCCCTCAGCTCATCCTCGGTGAAGAATTTATCGATCGTTGATTTGATGGTCCCGTCGGAGTTATACTTCACGTAGATCAGTCCCCTGGCGCCGACCTGAGGTCTTTTGACAAAATCGGTCAGCTCGTCGAGCTGCTTGCGGGAATAATCACCGCATCCCCTGGCGCAGATGCCCGCCACCAGCTCCGCTTCCTCAAACACGGAGAATCCCCTGCCTTTTGCCAGGTCGGTGACCTCGGTAAATTTCATGTCGAAGCGCGTGTCGGGCTTATCGGAACCATAGTATCTCATAGCATCGGCCCAGGTCATCTTTGGTATCCTGCCGATACGCAGATCCTTAATGGCATGAAAAAGATGGTGGATCAGGCCGCTGAAGGTTTCCAGCACATCTTCCTGTTCCACGAACGCCATTTCGCAGTCGATCTGGGTGAATTCCGGTTGGCGGTCGGCGCGCAGGTCCTCGTCGCGGAAGCATTTCACGATCTGCATGTAACGATCGTAGCCCGCTACCATCAGAAGCTGCTTGAACGTCTGGGGCGACTGGGGAAGCGCATAGAACTGTCCGGGGTTCATCCGCGAGGGCACCACGAAATCGCGGGCACCTTCAGGGGTGGATTTGATCATGCAGGGGGTCTCGATGTCAATGAATCCCTGCGAGCTCAGGTAGGAGCGTGTCTCCATGGCCATGCGATGGCGCAGCTCCAGGTTCTTCAGATTGGGAGTACGCCGAAGATCAAGGTAGCGGTACTTCATCCGCAGCTCCTCCCCGCCGTCGGTGTTGTCCTCGATGGTGAACGGTGGTATTTTGGATGCATTGAGCACTTCCAGCATCTCCACGGTGATCTCCACATCGCCGGTGGGCATCTTTGGGTTCTTGTTGCTTCTTTCCGTAACCATGCCGGTGACCCGGATCACATATTCCCTTCCGAGCTTGCGGGCTTCCAGGCAGAGCGAGGGATCCACTTCCATATTGAAGACCAGCTGGGTGATGCCATAACGGTCGCGGAGGTCAGCGAAGGTCATGCCTCCAAGGTCGCGGGAGCGCTGCACCCAGCCGCTGAGGGTGACCGCCTGTCCGGCGTGTTTCATGCGGAGCTCACCGCAGGTATGGGTTCGGTACATGGGGATTGGAGTTGATTGAGGGTGTAAAGGTAGGGAAAAAGCTTCAAGCTACAAGCTTCAAGTTGAAAGGCGAAGCGACGAAATCCTGACGAAGGCGGGGCTTCAAGCCGCGATAACTTCAAACTGCGCAAAGGCTGGCAGTTGACAGTTGACAAGTGGCGGTTGGCGGTTTAAAACAAATTGGCAACTGGGACTCAGGGCTCTATTTGTACTTGAATTTTCCCAATGGATTTTGTACTTTTAAGCAATCTTAATACAGATTATTTTATAAAATAGATGCGTACTTATCTATTAATCTGCTTTCTTATCAGAATCTCTTTCCCTTCCTACTCACAGGCATTCTGGGAACAGGTCAACAGCCCTGCTAATGTAAATCCCCTTTATATAGCCTCATCAGATGATGATATTTTTTATTTAGGTACTAACAATGGGGTTTATGTTTCATTTGATCAATGTAATTCTTGGGAAAATATTGGAATGAATGATGAATTAGTATCGCATTTATTGATTACCAAAACAGGAAAAGTCTTTATCGATGATGGTTCTGGAGGTATCCACAGATATCTTGATAATGGAATATGGGAATCGGTTTTTTGGTCAGTTTTTGGAATTTCTGATCTTGCAGAAGATATAAATAACAATATTTATGCAGGTAAATGGGGGGGTATTTTTAAATCATCCAATGAGGGAGATGACTGGATACAGACATTATCGATCTCTCCGAACGCTGCAGTATATTCTATCAGAGAAGATCTGGATGGAATCCTTTATGCGGTGGTAACAGATTTTATGGGGGGAGAGGGGGTTTATTGCTCCACAGACCAGGGTGAAACATGGACGAATTTTGGATTGACTAATGCCTATGTCACTTCCCTTGCAATCAATTCAAACAACGAACTCTT
>JAQUQD010000106.1 GCA_028716265.1 Bacteroidales bacterium | reverse complement strand
CAATGAAGAAGAAGGAAATTATTTTTGTCTTTTTAAAAATTATCCGGAAATTATTTTTCGTCATTCCGGAAGACTTGACTTTCAACTGGAATCCCGGAAAAGTGAATTGTTAAGGATCAACTAAGTATCCAGATAACGAAATGAGCTTCCGACAAACAATAGGAGGTCTTAATAGAAGTGATAGAGGATTTAAAGTTATTGTTGACCGCTATTCAAAAAAAGTTCTTATCTCTTTTGATAGTAAGGCAGTAGCTAAAAAACATTATGATTGGCTTTCATCAGTTAAAAAAAGAGTAGGCCTTAACGAATTATATCCTCAACCTTACTGGGGATTCGATGATTTGTTTCATAAGGCTGGCACGAAACTTCATAATTGTTTTTATGTAGTTGCAGATGTAAAAATAGTAGAAGGAGAAGAGTACTTTTTTTACAAAAATATCCTAATGCTTTCTTAACTATCTATAGTGAAATTCTTACGTGCGATCGAAGAAAACAAAATCCTTGTCGATTTTGATGCAAGGACGGGTCATAATCATGGTACTAAATTTCGTATGAGGCAGCATGCATTACCAGCACTTTACACTCAAGTAACTGAAGTCTAAATGAATTATCAACATCTAATTCTACTAATATTTCCAAGATTCACTTACCTTTTACCCTGTCTTTAAAAATCGCGAAAACCGATAATCCATAATTCATCCTACTGTCGTGCTTACGGCACTGCAATGATTTAACGGCGACGCCGTAATTCAACTCTCATCCTTCCTTTAGCATCTCTCCCTCTATCTCGGCAATCGGCAATAGCTATCCTATTCAGCCTCTCTCCACAGGTCCTCCGTTCTGAACCTCCACAGCCATGATGTCCCATTATACGTCTTGCAGGCATAGGCATTCACACCGTCCAGTGAGGTGGTGAAGCCCCGCATCCCATACCATGCGGAACAGTACATCAGTGTAGTAGAATTGTCATAATCCAGGATCTGCAAATAGTCATTATCCAAAAAATAGATGATGTTTTCCTTCCCCGGGAGGTAGGTAAAGTCGGCACTGCCTTCGTTCTTGTTGTCGATGTAGGATATCTGGCTCATATTGCCCTCAAAATCCATGATGAACTGATCGTACAGCTGGCCAAAATATACCCTGTTCCGCATTCTGTCGGGTGTTATAAAAACACCTCGGGTTAAAGAGCCAGGCCAGAGATCAAAGGATTCATGCGTATATCCATCCAGTATAACAATATCACATCCGCCGTATAATGCTGTCAGAAGTATCTTCGTCTGGTCAAAATTGAGATGAACCCGCGCAAAATTATAGTAATGGAGCTCATTGTCATGGTCCTCGTGAAAGTAAATCGTGTCGCCCAGTGAACTGTCGATGATCCGCCAGTCTACTCCGCTCGATCCATCCTGCTGCAACAGGATCACACCATAGCCAGTCGTAGTGAAACCAATGTCATAAGGATAAATGGTCGGATATGAGGGATGGCCTCCTGGTTCAGGCAACACCGTGATCTTCTTTACAAGTGCACCTGTGTACTGATCGATTACATAAATATTATTGTCAAGCTCGTAGGCGTTAAGATCACCGGCAAGTACATACAGAAACTGATTGTACGGATTCACTGTGATTTTCCTGGGCTTAACGCTCAACGAAATCGACCGTTTGATCTCCAGGCTGTCCAGGGAGATGTAGTAAAGCATCCTGGGACTCTTGAAGGCCACCCAGCAGTACCGTGCATCGCTGGTATAATGGATATCCGACATAGTACCACTGAGGTCCAGCCTGCCGTCATAAAAAGGTACCTGAATCTGTTCATCAAAAGTAACTCCGCTCTCATCCGTCACGGAAATTGAAACAGGAAACAGCCCTCCCAGTTTTCCACAAGCGTAAGAAAAGATAACACCTTTCCTGCCTTCGACCATCCGGTAATGAATTTCGCAGAGGCACGTATGCCAGTCATTGATGATATGATTGACCGTGACCGGCCTGTTGAAATGTAAATAAATGGAATCCACAATCCCTTCCATTCCATTCCCCACATATCCATGTACTTCAAGCAGCTTTAATGGAAAATCCTGGATGACTTTTACCTTTTTTTCAATGCTCCCGGATTTGATCAACAGTGAACCTGTACGTTTCACGGCACCGGCATTCTCTGTCCAGGTCAGCGTAAGCTTCGCGTTGCCTATACCGCTTTGCTGCGAGCATTCCAGCCACGGACAGTCATCATCCACCTGCCATGTGGCATTGGCAGTAACCGTTATCATTTCATGTCCGGCGAAATAGCGGACCTCCAAAAGGGAATCCGACACTTCAAGGTTTGGTTCACCGGCTACCAGGACAACATCCAGCGTACTCACCTCATCTTCTTTGATAATGACATGGCGAACCTGAGGTAGGAACGATACTTTTGTCACGGTAATATCGTAACTTCCTACGGGGATGCTGGTAAAGAAAAACCACCCACTAACGGTGGATTCCCTGACCATATTGGAAACAGTTATCATGGCCCCCTCAAGGGGCTGCCCGTAATCATTCATCACATACCCCTCTAGACTTCCGTACCTGACCTCCTCATCATTTTCCTTCCTACAGGCTACAACTGCAATGATGATATATATGATGAAATAAATCCACTTTTTCATTTCTACGACTTTAAAAGTTTAACGGCTAAGTCGTAATTCATCTCTCACATATCCTTTCGCCAATCTCCTTCTCCCTTCACTTCTCCCTCTACCTGGCTAATCAGTAATGGCTATTCTTTAACGTTTTCCTCATGAACGCTCATATCCCCCAGCAGCATCCACTTGCCGCCTTCCCTGACATAAAATTTTGCCATCTTCCCATAGCCTTCCTGTTGCTTCTTCTGGTCACCCCATGTGAAAGAAACGGTATACCTGAAGAAATAGTCCACCACGGCGGCATCGTCCAGCACCACGATACGGGCGGGATTCAACAGGTAAGACTCCAGCTTGAGGTTACCCTTCATGGAATAATACAGCTGCGAGAGGGTCTCCTTTGACAGCGGCACAGGCTCCTCCGTGCTCCATCCCTGGTATTTCGGGTGAATGATCGCGAGTTCGCCGGCAATATCGCCGGCTTTCCAGCAGGTCCAGCTCTCTTCCACCACCTGCCATACTTCCAGCTGTGCTTTTGTCCATTCCTGGGCGAAAAGATGCGTGACCCCAAAGGTCATCACAGCCACCATTACCGATTTAACGATTGTTCTCATGGACTGCATGAATTGTGTTAATAATAGGAAATTATCGAATAAGTAGCAAATGTAGAAAACCTGAAGCTGAAAATCAAATAACTACAGATTGGTGATTGATTTATGCAAAAAATTTATATATTTACACATCCATCACCAACTATTTCAGTTTCTTATGAAAAATATCCTTCTTCCGGTTGCCGTCATGCTCCTCCTGACCAACGGTCTGTCCGGACAGGACCGGTTCCCCGTCCGGCAGCTTACTTTTGATCCGGTTCAGGAGGGATTGGCCGCCTGGTCGCCTGATGAAACGAAATTGGCATTTACCAGTACACGATCCGGCAGTTCTAACATCTGGATAATGGACATTGATCCGGGAGCACTCAGGAGCGATCTGGCCATCGCCCAGCAGGATGGCGAATCCATCACGCTGGGAACATACAGGACCATCCATTCAGATATCTTACAAGAAGACCGCCTTTTATGGGTCCACCTGCCCGAAGGGTATGAAGATACCCGATTGGATTATCCTGTGATGATTCTCCTGTACGTGGACCTTTACAATTACTTTACCGATGCTGTCAGCATCACCGAAAAATTGGGACGAACCGGTGAGACCCCACCCCTGATCACCATTGGAGTGGCGAATACCAACCGTTACCGCGACCTTCTACCATACGCTTCACAATGGGCTCCGGAAGGTGGCGGAGCAGGTGATTTTCAGCGGTTTCTCGGGGAGGAGGTAATTCCTTATGTCGATAAGAATTACAGGACCAAAGAATTCAGGATACTGGCCGCACCCCAGGCTGCAGCTGTGTTCAGCCTCTATTCACTCATGATGGGACCAGCACTCTTCAATGCTACGATCGCACAGAACCCATTTATGAATCCAGAGAACGCTGAAAAGCTTTACCCGAGAGCAGAGGAATTCTTTGGTTCGGCTGACACACTAAGGCATCTTTACTATGTTTCCTGCGAAAAGGATGACCGCCCTGAAGATCTGAACTACATTGAACGATTTGCTGAAATGCCCGGAATAAAAACAACAGCAGGTTTTCGATTTATGCTGGATATCCGGGAGCCCTCCGGCTATTTTATCCCTCCTTTACCCTTCACTGCCGCTTTGAGAACACTCTTCCCTGAATACAGGCTTCCCGAAGAATTCCACGCTGATTCGCTGCAGGATATTCTTGATTACTATCAAGAGCGGTCAGCAGTCTATGGTTTCCTGGTCGACCCTCCCGAGCACATGTTGACATTTGAAGGGGATGAACTCCTTCAGCGGGGTAAAACGCAACAGCCCCAGGATGTATTTATGTACCAGCTGGGCCTGTACCCAACATCGCTGAATGCCCTTTTCCGCCTGGGTGAAATCTATCGCGGAATCGGTGACTATAAAACGGCAAGGGAATATTACCGGAAATTCCTTGATATCCGTTCCACCGATGCTGCCAGGATCCAACAACGCATCGCCGAAATGGATTCATTGATCAACGACCAATGACTATCATACTGTCGTGCCGATGGCACTACCATACTTTAACGGCTACGCCGTAAATCATCTCTCGCATATCCTTTCGCCAATCTCCTTCGCCTTTCCCTTCTCCTTCAACTTCGAATGTTCGAATGTTGGTTATTCATCATCCTCTTCCTCCTCCAGCGACATATCCCCCAGACATAGCCATTTCCCTCCTTCTTTCACATAAAATTCAACGTACCTCCCGCCACCTGCCTCATGCTTCTTCTGGTCACCGGAAGTATAGGTCATAGAAAAAGCATAATAGTAATGGACAACAGCTGCATTTTCCGTGACAGCGATACGGGCCGGATTGAGCATGTACCAATCCACGGTCATCCTTTCTTTCATTGACCTGAACCACTGGATGGTTGCATCCTTGTCCATGGGTAAGGGAGATTCTTCATCCCATCCCTGGTATTTCGGATGCAGAGCGGCAGTGGCACCGTCAACATCGCCGGCTTTCCACTTGAGCCAGCTATTCTCCACCACCTGCCAGACTTCCTTTTGTTCTTTCGTCCATTCCTGGGCAAACACTGAGGTTGTAATGATGGCAACCATGGCCATCATGGCGAGTTTTAGCAGTGTTTTCATAGCATTTCCTGGTTTAAGTTAATAATAGAAGTTACTGAAAACGAAACAAATATAGTGAAATATGACGGGAAAGGCAAATTATTATTAGTTTAGAGGTAATGGTAAGGAGGCCTGTTTGGTTTAGAGGTCAAGATGAGGGTTATTTGCACTAGACCTTACCTCTCCACCAAACCGGCTTCTTAACCTTAACCCCTGAACCAGCTCTTAAAAGGATTTACGAACAAAGGAGTGTTGATTTTTGATTTCTGAAGTTTATTTGTGAAATTGCAAGGCGGTTGGCGGTAAACAGTCAGCAGTCAGCAGTCAGCAGTTTTGGAATTTGGAAATTGGGATTTGTTTGGAATTTGGTGTCTGGGATTTGGAATTTTTAATACTGTGACCATGAAAAAGATCACTCTGTATTTTGTCACCGGGATGTTGCTGTTTTTCATCGCACTGAGCAGCTGTGACCAGACACCAAAAACGGAACGACAGAAAAGCATGGGTGCCCGGGACACCATGCTGAAGGTATTCGCAATCTTCCCTGTATCCGTAGAGGAACCCTGGACAGGGGCGGTACACAGTGCCTTCCTGGATGCCCGTGAAAAATCCGGTATCAGCTATACTTTTGCTCAAAATGTGGGCTATGACGACTTTGAATCCATTCTCCGAAGGCATTGTGCTGAAGGCTATGACCTGATCGCCGGTGATGCTTTCGGATCGGAGCAGGTGGTCAGGGAGGTTGCAAATGATTTCCCGGAAACCCCGTTCTTCTTCGGATCAGGCCAGGGACCCAACGGAAAGAATCTTTCCGTCTTCGACAACCTTATCCATGAGCCAGCTTATCTGGCAGGGATGGCAGCAGGCATCGTCACGCAAAAGAACAGGATCGGGATCGTAGCAGCCAAACCGATCCCGGAGGTCAATCGACTGACCAATGCATTCATTGCAGGAGCAAAGGAAATGAATCCGCTCGT
>JAQUQD010000105.1 GCA_028716265.1 Bacteroidales bacterium | reverse complement strand
TCAATGCCCGGCAGAGGCCTGCGATACTGATCCAGAAAATGAACGATGATCTGAACGCGATGGCCAACCGCCTGTTCCAGCAGGCCGGCCAACGAAATATTCATCACCGGCGCCCCACTGCTCCCGGTAACACTGTGCTCCACCATGAGTTTATCGAGTAACAAACGATGAGTTCCGGCCGGCGAAATATCTGACTCTTTTCCGTCAAAGAGGTATAGAATCCTGAAAGAAAATACTCCTTCTTTCCAGATTTCAAGGGTAAACGTGCCAAAGGCAATGCTGGCCCCGGAAGGATCCTGATCCAGGTCCCCAACGATGAAGGATCCCGAACCAGGTGACCGGTCACTGCCGGATGCGGCCTCTGCCACCTGATCCACCCTGAAAAGGTCCGGTGAAGATTGCTCCCAGTAAAAAGCCAGCTCACGCTGGCTGGCGAGTCCAGGTGAATTTCCCCCCATAAAGCGTATCTTCACTTCCTCATCATCATGCACAGCTTCTTTTGCGCTACGGTAACAGTCCAGCATCCCTTTCACTGTATCCATCATTGGGTAGCTGAACACAGTCACCCCCACCGTATTTTCCTCCTCCAGGTCCTGAACAGGTTGTCCAAACAGCCACCCGACCCGGAAAGCCTGCCTGCAATCACGGTTGACCTGCGGCGTCAGGTAAAAGTTCAGGATCCCCCCCAGGGAATCAAGCTGCTCGATAACAGGTCCTCCCGTTATATAAGCATCATAAATGGGCGCTTCCTCGTAATCACTCAAAATATGGGCGAGGGACCAGTGCGTGTACTCCGCTTTTGCCTGACTGCTGATCCTGTCTGAGACCAGCATCATCAGGGCAAATGTTAATAAGACGATTTTTCCCGGGGACATAAAAACATGTGATTTCTTCTGCAATTCATTCCCTCAATTCTCCCCAAAGATAAAGGGATAAACCTTAGTGATCGCTGTGGTCACGATGAAAAAAGTTTTCCTTTTTGTGGTTTTCTGAAATTTTGTTACATTTGAAAATCCGATAATCTGTTGAGAACGACAGGCTTCCGCGTGGATGAAATCAATCATAACATATTGTCCTTAAACTAATTATATTTAATTAAAAGAGAAAGGAAAACGATGATACTGCACGAGCCTTATAAAATCAAGTCGATCAGGAACATCCGGTTCAAAAGCCTGCCGGATAGGAAAAAGGCCCTGAGAAATGCCAGTTTCAATGTTGATTTGTTACCCTCCAGCCAGGTAGCCTTTGATATGGTAGCACAGGGCAGCTCAGCCATGAGCCAGGAACAGGTCGGGAATCTCTTCATAGGTGATGAAGCCTATGCAGGGGCAAGGAATTTTTATAAGCTCACCGAGGCTGTCCGGGATGTGTTTGCACTGGGCAATGTGTGCCCGGTACATAATACTTTCGGCGGTTTAAAACTGCTCAGCTATGTGCATCTTACCAACCGGAAGATAGTGGCAGGCAATACGGAAATTCCTTTTCCCACCTTTCAGGCATTCGGAGGAGAATGTCTGTTACTCAAAACGGATCCCGATCCCCGGTATACGGGTAATATTGATCTTCAGCACCTTGCGGGCATCCTGAGACAGAACAAAGGGAAAGTGGCCATGATCTATATTGACCTGGATGGGGAGGGATACCGTCCGATATCACTTTCAAACCTGGAAGGAATCAAAAAACTTGCTGATGAGCATCAGGTGAAGTTCATTCTCGATGGTTCCTGCATCGTTGAAGCTGCCCATTATATGATTCAAAATGATCCTGCTTTCAAGAACAGGAAAGTTAGCTCTTTCATCCAAACGTTGGCTGGAGCATGCCACACGCTCCTTTTCGATGGAGGACAGGATTCCATGAGCAACGTCGGGGGATTTCTTGCCAGCAATGATCCGAGAGATCATGAGCATTATCAGAATGTCGTTGTCATCTTTGAGGGGCTGCATACTTATGGCGGCATGGCCGGAAGGACCATGGAAGTAGTGGCCACCGGCCTCAGGGAAATGGCTGATCCTCTGCATGCTGAGTGGATGGACTACCAGGTGTCGGTTCTGGCTGGGGTGCTCGAAAAAGGGAAAGTACCCTTTATCCGGGGCTATAACGGAGTTTACCTGTGTGCCAGCAAGTTTTTACAGCAAGCCGGGCCGGTTGCGGCCCAGACCCTGGCTGCCGCTCTGTATCTGATCTCCGGTGTACGATGCCATCTGGAAGATATATACTGGAAAGACAACCTATTACCGGTGCTCATTCCGCGGAGAGCTTTCATGAACACTCAACTGGAACAGATCGGGGAAGTCATTGTGAAATTGTATGAGCAGCGGGATCTCATCACTCCTCTGGATCCCATCAACCAGCCCACCTTCACCTTTGAGGCATGCTTTGAATGGATCATCCCCGAACTGGAATCCTTCCGGTTTACCTGCGAACCCTACACGATCCATTCCATCGAACATGTAGGGATGGATACCCGGGAGCAACGGCTCAGGGCGATGCAGGAAGCCGGCTACAATACCTTCCTGCTGAAATCGGAGGATGTGACCATTGATCTTCTGACCGACTCCGGTACCAGCGCTATGAGCGTTGAACAATGGATGGCCTACCTGCGCGCAAAAGAAACCCCTGCCACACCGGATGCCTATCTGGAAGTGGTAGCTACCGCCCAGAAAATATACGGCCATAAATACATCATCCTGACCCACCAGGGACGGGCGGCAGAACATATCATGTCGCAGATGTTCATCCAGAAGGGCGACTACGTCCCCGGCAACATGTACTTCACCACCACCCGCGAACACCAGGAAATGGCCGGAGGAACCTTTGTGGATGTCATTGTGGATGAAGCGCACCAGACCACCTGCACGTTTCCATGGAAGGGGAATATCGACCTTTCCAAGATGGAAGCCCTTTACAAAAAAGCCAGTGCGGAAGGGAGAAAACTATCCTACCTTTCCTATGAATTTAATGTTAACCTGGCAGGAGGACTCCCTGTTTCCATGAATAATATTAAGGAAGTGTACACCTGGTGTAAGACCAGGAACATACCTGTATTCTTCGATGCCACCCGTTGTGCGGAGAATGCCTGTTTCATTCAGCGGAACGATCCGGTGTACCGGAATGTGCCGGTTGCCGATATTCTGCTGGAAATGTTCAGCTATGGCGACGGGGCAACTATCTCCAGCAAAAAGGACATGCTGACCAACCTTTCAGGCTGCCTGCTCTTCCGGGATAATGAACAATGGTACAGGAAGGGTCTTCAGATGCTTGGTATTTTTGAGGGGACCTACTGCAGCGGCGGTACCTCAGCCGGCGACATGGCGGCTCATGCACAGGGACTTCGCGAAATGGTCGACGATGCCTATATCAACTCCCGCATCGAACAGACGGCCTACCTGGGAGAGTTGCTTCATCAGACGGGAATCCCCATTGTGCTGCCGTATGGCGGTCATGCGATCTTTCTCGACGCACGTGCCTTTCTGTCGCACCTCGACCAGGATCAGTTCCCCTCGCAGATGCTGGCAGCACAACTTTTCATTGAAACGGGCGTGCGGGCCATGGAGCGTGGTAATGTCAGCAAGGGACGGAATCCCGTCACGGGGCAGAACTTTCGCCCCGCCCTGGAACTCGTCCGCCTGACCATCCCCCGCCGCGTCTATACCCGCGACCACATGAAAGCGGTCGCTGAAGGCATTATCAAGCTTTACGAAAAACGGCATACCATCCGGGGTCTGCAGTTTACGTACGAACCTGAACATCTGCGGTTCTTCCAGGGGAGGTTTGAGGAGATCTAAGATCACATAGCAAAAATTACTTTTGCTTTTTGCTATTTGATCTTAAAAAAAGACGAATTGAAATCATCAAAACTCTTAACCGATGAGAAGATATCCAGTGCTTTTCATTCTTTTTGGATTACTGTTCATTAATACGTTTGGTTTTTCCCAGCAGCTCGTCCGGAAAGAGATCCGTTTTCCGGATATTATGGGTTATCAGACCCTCAAATGCGACCTTCATGTCCACACCGATCTGCTGGTCAAAAACCTGATCCACGGCATCGAAGTGGGCAATTATGGCGAATGGTATCCCGAGGCCCTGACCTGGTGCATGGATAAGAACCTCACCGTGCTCTGCAATTCGGATATCCATGAGCCTGCCGATATCTACAGGGAATATGCAGGTGTCAGGCACCGGCTGGTGGCCCTGGTCTTTGCAAAGGAACGTACGGTTGAATCCATCCGGGAAGCGTTGCTGGCGCACCGTACTGTGGGATGGTTTGAGGATACGCTGATAGGACAGGAAACCTGGCTCAGGGAATTGTTACTGAAATCGGTCACCCTGAGCCAGCCGTTCCAACAGACCGATAAGCAACGGTCCTATTACCTGTCGAATGCATCGGACATCAACTTTACGCTTATGACGGTCAATGAAGCAGATGCGTCTGTGTCACCTGAACGGATCCACATCCCGGCGAACTCCACCATCCTGCTGACCGTTAAAGCACAGCAGGGCAGATCCTATCCTGTCACCTACAGTGTTGCGAATTGCTATATCCGCGGCTACGATCATCTCACGGTCAGCTGGGAACTGTGAAACCTTTAACCATCATGATGAGCAGACTATTATGCCTGGGCCTCTGTCTATCTTTCTGGATGCCCTTCTCTTCTGCTGAGGAATATTCCATTTCGCGTATTGAGCCTCCGTTCTGGTGGATCGGGATGAACGATCCGGGGCTCCAGCTGATGGTATACGGGGAACGAATCGCTGAACTGTCACCGGTAATTGAATTTCCCGGTGTCAGCATCCTGCGGACGGAGCGCACAGAAAATCCGAACTATCTGTTCATTTCATTGGAAATTAAACCAGATGCTAAACCGGGACATGTTGTCATCTCCTTTCAGCGTGATCATATAACGCTCGTCACTTATCTTTATCAACTTATGGAGAGGGAACCCGGTTCATCCCAGCGGGAGGGATTTGGGCCATCCGATGTCATCTACCTGATCACACCCGATCGCTTTGCCAATGGTGATCCTTCCAATGACAATGTGGCTGGTTATCCGGATACAGCTGACCGGACCAACAAAGACGGCCGCCACGGCGGCGACCTGCAGGGGATCATCGACCATTTGGATTACATCGCTGATATGGGATATACAGCCATCTGGCTGAATCCGGTCCTTGAAAACAATATGCCCCGGACATCGTACCATGGCTATGCGATCACGGATTTCTACAGGATCGATCCCAGGTTTGGAACCAATGAGCTTTATGCCCGGCTGGGAGAAATGGCATCAGGGATAGGGATAAGCCTCATCATGGATATGGTTGCCAACCACTGCGGATCCGCTCACTGGTGGATGCAGGACCTGCCTTCGGACGACTGGATCCATGGCAGCGGAAGGTACATCCGTACCAATCATCTGCGTTCCACGGTTCAGGATCCATACGTATCCCCCTCTGATAAACGAATGTTCCCGGATGGCTGGTTTGTTGAATCCATGCCCGATATGAACCAGCAAAACCCCTTTCTGGCAACTTACCTGATCCAGAATTCCATCTGGTGGATCGAGTACGCCCACCTTGCCGGTATTCGACAGGATACATACTCCTATCCGGACAAGGATTTTATGAGCCACTGGTCATGCAGGATCATGGCCGAGTATCCCCATTTCAACATTGTTGGTGAAGAATGGAGTGAGAATCCAGCGATCGTTTCCTACTGGCAAAAAGGAAAAACCAACCGCGACGGTTACACATCCTGTTTGTCAGGCCTCATGGACTTCCCGCTGCAGCTTGCCCTGGTGAGGGCACTCACGGAAAATGATGCTATATGGTCCGATGGCCTGATCCGGCTTTATGAGACCCTGGCCAATGATTTTTTATATGCTGATCCGTACAACCTGGTCATTTTCCCGGATAACCATGATATGAGCCGTTTTTTCACACAAGTCAATGAAGATATGGATCTGTTCAAAATGGGTTTGGCCTATATCATGACCATGCGGGGCATCCCCCAGATCTTTTACGGGACAGAGATCCTGATGGCAAATCCGGGAACTGCAGATCATGGAGCGATCCGGGGTGATTTTCCGGGAGGCTGGCTTCATGACAGCGTGAGTGGATTCACCGGAGCAGGGCTCTCACCTGAACAGATCCAGGTACAACAGTTCGTGAAAAAGTTGCTGGCATGGAGGAAGGGAACACCGTGTATCCACCATGGGAAGCTTGTTCATTATGCCCCGGTGGATGCCGTTTACGTTTATTTCAGATACGATGATACGGCGAAGATCA
>JAQUQD010000104.1 GCA_028716265.1 Bacteroidales bacterium | reverse complement strand
CCATGAAACACAACCTGCAGGTAAACACCAGGTGCAGTGGAATGTTAAAGGATTATCTGAAGGAGTATATTTCTATCATCTGACAATTAACAAACAACAGACAGTGAACGGAAAATTGATTCTGGTGAGATGAAAAAAACCCCGCCCGCCAGCGAGCAAATACCCATTTGTTGCGCACCTTTTTGCGCACCCCCATAAAAAAACCCTTGATGATCAAGGGTTTAACTGAAAAGATGCGGTGCGGACGGGGCTCGAACCCGCGACCCCATGCGTGACAGGCATGTATTCTAACCAAGCTGAACTACCGCACCACGATCCAAAGATTAAAATCATGATTTTGGGAGCGCAAAGATACAACAATAGAATGAATAAATAAAAAAAAATTTCATTCTATTTCCATACACCCGGAATCACCTCACTGCAATGCTTGCACCGCGAATTAACAACATCGTTCCTTGTAATTGTAAACCCTTTCCTCTCGATCAGCATCTTCCCGCATTTCGGACAGAACGTATTGCTCGAGGTATCTCCCGGTACGTTGCCGATATACACATAATGCAGCCCCTCAGCAATAGCAATCTCACGCGCTTTTGACAGCGTAGACTGCGATGTGGGAGGAAGGTTGGGCAACTGATACTGGGGTTGGAACCGGCTGAAATGCAACGGGGTGTCCTGAAATCCGTTCTGCCGGAGCCATTGACACATCGCACGGATCATCTCCAGATCATCCGTCCAGGTAGGCACCACCAGGTTGGTGATCTCAAGCCACACTCCTTCCTCCTTCATGATCTTCAACGTATTCAGTACGGGTTGCAGGCTACCGGCGTTGAGCATCATGTATACCTCGTCGCTGAAGGATTTCAGATCGACATTGGCCGCATCGATCACACGGCATAACTGCCTCAGGGGCTTCTCGTTGATGTATCCGGCAGTGACCATCACATTCCTGATCCCTCTTTCCTTCGCTTTTGTCGCAGTGTCGAAAGTATATTCGTAGAAAGTGACAGGTTCTGAATAGGTATAGGAAACCGAGGTGCATTGGTTCTGGATGCATTCCTCCACCACCTGCTGAGGCATGAGATCGTAGTTGCGTGTCTGGCGGGGACTCACCTGTGAAATGCTCCAGTTCTGGCAATTCAGGCACTTCAGGTTGCATCCCGCCGTGGCAATGCTGTAGGAAAACGATGAAGGCAAAAAATGATTCAGCGGCTTCTTTTCGATCGGATCTACATGCACCGCACAAGGATTGCCATAGGCGACCGTATAGAGCTTATTGTCAAAAACCTCACGGTTCTGACAGATCGACGGCTTATCAGCCGTGATCACGCATTCATTGGGGCATATCAGACATTTGATCCCCCTGGGTGTCTGGATGTAAAAGCTGGCCTCCTTGCTCCATTTCCAAAGCTTGTCCGGCGCGACCGGTGAAAGGCTTCTAACCGGGCGGATGATCTCACCGGCGATGGAATCAATAAAGGTAAAACCCAGCGCCATTCCGCAGGCGCCACAGAAACTGTAGCGCAGAAATTCACGCTTGGTCATTTTTCGGTTGTCCATGCTTAGCAGTTCGAATCGTCAGAACAAAAATACACATAAAAGGGGTTCATTTTACAAGGCACAGAGGCACAGAGGGAGAGGGGAGAGGAGAAATTCAAAAAAGCTTGTAGCTTGCAGCTTGAATTACCCCGTAGGGGTTCAAGTATTGAAGCTGTAGCCCCCACGCCTAGAATAAACATTACCCGCCGCCAGTAGGTTCATCGTGCCGAGGATCAGGCACGACCATTCGACGCCCAGCAGGGGCAACAGAAACACAGCCATAAGCAGTGCGCCAAAGGCGGAACCGGCCAGATCGGCCGCATACAGTTTGCCTGCTAGTCTGCCTGGCTGCTGGGTGGAAAGCAAAGAGGATATCTTGAACTGCACACCCGCCAGAATGGAGAAGATCATGATCAGGACAAAAAAGAAAGCATACACCACGACGGTCTTTTCCTGCATTGAAGCGATCCCTTTTACCATAAATGGAAGCAGGATACAGAGAACTGCAAAAGCAAGCAGGATCAGTGTGAATGACCGGATATCCTTCCGCGTCAGCCAGCGATATACGAACAGTGAGCCAAGGGCCAGTCCCCCCATGAAAGTCATGATGATCACTCCTGTTGCCTGATAGACATATCCGTAAATGATCTGAAATGCGATGATCAGGATGAATTCAACAGAGGCGGAAGTAAACCCGCCGCTGAACAGCCCCTGGCTGACTGGATTCATAACGGCCACGCTCAGGATCAGGAGGACAAGAGCGATGATGAGGGGCGCTGTGATCCCGGTGTGAAAATAGCTCAGCCAGAGCCGGAGCTGGTGGTAATAGGCAACGGGTTTGAAGTCCCGGTTCACCCCTGCACCGGTATCCAGACTACTGATCGTTTGCTGCCCACGGGCACTGATCAGATCATCGTTCAGATAGAACCGGTTCACATAAACGGTGGCGATGCCCAGTTGGTCAATCCTTTCCGCAATGCGGCAGGTCAGGGCCGAGTCGGACGCGAGGTAAAAATTTCGTCCACCTGGAATCATCATGACATGCCCAAAAACAGAGCACAGCGAATTATAAAGAACCGAGTTGGTTTTCAGGGCCTCTTCGCTCATGTAATTGGCTGAAGAGGCCAGCCCCGTGCAAACAACTCCGCCGTCACTCAACCTGTCCTTCAGTATGTTGAAGAATTCAACGGAATAATACCTGTTGAACTGGGCCGTCGAAGGTTCCGGAAGATTGATCAAAACAACATTAAATCGTTCATCCGTATGATGGACAAACAACCGGGCATCCTGAATATGGATATGTACCGTAGTGTCGCTGACCTGCCCGAACATCGTTTCCCCGGCCTTCACCAGCCAGGGATTGATCTCCACATAATCAACACGCCCGACAGTATACTTACGGATCTCATCCAGCGCCCCTGTCATTCCTCCGCCGATCACAAGCACCTGCTCCGGATCAGGGCACTGGACCATTGCATAATGGACCGACTCTTCCACCCTTGCCACATCATGGGTAGTGAAGAGCACCACCCCATTCTCGTATACATTCAGCTGGTCATCGGTGCGTGTCACGACCAGTTTGCCATAAGGCGTTTCTTTCTGTTGCACCACTTGCTGATCCGGAAATAGATAATGAAGTACCCTGTTTCCCGGATCGAAGCGGACCATGATGAATACCAGCAAGCCTACTATCACAAGAGTGACGTACTTCCAATTACCTTTCAGCGTAAACGACGTGATGAGCGCTGCCGCAAGATTGACTGCTATTACGATGGCCAGGCACTGGAACGTATCAAGGTAATAGACAAGCAGGAAATTGAATAGTGTGCCTCCCGTCATACTGCCAATGGATTCCAGCCCGTATACGCTCCCGATGCGGTTTTTCCCATCCCCGGCTGACAGGACTGAACACAGGATCGTAAACAAGGCTCCTGAAATAAGGCAAAAAGGAAGCAATAAGAGGAAGGATAGATAGAATACTTCGATCACGCTCATCATTTTACCGGGCATAAATAGCTGTCCTCTCAAGGAATACAGAAGAAATGCAATGACCACCGGCAAAATGCCCATCAACAGCTGGATCAACAGGATCACCCTGCCGGGATTTCTCATTTTGTCGGCCCGCCGCCCAAGAAAAGAACCCGCTCCGGTAAGCAACATCCAGTTGGCCAGGATGATCCCGTATACCAGTTCGTTGCCGTTGAAGATCACCAGGAACTCACGGAGCAGAATGATCTGTACCGTGATCGAAGTGAACCCGGCAGTCATCACCGAAAATATCAGTCCTCTTTTATTTCTGGCTATCATTTTGTATATTTGTAGTAATCTCAGTCCGGAGAGCAACATACGAAAATAAGCAATATATGCGAGTCCATAAAGTTAATATCCTGTTAATTTCCACCCTTATGATCTTCCATACCCACTGCAGTCCTCAGAACAAAGAGGGGAAGGACACCTGCATAGACCGTGAACCCTACGCTGCCGGGAAATTTTATTCAGGTCGTCCCGAAGAATTGCGAACAGACCTGAAGACGCTCTTCGGCAATGCGGTTCAAAAGAAAAATGAACATATTGTGGCGGTCATTTCTCCCCATGCAGGTTATGTTTATTCGGGTGAAGTTGCGGCCTCTGCGTTTAACCAGATCGACAGGAACAAGAAATACAAGCATATTTTCCTGATCGGCTCGAGCCATGTAAAGTACATGGGCGGGGCTTCCGTTTATTACAAGGGGAACTATAAGACTCCGCTCGGTACAGTGACGGTCGACCGTGAACTGGCAAAAAAACTGGTCGATGAGCATGAGGTCTTCACCATCGATAAGGAAGCCGACGCTTATGAGCACAGCCTGGAGGTCCAGCTCCCCTTCCTTCAGTACGTGCTGAGTGAGGATATTTCTCTGATACCCATCATTATTGGGAGCCAATCAACGCAGGTTTGTAAGGAGATAGCCTCTATTTTAAAGCCCTATTTGAATGAGGAGAATCTTTTTGTCATCAGCACAGACTTTTCGCACTACCCGTCGTACCAGGATGCCATGACCGTGGATATCGCCACTGCCAACGCCATTTTGCTGAATGATCCGAGGGAATTTCTTCAGACACTGAAAAGAAATACGGATAAGAACATCCCCAACCTGGCGACCAGCATCTGCGGCTGGACCTCCGTCCTGACGCTGCTCTACATGACAGAAGGCAACGACCTGATCGAGATATCCCCGATCCTTTATAAGAATTCCGGAGACACTCCCTATGGCGATAAGAACCGGGTGGTGGGATACTATGCGCTGGCAGTTTCCATGAAAGGCAATAGCTCTCAAACATCAGGAACATTCCTGGCCAATCCGGAAGACAGGAAGGAGCTGTTGCAGATAGCAAGGGAGACTGTTGAAAGCTATGTAAGAAAACGCACTGTTCCTTCTGTGGGCGCTGAGAAACTGACTGATGATCTCAAGGTCCACAGCGGTGCATTCGTGACCCTGCACAAAGATGGCAACCTGAGAGGGTGCATCGGGCGGTTCAATGCCGATGAACCATTATACAAAGTGGTCCAGGATATGGCAGTATCCTCCTCCACCCAGGACTTACGGTTCCCCCCGGTCAAGCCGGATGAACTCGATCAGATCGACATCGAGATCTCCGTCCTAACGCCCTTAAAGAAGATCGAAAACATCGATGAGATCATCCTCGGAAAACATGGGATCTACATTAAAAAAGGATTCGCCAACGGAACATTCCTGCCGCAGGTCGCCACGGAAACAGGATGGACCCTGGAGGAATTCCTTGGTCACTGTGCGCGCGACAAAGCAGGCATCGGCTGGGATGGCTGGAAAGAGGCAGAGATCTATACCTACGAAGCCATCATCTTCAGCGAGAAGGACTTCAACCTCAGGTGACCGGATTGCCTAACGCATACATATCCTCCTGAATGGACAGTATTCACAGTTTTTGACATCGTCCGTCTTGCGAAAAGGTTTATCCGGATCATAAATATCCTGCAGTATACCTGTGATGATCTCCCTGACCTGCGGCATGGATTCCAGCAGGTTCGACTTATCAAGCAAACTGACCGCCATCAGCCCTGAACGGGGAGTCCTGATGGAAATGATGCCGCACTCCAGATCCCCGGAGAACTCAGGATGCAACGTATGAAAAAGATATCCATAAAACAGCACCTGGAAACTTTTGGCAGCATCGGGATCAACAGCAAGCTTTTCCCAGGTTCTGACACTCAGATCGCTTTTGCGGACGCTGCCCGTTTTGTAATCAATGATACGGCATGTCTTGCCCAGCATGTCAATGCGGTCAGGCGTACCTTTGATTTTGACCTGAAAGGTCTTCCCCCTGTAGCTGATTTCTAGCGCAGCGTAGATACAATCCTCTAACTTATTTATTATCAGTATATTACCTTGCTTCTGCTGCTGATCCGTAAACGCCTTCTCCCAGTGAAGGTAATTCCTGACCAGCACTTTGGAAATATTGACGATGAGCAGGTTTTTACCAAACCCGATGTCATTTTCGGGCCAGTTCCTGCGAAAGCAATCCATGGTAAGGTCATCTACGCGCTGAAGCATTCCCTCAATGATGCCGGGGGTTACAGCCTGGTCAATGCATGGAGAATACAGGTTTCTCATCACCTCATGGATGACGGTTCCCATAGTCCGCGCATCAATGGTTTCCTGGAACTCCTCAGGGACTGGAATTTTCGCCACATACTGCAAATAGAACTGCAGGGAGCAGTTCCGGTAAGAATTGAGGGAGCTGGGAGTAAATGCTGTCTCTGCCATACCGATCAGTTGTTTCAGCACATGACCGTTTTTTTCGATAAGGATCTCATCTCTGGTGGGATGAACAAGGGGGGGCAGGGATGCCAATGTTGAATGGATATGGATATCAGGATTATAAGCAGGAAGCTCATGCATGATCTGGGTGATGAACCGGCTGTGCTCTCCTCCGCCCAGTTCTGAAGGTTCGGTGTTGTAAAGCAGGTGGATCCTTTCTGCCCGTTGCAGAAGGCGATAAAAATGATAGGCGAAAACTGCATCGTGGTCCCTGTAGGTGGGGAGGTTGAACTGAAGGCGGACATCCAGTGGAATGAATGAATGGGATTGCTTGCCGGCGGGTAACAG
>JAQUQD010000103.1 GCA_028716265.1 Bacteroidales bacterium | reverse complement strand
TGAAGAAGTTCTCGTAAAGATCGATCTTTCCATTTTTGTCAAGATCAATAGGGATCACCACCAGATTACCCATCGGCTCAAATGTTTTCCGGTCGAAGATAGAGCGCATGCTCGCGTAACCGATGCTGTAGACGTTTTTTCTGACGGCCATGACCATTCCTGATTCACCGTAAACGCCTGTTCCGGTGAGGTTTACCTGATCCGTTCCCAGAAAAGAGGACCAGATCTCACCCGACTCACAAAGATCCGTCCGGGTGAATGGATTGATCCGGTGCGACGAATCTGCCTGGGTAAGCTGCCCCCAGTGATCCAGGGTAGCATCCAGGAAAATGTATCTGAACTGACTCTGGGTGATCCCTTTGCCTTTGAGCTTTTTCAGGTAAGGATTGGCTGCATTTCCGAAGGGCAGGATGGCGTCGTAAGCCAGTGACAATGAAACCAGGGCGGTGTCCCAGGAGCTTTCTTTTATGGTGTTGACAGGTTTTGCAGAATCCATCATCCTGAAAAGAATATCCGGCTGCCCCTGCAACGAGATACCCGGCGTTACATCAATCCGTACATCAGGGTATACACTGTTGAATTCAAAGGCAAGCTGGGATAATAAGGGATAAAGTTCCAGCGAACCGGTTATCGTGATGGCCGGAATGTTTTTTTTGGGCCGGTGCTTCTCCTTCTGACCGGATCTGTCCGAACAGCCGGAGATTACTGTGAAAAAGCCCAGTAAAACTATGCAGGTGACTGAAAATAAACGTAGTAACCTTTGCTGCATCAGTACAGGTATCACATTTAGTGTAGCAAAGTTAAAAAAAACCACTTTGTTATTCCTGTAAAGTTTTTTACTTTTGGTACTTAATCGCTTTTTATGATGAACGGGAAACAATTCCTTTGGGTGTCTGCTCTGATGTTTATCCTGATCTCCCCCTGCATGGCGCAGGTGAACGTGTCAAAGGTGACCGATCCGGCGGCCTTCATGACAAAAGAAGGTAGCTTCTACTATCTCCCAGGGACTTTGCTTCAGGTTGAGGTGTGCTATGATCTCGTGGAGAAGGTCAAGGGACCGTATGCAGAGTATGCCTACAAGTTTCTCGGACTGGATACTGTGATCACGGTAAATGAACGATACTACGAACTGAAGGCGGTCCGGTGTAACGCACAAACGGGTCCTGACCCGGGACAATTGTATTTTGCGGAGTTCCTGCAGAAACAGAGCAAGGATCCTCTTGAACTGCACCTGGTTTTCGCAGAGGAGGGATACCTTGCGGAGGCAGCCCTGGGAATGGAGCTTCCGACACAACCCGTTGCGGTGCAGGTGGTTAAGACGGATGAGCCGACGACCCGCCGGCAGGAACAGCAGGCAAGCCTATTTCGATATTATGCCACCATCAACCAGGTCCTGAAGATTGACACCATCATCAAAATGGTCACTATCGATACCTCCACGTTCAAAGACATCAGTTACAAGCGATCAATGATCTATAAGACGATGGAGGAAAGGGCGGGGGAAGCTGCCAATGCCATCACCTCAGTGCGCGAAGACCGTCTGAAGCTGCTCACCGGTTATCAGGAGGTGAATTACAATCAGGGGACGATGGAATACATGGATGCCCGACTGGTTGAGATGGAAGAGGCCTACCTGTCGCTTTTCAAGGGATCCATCAGGCGTGAGAGTTATCAGGTTAGCCTGACCTATTTCCCTGTGCCTGAAAAGATTGGTCAGGATGAAGTGATCTGCCGTTTTTCGTCTTTCGGAGGACTTGTGCATTCGGGTGGCCAGACAGGCGATCCGGTCATGATCAGGATCGAACCTGTCGATGCGCCCAGCGCTGCCCACATACAGGATGCTGCCTCTCAATCCACGGCGGGACAGGGCTTCATCTTCAGGACACCGCAAATGTGCAATGTAACTATCACCTGGAAGGACACCGATATGTTCAACCAGGCCATACCCATCCATCAACTGGGTATCCAGAACCGTTATCCGTCATCATCACGGTTTTACATCCAGCTGCACCCATTCGACGGTTCCGTCAGGCAGGTCCGTGTTCGTTAAGTGATCGATTACTATCCTCAGTATAGGAATTTTAGTTTTTTAACCTTAAAAACGTAAAACCATGAACCTAATTGAACGTGCAAAGAACATTCTGTTCAAACCGAAGGATGAATGGAAGGTGATCGCAGCCGAAGAGCCGAACACTCAGTCCCTTATTTTTTCCTATGTTTTGCCCCTTGCCCTGATTCCTGCCATTGCGCGGTTCATCGGATTCGGGGTGTTTGGATTTCATGTCGGACGCTTTGCAGGCATGTCGGGAATCGGATGGGGCCTGTCGTCAGGCATCATCTCGCTGATCACCACCATCCTGGCTGTGTTCATCGCTGCGTTCATTATCGACATCCTGGCACCTTCTTTCAAATCGGAGAAAAATTTTGGCAGGTCGATGCAGCTCGTGGCCTATTCCTATACGCCGGTATGGGTAGCCGGCATCCTGTACCTGGTACCCTTCCTTGGCATCGTCGCCTCTCTCCTCGGTCTGTATGGTATCTATATCATGTATGTCGGTCTGGGTGACATCAAGAAGACGCCCGATGACAGCAGGGTGGGATATATGGTGGTTAGCGCCATTGTCGCCATCGTGATCATGTGGATCATTTCAGCCGTCCTGATGACGATCGCCACATCGTTATTCTTCGCAGGAGCGGCCACCCTAAGGTTCTTCTGAGGATAAAAGGATTCAGGTTTAATGTACCCCACCCCTGCACCCCTCCCCTGCTCGCAGGGGAGGGGACGGGGGAGGGGTAAAAGGGTTAATTCCCCGGTGCTTGCGCCGGAATTAGGGTCCAGGGCTTGCCCTGGGGTTCATACTAGTGATTATAAAACATTCATTTTGACACAGCCTCGACGGGGGAGAGGTAAATGGATTACATCACCGCCCTCCGAATCTTCACCAGCTTGGCCAGCAGTGCTTCCAGCTGGTTCATCGCAAGCATGTTGGCACCGTCGGATTTGGCTGCAAAGGGGTCGGGATGGGTTTCAAGGAATATCCCGTCCACACCAGCTGCAATACCTGCTTTGGCAAGCGTTTCGATCATTTCCGGCAGGCCTCCGGTGACACCTGAGGGCTGGTTGGGCTGCTGAAGAGAATGCGTGACGTCGAGAACCACCGGAACACCAAATCGTTTCATCAGCGGAACACCCCTGAAATCAACCACCAGATCCTGGTAACCGAACGTGATCCCTCTTTCTGTGACCATGATGTTGTTATTGCCTGAATTCCTTACCTTTTCAATGGCAAAACGAATAGCTTCGGGTGAGAGAAATTGTCCCTTCTTGATGTTGATGCACTTTTTCGTTTGTGCGGCTGCAATCAGGATGTCGGTTTGCCGGCACAGGAACGCAGGTACCTGCAGCACATCCACATACCGCGCAGCCAATTCTGCCTCTTCGGCCGAGTGGAAGTCGGTGAGTGTGGGAACGTCAAGTTCATTGCCCACGGCCCCGATGATCTCCAATCCTCTGATATCCCCGATTCCCGTGAAGGAGTCAAGACGGGAGCGGTTCGCTTTCCGGTAGGAGGCTTTGAAAATATAGGGTATTTCCAGCCTGTCGGTGATCTCTTTAACTTGTTGGGCGATAGTGAACGGCATGATCCCGTCTTCCACCACGCAAGGACCAGCGATCAGAAAGAACGAGTCCTTTTCGGTATATTTTATCTTTGGTATGGTTTGAAGGTTCATGGTCCTATTGTTCTATTGTTCAATTGTTCTATTGTTCAATTGTTTTTATTGTTCTATTGCCGACTGCCAACTGCTGACTGCCGACTCCACTAGTACCCATATTTCCCCTTCCACAGCACCCTGAGCCATTTTCTAAGTTCATTTTCCCGGGCGTTGTCCTGGGGATCATAGATCTTCGTGCCCTTGATCCTGTCAGGAAGGAATTCCTGTTCGGCGAAGTTGCCCGGATAATCGTGGGCGTATTTGTACGATTTTCCATAGCCGATCTCTTTCATCAGACTGGTCGGTGCGTTGCGGATGGGAAGGGGGACAGGCAAGTCGCCAGTTTGCCGGACCAGCTCGGTGGCTTTCTCGATGGCCATGTACGAAGCATTGCTTTTTGGGGAAGAAGCCAGGTAGATAGCGGTCTGAGAAAGCATGATCCTGCATTCGGGGAAGCCGGTCTTTCTGACGGCTTCAAAGCAGGCGTTGGCCAGCAGCAGGGCGTTGGGATTCGCGTTGCCGATATCTTCCGATGCCAGGATGACCATCCTGCGGGCGATGAATTCGGGATCCTCTCCGGCTTCAACCATCCGGGCCAGCCAGTAGACGGCGGCATTGGGATCGCTCCCCCTCATGGATTTGATGAAAGCGGAGATGATGTCGTAATGCATCTCCCCCTGCTTGTCATACAGAGCCAGGTTTTGCTGGATCACCTCGATGACTTTCTCATTGGTGATCTCGACATCTTTTTGTCCGGGCTTCTCTGCGTTCAGGATCAGTTCGACGGCATTGAGCAGCTTACGTGCATCCCCTCCCGAGATCCGCATCAGGGCTTCTTCTTCCTTTATGACCACGGTGATGCCGTAGTGCTGGCGGATATGGGAGCAGGCCCGTTGGAGCAGTATACGGAGATCGGACCTGCCGAAGGGTTTCAGGATGTACACCTGGCACCTGGAAAGGAGCGGGGAGATTACCTCAAAGGAAGGATTCTCGGTAGTGGCTCCGATCAGGGTGATGACCCCCTTTTCCACCGCACTGAGCAGGGAATCCTGTTGCGATTTGCTGAAACGGTGGATCTCGTCGATGAAAAGGATAGCGCGCTGTGCGCTCCCCCTTGCCTCTTCGATGACCTGCCTGACCTCTTTGACGCCGGAGCTTACTGCACTCAGGGTGTTGAACGGGCGGCTCAACTGCCTGGATATGATATGGGCCAGCGTGGTTTTGCCAACGCCGGCTGGTCCCCACAGGATCATGGAAGGGAGGTTGCCTGTCTGAATGGCTTTCCTGAGAATGGAGTGCTCCCCCGTAAGATGCCCCTGACCCAGGAAATCTTCCAGTGTCTGTGGCCGAAGCTGTTCTGCCAGTGGAGGTAAAGGCGTCATGGATTGTTAGATTAAGTCAAGCATCCAGCGGTCGATCTCTTTTGCCCAGGCATAGATGCCGTCTTCAAGCGAAAGAAGGTTCTTTATCCCGTGATCATTTTCAAGGGTGATGACAACGGGAGGGGATTTTGCCCCGTACCGGCAGTACATGACGACTGGCATCTCCCTGGCAATCTGGTTCAGATGATCAAAGATATCTTTTCTGGGTAAGCATACGGCTCCCGGTATATGGCACTCATTGTATTGTGTCCGTTCCCTGATGTCTACGACCTGGAGACGCTCTCCCTCATCCAGCCTTCTTTTAAGCTCAAACACCGTTATCTTTCTCATGACCGCTTTCTATCCTTTGACAAGCAAAGATACACATATCTGACGGTCAATTGCAGGACGTAATTTTATTCGTCCCTGTCCAATCTGAGGATAAACCCCTATTTTTGCAGTGAATCCCAGGCGATCCTGTATCAAATCCGGGGATATGTTTGCAATTCCTGACAACGTCCACCTGCTGCCGGCATTTGCCATCACCGCTTTCACGCTGTGTTATGTGACCTATTCGATCATTGCAGGATCCCTGTCCCTGAGAAACCGGATGGAAAGCCGCTACGGTGAAGAGAAAACCAAAGTCCGCTGGATCCTTTTCCAGAAACTGACCGGTTTCGTATTCCTTGGGTTGTTGCCTGCCCTCGCCATGCTGACGTTGCCCGTGTCACTGAAGCAGGTGGGTGTTTCATTGCACAACCTGCCAGAGAGCCTTTTGTGGATCGCCGGACTTGGGACGGTGCTCGTCGTGGTCAACCTGTTTGCCGCACGGAAACCGGACAATCTCGCCATGTATCCCCAGATTCGTATTGCGCGGTGGACTCCGCGCATTCTGGCGGCCAGTTCTCTGGGATGGGCGTTGTACCTGCTGGGATATGAATTCATTTTCAGGGGAGTGCTGTTGTTCTTATGCATCCCTGTCATGGGCATCTGGCCTTCCATTGTATTGAATGTTGCCTTCTATGCCCTGGTGCATCTTCCCAAGGGCCCGCGGGAAACCATTGCAAGCATCCCCATGGGATTGATCCTGTGCCTTCTGACGCTGAAAACAGGTACGATCTGGGTTGCTTATTTTTCTCATGTGATCCTTGCTCTGTCCAATGAATACCTTTCCATCCATTTTCACCCGGAAATGAGATTAGAGGTCAAAAGCAAAGGATCATGAACGTATTTGTCACCGGAGCCACCGGATTCATTGGTGTATCCATGTGCCATGCGCTGGCTGCAAAGGGGCATACGGTGCATGCGCTGGTCCGCAATCCGGGGAAAGCCGCTGCGATCCGCCACAAACAGATCCGGCCCTCACAGGGACATCTTCTCGATATGGATTCCCTGACGGAAGGTATGCGGTCATGTGATGTGGTAGTACATATGGCTGCCCTGGCCAGGGTGTGGTCGCGTGATCCGGGTGAGTTTCATACGGTCAATATCAGGGGTACCGTCAATGTCATGAATGCGGCCCTTCAGGCAGGGGTGAAACATGCTGTGATTACCTCCACTGCCGGAGTCTTCGGTCCTTCCCTCGATGGCCAGCCCGTCGGCGAACAGATGGCCCCGGGAACGGATCCTTTCACTCCCTATGAACGTACAAAGGCTATCGCCG
>JAQUQD010000102.1 GCA_028716265.1 Bacteroidales bacterium | reverse complement strand
AAAGAAAAGGCAGATCGTGGATGCCTGCCTTCAGTACAATGTCACCGTAAAGGACATTCCGCCCATTGAATCCTGGATCAACGGGGAGATCCAGGCCAAACAGATCAGGAATGTCCGGATCGAGGACTTGCTCCAGCGGGAGCCTATCGTGCTCAGGAACAGTCTGGTGGCCGGTGAGAACCAGGGGAAGGTGGTGATGGTGACGGGTGCTGCCGGAAGCATCGGCAGTGAGATCGCCAGGCAGCTGATGCACCTGAAGGTGAAGAACATCATTCTGGTGGACCAGGCTGAGACGCCGCTTCACGACCTGACGCTGCGGTTCAGGCAGACCTTTACCGATTTCGGCAGGATAGCCCGGGTAATCCTTGCCGATGTGAGTGACGGCCCGCGGATGGAACGCATCTTTGAACAGTACAGGCCGGAGCTGATCTACCATGCGGCAGCCTACAAGCACGTGCCGATGATGGAAGAAAATCCCTGGGAGGCGATCCGGGTGAACGTTTTCGGCACACAGTGCCTGGCTGACCTGGCCGTCCGCTACCAGACCGGAAGATTTGTGATGGTGTCCACCGACAAGGCAGTAAGGGCTTCCAGTGTGATGGGCGCCACCAAACGCGCGGCGGAGATCTATACGCAGAGTGTCAACGACCGCAGCGAAGGTCACACACGTTTTATCACCACCCGCTTTGGCAATGTGCTGGGCTCCAACGGCTCGGTCATCCCCCTGTTCCGCCGGCAGATCGAGGAAGGTGGCCCTGTTACCGTCACGCATCCCGAGATCACCCGCTTTTTCATGACCATCCCGGAAGCGTGCCAGCTGGTGCTGGAAGCCGGCGCCATGGGAAAAGGAGGAGAGATCTATATGTTCGATATGGGACAGCCGGTGCGCATCGTTGACCTGGCCCGCCACATGATCCGGCTCTCGGGCCTGCAACCCGATAAGGACATCAAGATCGTCTTCTGTGGCCTGCGACCCGGCGAAAAACTCTACGAAGAGCTGCTGAGCAGCAACGAGAACACGATCCCCACCCACCACCCCCGTATCATGATCGCTAAAGTGAGTCCTGTGGAATATGACCTTGTGACCGGGCAGATGAAAAAGATCGAAACGGCATGGAAAACGGGTGATGATTTCGAAATGGTCCGAAGGGTAAAGGAAATGGTACCTGATTTTCACAGCAATAATTCGGTTTACGAAGTACTCGACAGAAATGAAAAAAAAGAAGGTTAAAAAAACCAGGGGCACAAATGCCCTTTCCAGGATCCGTTCCATGAACATCCCTCTGACACTGGTGGTCCTGGCCTATATCCTTATCCCGACCTATACCCCCAACCTGACGACGTTCGACACCAATGCGCCCAAGTTCCTGGCCCTGTCGCTGATGAACCTGGTGGGATTCATCACTCTGCTCACCCAGCGTGATATCAGGCGACAACCGGGGGCCATGGCCCTGTTTTTCAAAACCGGCCCGGGGATCGCCTACGCAGGCTTTCTGGCGGCGTCGCTGCTCTCGTTCTTCAACGCGATCAACCTGACCGAGTCGCTGTTCCAGTTCACCAAGGTGTTCACGGTCTTTTCGGCAGCGTTCATCCTTTCGGTCATCCTGATGCACGACCAGCGCTACCTGAAATGGATCGTCGTTGTCTTCACCGGGATGCTGATCTACGATTCCATCACCGTATTTTACCATATCAACGAGTTCATACAGGGAAAAATAAAGTCGGTAGTGGATATCAAGACCATTTACAGCAACAAGAACATCCTGGCCTCGGCCATCTTTGTGAAGCTGCCCTTTGCTCTGTGGCTGATGTTTTTTGGCAATAAATGGCTGAAGGCGCTGGGGTGGCTCGGGCTGGTGGTAGGCGTCGCGGCGGTCTTTTTCATGGCCACCCGTGCGTTTTACCTGGGCCTGATCGTCCTGTCGGTGGTCGTGCTGGCCTACCTGCTGATCGTCTTTTTGCGCGGCAAACAAAAAAAATACCTGTGGATGGCAGGTGCGTATGTGCTCGCCCTGGGCATCTCGTACCTGGCATTCTCGGGCACACGAGAGCTGCTCTATCCGAAAAACAAGGAGAGCCGGTATACGCAGGGTGTCGGGGAGCAGCTGGCCACGATCGGCACCTTCGAAGGTTCATCCAGTAAACGGATCAATGCCTGGAAGTGGTCGTGGCACATGCTGAAGGAAAAACCACTGTTCGGTGTGGGCAGCGGCAACTGGAAGGTGATCGAGCTGAAATACGAGAATCAGCGCTCCGAAGATTTCATCTATATGTACAAGGCCCACAACGATTTCATTGAGACCACCGCAGAAACGGGCTTCATTGGAGGGTTGTGTTTTCTGGCCATCTTTGCGCTGATCGCCTGGGCCTTCCTGAAGATGTTCTTTTCGGCCAGGGACGACCGCGACGACCTGTTCCGCTGGCTTTTCCTGGCCGCTTCCGGCATCGCCTTTTATTCTGTAGACGCCTTTTTTAACTTCCCGGCCGACCGGCCGGAGATCCTACTGCTATTCGCCTTCTTTGTGGCAACGGGGATCACCATGGTCGCGCAGCAGAAAAAACAAAGAGCAGATCCATCACCGGAAGCCGCTCCCGGAAAGCGGCAACACGGGCTTTTATGGGCGCTTTCGGGTGTGGCCCTCCTTGCCCTGATCGCCTCTTCGTATATTTTCTACCTGAACTTCAAATCATCAAGGGTCCAGCGCATCGCCTACCAGGAGATCAAGGGAGGCAAGCTGAAAACTCCGGCCGACAAGATCATCGCTGGATTCACCCCTATCCCTTCCATCGTCGGTTTTGCTGAAACCCAATCTAACGTCAAAGCCAGGTATCTTTTGAATGAAGGCAGGAATGAAGAGGCCATTGCCCTGCTGAAGGCAGACAAGGACAGTCCCTGGGATGGCCGCCGCGAATATTTCTTATCCATGGGATTCAACAAGCTCAAACAGCCCGACAGTGTCCTTTTCTACGCGGAACGGATGTATGACCTCAAACCCAACCATCTGAAGAATATCAACGTGATGGTTAATCATCTCGATAAAAAAAAGGAATATGACCAGATCATCTCCTACCTCGACACCTATCTGGCGGACCATCCCAAAGAAAGCAAGGTCTGGGTGAACAGCACGTACTATTACTACAAGAAGGGGGAGATTGACAAAGCGTGGGAGCGCATTGAAGAAGCCAAAAAGAAATTCCCGAAGGATTCACTGGTGAACAAGCAGCACGATTTCATTTACGACCGGAAATTTGTGGGGCCTTTCCGGGAGGATTACAACAAAGCAGTGGCCGAATTCAACAAAAAGAATTACGGTGCCGCCCTGCCCTACCTGAACCGGTTTCTCGGGAATGTGCCCGACCACACCAACGCAATGGAATTCAGGGCTTTCACCCATTACCACCTGAGAAACTACCTGAAAAGCATCGAGGACCTCGATCGCCTGATACCCCTGACGGGCAAGGCCGGGCTGATCAACCTCCGCGGCGCCTGCTACCGTGCCCTCAACAAGATGGAGGATGCCTGCAGGGATTTTGAAGCAGCGATGAAAAAAGGGAATGCGGCAGGCAAGACCAACTATGATCAGTATTGTAAAGCGAAAAAAACGCAATGATCCTTTACCTTGCTTCCGCCATTGTCCTTTTGGCTTTCCTGTTCCTTTATATTCACCTGGCTGAGCGGTACCAGATCTTCGACAGGCCCAATGAGCGCAGTTCGCACCGGGGTGTTTCGATCCGCGGCGGAGGCATCGTGTTCCCGCTGGCGGCCCTGCTCTGGTTCGTATCGCACGGCTTCGCATTGCCCTGGATGATCGGGGGCATGCTGCTGGTTGCAGCAGTGAGCTTTGCGGATGACCTGCGTACCTTACGTGGCAGCATCCGCTTTCTGGTCCAGGTGATTGCGGTGAGCCTGATGCTCCTTCAGCTGGAATTCCTTAACTTGCCGTGGTACCTGATCATCCCGCTCTACATTATCATTCTGGGGTGGATCAATGCCTTCAATTTCATGGACGGCATCAATGCCATCACGCCCTTTTACAGTCTGGTTGCGCTGGGCAGTTTTTTGTTCCTGAACCACCGGCAGACGTTTACCTCTCCCCCGCTGCTGATCCTGCTGATCATTGCCGTGCTGGCCTTCAGCTTTTTCAATGCCCGCCGTCGGGCGCGGACCTTTGCCGGGGATGTGGGGAGCATCAGCATGGCGTACCTGCTGGCCTTTCTGATGATCAGCCTGGTGGCGGCCCCCGGACGGTATGAATACGTGTTGTTTTTCATTGTGTATGCCCTGGATTCCGTCTTCACGATCCTCTACAGGCTTTTTCGCAGAGAGAACATTTTCAGAGCGCACCGGTCACATCTGTACCAGTGGTTGTCCAATGAGCTGCGATGGCCCCACCTGGTGGTTGCAGCACTCTATGCTGTCGTGCAGCTGCTGATCAACGTCCTGACCGTTACACTCATCCGGTTGGAGATCATGAACCTGAAGGTATTTCTGGCAATCATCGTTGTTTTCTGTCTGGGTTATCTTGTGTTAAGATCAATGGTTGATAAAAGATGTAGAAAACCAGATCAGGTATAGGCGAGTCTCGCTTGGTTCTGGTAGGTATTCATTTCCATGTATCCGGTTCAAACAGGTCAATGGCTTTTTCGCTCAGGAAGTCCTTTATCTCGAAAGTATCCACTGACGGACGGATGAATCCGACCAGTTCGGTTTGTTCAGCCCGATGAGGTCTAAATCAGGGGAAATACCTATAAATATCTGAACGCTTGTCAAAAGCAGCAAAAATTACGTACTCTTCTTCCCTCACAACACCGATTCTATAATTGCCAACTCGGATGCTATAATAATTCCTGGTTCCTTTAAGCTTTTTGATATTTTGAATCTGGATCAGTGAATCCGAATTCATTGCCAACTCAATTATAGACACAACCTTTACTTTTACGCGAAGGTTCGTGCAAGAATCCAACTGTTTTCTAAATTTATTTGTGATCTCAATTCTCATGATTTCACTTCTGCATCAGTTTGTCGAGGAATTCCTTTTTCTCCTCTTCAAGCAATACACCCGATTTAAGACCTTCTTTAATAGAAATAGCCAGACCCAGTTCTTCGAGTTCATCAGCAGTCAGTCTTGAAACTTTAAAATCAAGCTGACGGGCTAACTCGATAAGAAGACGGGATTTAGATTTTGATCCTCCCTGTAAAATAATCGTTTCCATTTTTGATGATTAAAAAATATACAACACAAATATAAGCTCAAAAAGATTTTCAATTCCTATCAGCAAGCGAATAAGCAATATTTATCTTATGGCTTAGAAACAATATCTCAGATTTCCATGTTCTGATGGATATTATACTTCGCTCTTCACTTCTGCTTCTACTTCGGCAATCGTTCATGGAGGCTGGACCTGCCCCTCAGCGTGGTCTCCAGTCCCTGGAGCGCCTGCACCGGCATGGTTTCAATTCCCAGCGCTTCCTTAAGCTTTGCATTCGAGACCACGTACGTTTCGGTGAGCTTTTTCAGCCGTTCGCTGTTCAGGGGCAGATGGAGAATATCGCCCGTGCGGGCCAGGGCACGGATGAGCCCGGAGGGAAGCCTGAGGATGCGAGGTTTTCTGTTCAGCGTTCGTGCCATAAGCCGGATGAGCTCATTCGTGGAGACCGGCTCGTCGTCGGCCACCTGGTAAGTACCGGGATGGATTGGCTTTTCGAGAAGCTGGCGAATCACAAAGGAGACATTCCCGATGGTGGCAAAGGAGCGCCGGTTGTCAAAGGCGCCCAGGGGCCATGGTATGCCGCTTTTCACCACGCGGTACAGCAAATTGAGATTGCCCTTGTTGCCCGGGCCGTGGATCATGGCGGGGCGGAGGATGTAGATCTGTTTCGCAGGAAGCGGGAGGCGGGATGCGGGAGGCTGCTGACTGTTGACTGCTGACTGTTGACTGCTGACTGTTGACTGTTGACTGCTGACTGCTGACTGCTGACTGTTGACTGTTGACTGCTGAATATACTCCTCCGCTTCAAGCTTCGACTTTCCGTAGGGGGTTTTCGGATCGGGGATGGCC
Source organism: Bacteroidales bacterium (assembly GCA_028716265.1). Lineage (GTDB taxonomy): Bacteria > Bacteroidota > Bacteroidia > Bacteroidales > JAGONC01 > JAGONC01. The sequence continues at coordinate 717 of JAQUQD010000102.1, read as the reverse complement.
TCTTCGGTGAGCACATCGCCCTGAACCGTATCGGCCACGGCTTTCACGGAGCTGAAGAAGATGAATTTTTCCGTCCCCGACTGAAGAAAGTAGTCGAAGATTGTTTTGGTCAGACCAACGTTGACCTCAGTATATTCCTCTTCCCGGGCCGTATTTGCCGTGTCGTGGGCCTTGCCGGCCAGGTGGATGATGGCATCCAGGGGAGGAAGCTTTGCCAGGTCATCCCAGCCGAACAGGTCGCCCGGGGGGTATTTTCCAGGGCCGGTAATGTCAAGGCCAATCAAATGGAAATCGCTTGAAAGGGCATCGTACAGGTTTGAGCCAACAAAGCCGTTGGCGCCCGTGATGAGGATGGTTTTCATAATTCAAAATTCAGCATTAATAAGTATGGCTGGATGAAATTCAATCCTTCAGAGAAGTGATTCAGATTTAAATTGATTACCCAGGAGGTGGTAACAGGTGTTGTTTTTGAGAATTCAGTGATGGCCCTGATCCTTGAAGGCTGACGGAAATGCTTATATTTCGCCTCGATGGGAATATACTGGTCTTTTTTTGTGTGAACGATAAAATCAATCTCCGTTCCGTCTTTTGTTCTGTAATAATAGATCTGCTGTGGTTTAACATATTGAAGCAGCTGCAGGTAAACGTAATTTTCAAATAGCTGACCATTATCTGTCCGGATCTGCATATCATTAAAACTGTTGTAGATGATGTTTC
>JAQUQD010000101.1 GCA_028716265.1 Bacteroidales bacterium | reverse complement strand
ATATTGCTTGCAATAACCATTCAGGGGGATACTGCGGTTTTTAGTGAATAAGAGCAAGGAGTCCTGATGCCAGACAAGGGCTTCAATATCAAAATTCTTGTTGGAAACAGGCGGAGGAAAGGCATTCTGGTCTTCGAAAACGAAATGGATCGTTTCGGCTTCTGTCTCATCTCCCACAATCATCCCGGGATTAGCAATGATATAAATGGCCAGGTCCGTCCGGTCGTTGTCATTGTTTCCCGCATCGTCAATGTAAATGTTGCCTTCATCGTCACGTGTAAGGTCTTCCCAATCAATATTGGCTATGTTTGAAATTTCCAGCGCACGGATCAGGGCACCTGTGGTATCGAAGCAATAGAGTTTGTTTGGATTGCCTGAATCATTGTGCGACCAGATCTCGTTAGGGCCGGTGACTACAATCCCCGAACTCTCTTTAATGGCATCAGGGAGACTGACAACAGGCCGGAGGTTGATGGTCTGATCGCGGCTGTCCTGTGCGTGAAGCAACTTGGATGGTATGAAAATCCATACAAAAAGGAAACAGAAAAAGCAAAAAATCGTCCCACCAATCCTCACACACCTGATATCATGGTTTATCCTTTTCACCCCACATAATTAAAAATATTTCTCCTCTCTCCTTTCTCCTCTCCGTCTCACTCCTGCTCCGTCCAGATGATCTTCCACTCGTTGTTATGAAGATGTATTGTATACCACCATGCGTTTTTCACGATGGGTGTAAGGGTTCCGGTCAGGTAGAACGTATACGAAGTCTTGCCTGTTTCTTCAGCGAGAATTTTCTGCCCCGCTGTCCTGACGCTTGGAAAATCATCATAATAAGGATCGGTCAGCACATTGAGCCCGATGGTCACCAGGTCACGGTCATAGATCACTTTTCCTGTTTTTTCCATGACCCAGACCTCATTGGGAGGATTTACAAGAGGAGTACAGATCCGATCGAGCAGATCCAGAGGAGTGAACAATCCCTCAATGGCTCCAAACGAGTGATGGGAGTCGTACACTGCATGAATATCCGCCACGGCAAAATAACCTTCCGAGGCAGTGAAATAATTTGTGAACACTGGAGTGTGGGATTCGATTACATGCATCATTTCGTCGTCGCCACTGAAATCTATGCCCTCGTAAGCATAATATTCCGATGGCTCAATCACCTTCATGCTCCCCGCACTGTCAATGAAAGCAAACTCCCTGGTAAAGGAAATGGTCTCACAAAGTTCTTTAAGTTTAGCCCGGGTGGCGATGCTGTCGCCATCGGTTGAAGCCAAAAAAACACTGGTAGTTGTCAGCGAAAGGTCCAATGAATCCAGAGCCATAAGGACCTTTGCCGTTACTTTATCCAACGTTTCGGGAAAATATTCTTCCTCCTTGCAGCCCATCATGGCAGCAAGGAGCAGGCATGCGAACAGGAAAGCATTGGTTTTCATGGGCTATATGCTTGAATTGATTAGTACTATGCTCAGGGGTGAGGATCAAGAGGCCTGTTTAGTTTAAGGATAAAGTTCAAGGTCAATCTTTATATCCCTTAATCCTTACCTCTAAGCCACACCGGCTTCGAAGCCTTTACCTCTGAACTAAAGCTTCACTTCGTTATATACTATTAAGGCAAATTAGCTGTGCCTTTGGTAATGGTGTTCAACAGTTGCCAGTTGGCAGTACCATCGGGGTAACGTCCATAGGTCTGGGTGGTTTCCATGGAGGGGATCGCAATATAATCGATCACAAAGCCCGCTGTGTTTTCCAGCCATACTTCATCACCGCCGCTGGAGAGGCCAAATCCCGCCTCATCATCCGTGTCGGTAACGATCACCAGCCAACCCATGGCCGGGACAACACTTCCGGCGGGGAATTCCTTTTTCGGTTTGGTACCGGCATTTCCACCCGGGTCATAGATCTTGTAACCACTAATATCGATATCAGAGGAGGAGGAGTTATAGACCTCCACCCAGTCAGGATCTTCAGTCGTTCCACGGGAATACAGCTCGTTCAGGAAGATGGAGGAAGGAACCAGGTTGCTGTTGGCAGCACCTTTTGTGACAGTGAAGAGGATCTGCCAGTTTTCGGTTCCATCCGGATACCGGCCATAAGATTGGCCATCTTCCAGACCGGGGAAGGCGATGCTGTCGATGATTGTTCCGGTGGCATTTTCGAGCCATACCTTTTCACCTCCGCCCGATAGTCCGAATCCGGATTCATCTTCTGTGTCGGTCACGATCACAAAAAAACCGCCGACCGGAATGATCGTACCGGAAGGGAACTCTTTCTTTGGCTTGGAACCACTCTGTCCTCCCGAGTCATAGATCTTGAATCCAGTGAGATCAAGTTCAGATGTACCATTGTTATAAACTTCGATCCAATCCGGATCCTCAGTGGTACCCCTGGAGTAGATTTCATTCATCCACAAGTAGTTGACCACAGGTGTCACTCCTGTGAACGTAATGCTGTCGATGGTGTTCATCGGGACTGTGACCACCGTGCCATCGGTCTTATGAATGTAAAGGTTCTGGGCGGTGAGGCTCGCTGCCATCAGTACAGAAACAAATAAGCACAAGGTTATTTTTTTCATGTCTTTATCGTTTTACTTTTTTACAATGATTTTTTCACTCACAATTTCGCTGTTATGCCTTATCCTGCATATGTACATACCAGAAGGCACATCGGTCGCGTTCCAGCGGTACTGGTATTGCCCCGCCTGCTGGTCGCCGAAATTCTTTTTCGACACCAGGTTTCCGCTTATGCTGTAAACCTCCAGAAATACAGACCCCTTAACCGACAGAGTGTAATCCAGGTTCACCTGGTCGCGGGCCGGATTTGGATACGCTTTGATCTTCAACAGCTGCCCGATGATCTCACCATGGTGCTGCAGATCGGTTGAAAGGTCGAATGTCAGCTTCCGTATGTCATCAATGGCTAGTTCGATGACGGAGCCGTCCTTCAGGTTGATGCGCATGTTCTCCTGCGTTGACCCCCGTGGCAGGAACAACAGGCCGAACGATACCGTCAGGCATAAAAATAAAAGTGTTTTCTTCATAAAGAGTGGGATTAAAATAAGTGTGCAAGTTATGATCAATATCCCTGTTTTGCAACTGTTTTTTATGAAATTACTGCATTTTCGGAAAGCATCCTTTCCTGCTCCGACTTTTCTATTAGATAAATTTGCTTTCCCCGAGAAATGTTTATATATTTGACATCATCTTTACTGATATCCGTTGCATGAAAATACTCCTGATCCATCCCCCTGACAGCAAGGTAAGCATTGTCCCCGGCAGATTTGAGCCCCTGGGGCTGGAGGTGCTTGCTGCTGTCTTACCGGACCATGATGTACGGATTCTCGATCTCAGGATCGATCATTACAGGGTGCTGGATAGGCAGATTGACACTTTTAAGCCGATTGTTATCGGAATAACAGTCAATAATTCCGTCCATGTCAACCAGGCACTCAGACTGATTACCTATATCCACGATCAGTATCCTGATATCATCCAGGTGGTAGGAGGGCATCATGCAACCATGCTTCCGGCGGATTTCCGCATACCGGGGGTCCATGCCATTTTTCTTGGCTGGGCAGAGAAAAGTTTTCCTGAGTACATCGAATGCCTGGAACACAGGAAGCCATTTGACCAGGTTCAGGGAATTGAAATTCTTGACCAGGGAGAATTACGGGTTCACAATGATATCCGGCATGACCTCCAGGCCTCTGAGATTCCGCTTCCCCGCCGGGATCTTGTTGAACGGTACCTTAAAAAATATCACAGTGACATGGGTTTCAGAACATCCCTCGTCAATACGACCAGGGGATGCGCATACCGCTGCTCGTTTTGCGGCGTATGGCAGGCTTCCGGAGGACAATTCATCATCCGGAGCGCGGAGGATGTCTGCAACGAAATTGTCAGCCTGCCAAAATTCATTCACCGCGTTTTTTTTGCGGATGATAATACATTTCTCAATCCGGAGAATGCCCTGAAATTATGCAGGATGATCAAAGAGGCGAAAATCCGGAAGAAATATTCCGGTTATTGCCGCTCCGATACGATCACACGCTATCCCGACATGATGCGGGAATGGAAAGAGATCGGGCTGGACAACCTGTGCGTCGGATTTGAAACCACCAGCAATGTTCATCTGGGTGAACTGAACAAGAAAAATACGATCGCAAACAACGAACAGGCTGCCAGGATACTGAATGACATCGGAATACCGTTTCGCCCCCACTTCATCATCGATCCTGGTTTTGAGAAAGAAGACTTCAGCAGGGTGATGCACTACGTTACAAAAAACCACTTGAAAAGCCCTATATTCCCTATCCTGACCCCGATACCCGGGACAATGTACCATTCCGAAGTGAAGGACCATATTATACTGAACTATGATTATTTTGACTTCGCCCATGCCGTGATACCGACACGCTTATCACCCCGGGACTTTTACATAGCATGGATCCATTTATATTTTTTAAGCTACCCGGTAAGAAAGAACCTGAAGCTTTTTTTCCTGAAAACCTTTGCAAGTATTACAAGAAATAAAGACAGCGTGAAAAAGAACAGCCATCTGCGGCTTATCAACCTGTTGATGTTACGGCTTGTCGGAATTTTCCTCTGTGTAAAGCTCGTCAGGCATTATCATTCCCTGGAAAAATCGTAATTGTAGCCAGAAACTTCAAGGAAGGCACTGAGCTCCGGAGAGTGCCTTCAGTGGGTGGTGCAGAAAAAAACTCTATTTCTTCCCCGAGCTCCAATGCGATTTGTCATGCACCCGGATGGCAATAAAATGGCTTACACGCAGGTCCGAAGAAACTACGAACTATGGGTGCTTGAGAACTTTCTACCGAAATAGCAGGTAATTATTTATCCTCAAGCGCAAACGGGATCCGGCTGATCTCTACAATATTGTTGAGGTCAGAATAATCGTACTGAATGATTCCCGTAGCAGTGATCATGATCAGGATCCCGTTGAGCGGGATGACATCCCTTGCCTGGATTCCTGGATAAATCTTAATCAGGTGATCATCGATCGCTGAAGGATTGGAGACGTCATAGATCTTCAGACCGGCCGGGCCGTCACATACAAACAGTGTCTTCTGGTCAATACCCAGTCCGTACGGCTCTGCCATCGGATAGCTTCTGATGAGGGCAGGATTCTTCGGATCGCTGACGTTCAGCACGTCCATCTGGTTCTGCCAGCCTCCGCACCGGTTGCCGGAACGCATGGTGACATAGGCGATCCCCTCATCCACCACGACCGGATCGCAGCTCTGAAAATGATCATATGCGGAAAGGTAAACCGGCCAGGCAGGCTGCTGTATATCGTAAAGGAGCATACCGGTCTGCGTCCCGATATAGAGGAATGTGCCGTCAATAAAAACCGTTTCGACGATCCGTGACAGGTAGAAAACAGGGCCTTTAGCCGGTTTATCCGCGACACTCAGGTCGATCAGCTGCATCTCCAACTGGTTCAGCACATAAAGCGTACTGCCGGCGATGATGCACCGCGCCAGCGAGCCTCCAACACCAACCGTCTGTGATACATTTCCCCCGGATTCCGAATTGCTGTACGACAACCACACATCGGATCCTCTATCCCAGTAAATAACAGGGGGAGGAGCAATATCTCCTTCGTATTCCTCGGTATATTCCTCCAGCGACCACCCGGTGATCACTCCTTTTTCCTGATCAATGAGCGCAATGGGATAATCACTTTCCACATCAGGAATGGTGTAGGGAAACACCCCCTCCAGCCTGAACACCTGTTCCGGATGAGCGATGTCGGCAATATTCAGCACCACCAGATCAATGTAACTGTCGGCATAAAGGAAATTGTCCATGATGGCCAGGTCGACATTGCCGGGGATCGGGATGAAGGAAAGATCCACAGGATGGGAGGGATCAGAATTATCAAAGACATGGATCCCCTCGTATTTCTCATTGACGAACAGGTAGTTGTCCTTAATATAGATCTTCCCCATCGTTTCGATGGCGCTGGATTCCGATACTTCTACCGGTTTCCTGAGTTCGTCATACGTCATATACTCAGGAACATAGGCCATATAGGTCCTGGTTTCGGTAAAGGTGTCCTTGCAGGATGTCAGGAACAGGGTGCATCCTGCCATCAGTGACAGAAGGAACAGGTTATATGTGGTTTTCATAGTGGTGGTTATTATGGATTAGCGAAATATGAATCCCAGACTCAGGGCGATCCGGTTGAACTGCTCCGTGCGTTCTGCCCTTATCTCATGATCCGGATCATCATCATACCAGGAATTGTATTCAGCCGTCATCCGGGATTGCTGGAAGCGGTAACCTACCGAGAATGTGATGGCGGCGTGGTTTGAGAAGTCTTTCCGTATCCCGGCTCCTGCGCCGGCGAGAATTCCGCCGTGATTGTTCTGATCGTAATAGTAAAAATAGGTATTCTGGTTTTCCTCGAGCGGCAGGGCATATCCCGCCTGAGCATAAACAAAGGGCGACCATTTGCCGGGAAGGATCTTATAGCTGACATCAGCGAACAGGGGCAGCATGGCCGCACTGAACCACTCCACACCGGTACCCGCACCCAGCGAAAGACGGAACGGAAATGCATACGTAGTCCTGACCGTGAATCCCCACGACTGATCGCTTCCCCCGAAAAGATGAACCTGGGGATGAACCTCAATCCTTGAAGGTGGATTGGATATGGAGAGAGTGACAGGTTCTGACTCCCGCATGACCATTTTCTGTATTTCACTTTCCGGGATGACCAGGATGTTGCTGCCCACCATTTCAATTTTGACTCCCTGTCCGGGAATGCTTTCCAGCACCTTCCCACGCAG
>JAQUQD010000100.1 GCA_028716265.1 Bacteroidales bacterium | reverse complement strand
TAATATTCTCCTCCTACATCTGCAATGAACCGGTTGCGGTAATCAGGTGAAATAAAACCTGAAATGGCCCATAAAGGCGGAAGGGCGTAATACCAGCCCTCAACCCGGGGCTCATAATAATCATGCTCATCAATGGGACGGTAGTAATTTTCCAGTGATACGCTCAGATAGTTCCTGAATGTGGTGAATGTATGCTGTTCAATTTCAAAATTAGTATATTTCAGAGGTGAATAAAGTGTTTTATACTCCAGTTGTAATGAGTTTTGCATTTCAATGAAGACACTGAACGGATCATAGATGTTGTACTCAAACTCCAGCTCATTTTCAATTTCGTTGTTGTGTTGAAGGTACCCCATGTCATTCGGATCATAGGTGTCTGTTTTCAGGTCATTTGAGACTGAAAATGTAAAATTGCCACTGGTTTTGCCTGCAGCAAAATAATGATTGTACCCATATTGGGGAGTGATCCCTTCAGCATATTTCTGGCTGACGATAACGTGCCCTTCCATGCCATAGGTGTTGGATTTATTGATCAGGCGAAAATCACCTCCTGTAACATTGGCACAGTAGTTTTCTTTAGGTTGGACGACATTAGTGTTGAAAATGCTTACATACGAGTTGTTTTTAAGCGATTGCTCCAATACCAGCATGTTATAGTTCGCAAACGGTTCGGTCAGGATGTTTCTTTTTTCACCGCTGATTGTATCCTTCACCGCGGCATAGGTGTTGGCAGTCATTCCGTTGAAAAAGCCTATGGCAAGGCCTTTTGGATTTTTTCCGGTGATCTTGGTGGCATTGAGCATCTGCGCCTCTTCCGGATTTTTGATGATCTTTTCGTTTTCCCTGAGATTTTGTTCCACCTCAAAATATCCATCCGGAGTTCCGCCGACGCGCCTTGAATAAAAGACGTCCCCTTTGTTGAACAGCTCGGTGCCTTCAGTGAAGAATGGCCTTTTTTCTTCGTAGTACACCTCAAAGGGTGAAAGATTGTAGATCTCTTCATCGGATTCCACCTGGCCAAAGTCAGGGATTAGGATCATGTCGAGCGTATAACTGTCGTTGATTCCATAGATCAGATCCATCCCTCCTTTGTAGGAAAATCCCCACCTGTCGATATCAGGGACTTTGGTCACGTAACCGGAAACATAGGGGATGAGTGCAAGCCTCAGTGGGGATTTGACGTTTGTGATCCCCGTGAGCTCACCGGCCTGGTTGTTGACACCCAAGATTTTCCGGTCGACCGGATTCCAGGAGGATATTTCCCTGTATCGCCGGATTTGCCGGAAACAGTTCATTCCCCAGGCATCACTGCCTTTTTCCGGAAACCGCAGGGCAGCGTAGGGGATCTTCATTTCCGCCACCCATCCGTTTTCCAGGATCCTTGTATGGGAGTACCAGACTGCGTCCCAGGAACGATCCTCCTCGAAATCGTCCTGCCCTTCGATTCCAATGCTTTTCGAATCCACCTGCACACCGGCCACAGTCACTGTAAATTCATAAGCGACAAGAGCATCATTGAAGGGATCAATGCTGATACCAAAGTAGTCGGTATTGGAGATCTCATCCCTGACACTGAGTTCTTTCAAAATACTGTCGGGCCAGGGATCGTACATCATGGCACCGACATATAGAGCATCATCGTCGAAGATGAAGCGGACCTCCGTTTTACAGGAGGCGGGCGTTCCGAAAACAGGTTCCACCTGGATGAAGTCTCCAGCCGGAGCTGTCTGCAGCCATGAGGAGTCATTCAGGATCCCATCGATTCTGGGCGGAACAGGTATCCGAACCGCTTCCGCAGCCTTTCTGGGAATACCTGTTTGCGAGAACACACCGGTGGAAGCAAGCAAAAGAATGACCAACAAGGGTAGGGATCCTCTCACCATAACAGATCCTTGTAGAGTTGATAATTCTCTTCAAAAAAGCAAATGAAGTAAACTTCTTTTAATGTTTTGTCCTGACTCAGAAAATCTCTCACTGCACCGATGGCTGTTCTGGCTGCCAGGTCTTTGGGAAAGCCGTAAATTCCCGTACTGATGTTTGGAAAAGCGATCGTTTTGCATTGATTTTCAACCGCCAGCCGGAGGCTGTTCAGGTAGCAGCTGGCCAGAAGTTCCTTTTCGTTGTGGGTCCCGCCCCTCCACACCGGTCCAACCGTATGGATCACATTACGTGCAGGAAGATCATAACCATAGGTGATCTTTGCTTCACCGGTCTCACAACCGTTCAGCTCCCTGCACTCTTCCAGCAATCGGGGACCTGCCGCCCGGTGAATGGCTCCATCCACGCCTCCCCCTCCGAGCAGGGAACGGTTGGCGGCGTTAACAATGGCATCCACGTGGAGCCTGGTGATGTCACCGGTGATAAGTTGTATACGAGGATCTTCCATGGTAAGGGAAAGAGGTGAGTTAGGTTGATGTTTTTCTCACAAAAAGCTGTGATGTTTCGTATTTCACCACTTCAACAGCATCATCTTTTTCAATGTATCCCGTGATCGCCGTGGCGTCATAGACCTCACCCTCAACGATCACTTTGCCTGCCGGACGCAGGATGGTCAGGGCTTTCCCTTTTTTTCCTGTCATATTCATATATTGTATATCGGCAGAGGTGTATCCTTCCGATTTTTCCTGCACGGTATCCAGTGCTAGGTGGCCGAAGATGGTGGTTGTCAGGATCTTTCTTCCGATGTAAAATGAGATCAACAGGGATAGGAACGAAGCGATGATCACCAGGAAAATGGAGCTAATCAGGGCTTTGAACGCTCCTTCCGGGAAATGGAATCCAATGTTTCCAACCATGCTCAGCGCAAGACCGGCGACAATAAGTATGATGCCGGATATCCCGAGCACTCCGAATCCTGGTATGGCAAACAGCTCAATGGCGAGCAGAACGACCCCGACGATAAAGATCAGGATCTCCCAGTGGGCAGCCAGTCCTTCCAGGTACAGGGGTGCAAAGTAGAGCAAAGCGGCGGTGACGGCTGCTGCCAGTGGGAATCCGATGCCCGGGGTCTGTAGCTCGAAATAGATACCCCCGATGATGATCATGATCAGCAGAGCGCTGACCACCGGGTTGATCAGGAAAGCAATGATCTTATCGATCGGTTTGAGCTCCTGTTTGATCACCTCATAGTTCTCCACCTTGAGGAGATTCATCACATCGTCGATATCTTTGGCCTCTCCTTCGCAAAAGTTATTTTTTATGGCTTCTGCAGACGTAAAGGTCAGCACCTGTCCGGTGTCCGTTATTCCGGGGACGGCCATCCTGGGATCGACCATGGCCTGGGCGATCATCGGATCCCTTCCCTGGGCTTCCGCCGTCGACCGCATCATCGAACGCATATAGGACTGGTACTTGTCGGGCAACGGTTTCCCTTCCTGGTCCACGACTGTCGCAGCACCGATGTTGGCACCCGGACTCATGAAAATGCTGTCACAGGCGATGGAGATCAGTGCACCAGCAGATGCGGCATTGTTATCGATGAAGACATGAATCGGATACGGTGCATTGAGGATCCTTGTGCGAAGCGAATCTGCTGTTTCCAGGACCCCTCCGTAGGTGTTCATGTGAATGATGATCATGTCCGCCGAAAGGGCTTCAGCCTGCTGAAAGGCCTTTTTGGCCTTATGCCAGACAGGTGGGGCGATCTCTTCTTTAATGTCAAAGACAAACACGTTCACTTTCTCCGGCCTTCCTTCCTGTTCCTGGCAGAACAACGACCCGTACGATGAAAGGATCAGGAAGGCTATGAAATATCTCAGATAGGGCAGGTAACGGTTTCTTTGAGTGAGGATGGCTGTGTTTGCATTCATCGTGGGTAGTGTATTTCATTGAAAAAGTTTCGCACTGCAATAATACATCTGCTACAGGTCAGCTATAAAATATGTTCTGAATATTTCCATTAAATGATCATAGATGGATGGATTGGAAACGATGATCTGTTTGCCGTAAATGAACCGGTTCCCTCCATTGAAATCGCTCACCCGGCCTCCAGCCTGCCTGACGATAAGGGATCCGGCTGCCACATCCCAGGGATTCAAGCCGTATTCGTAAAAGGCGTCGAAGCGGCCGCAGGCCACGTACGCCAGGTCAACGGCTGCGGATCCGAAGCGTCGCAAACCACGTGTGTTCTGCAAGAGATACCCCAGCAATCTCAGGTTATGTTCCATATATCCCGGATCGGTATAAGGGAAGCCCGTGGCCAGCAGTGAATCGTCAAGGACGCCTGTGTCTGAGCAATGGATGGGTTTCCCGTTCAGGTAAGCAGGACTGCCTTTCCAGGCATTGAAACATTCCTTTTGGTTCACTTCATACACCACTCCCAGCACTACTTCTTCCTGATCCATCAGGGCGATGCTGATGGAGTAGATGGGCAGGGCATGGATGAAATTCGTGGTGCCGTCCAGCGGATCGATCACCCAGTGAAACCTGCCTCCCTTCTTTGCGCTGGTCCCCTCTTCCGCAATGAATCCTGCTTCGGGCAGGAGCAGCGACAGCTCCTTGACCAGATAAGCCTCTGACATCTTATCCACGTAGGTCACGTAATTATGTCGCCCCTTCACCTCAAGATCTTTCTTGCTGATCTTGTGTATGTCCCTGCGGATGATCCCGCCGGTAGTGTGGGCCAGGTCACAAACCCGTTGGCACAGCGTTTCGAGGTTTAACGTTGAGGCTGTCATTGTTCAGGTTCAAGGGTTGTTAAATTGTCAAATTGTTAAATTGTTAAATTGTTAAATTGTTAAATTGTCAAATTGTTAAAATGTTAATTGTTTTATTGTTCTACTGCTGATTGCTGACCGCCGACTGCCGACTTCTCCTTATCCCTTGTCCCTTATGCCTGAAATACCAGAATCCCGCCACCCCCAGGAGAACCAGCCCGATGGCGATCCATTGCGCCTGCGACAGGTCCATTCCAAGGAAATGGTAGCGCTTGTTAACCCGGATAAATTCGATGAGGAACCGTTCCATTCCGTTCAGGATCAGATAAAAGCTGAAGAGATGACCCGCCACGGCCCATTTTTTACGGGTGAACCACAAAATAAGAAAGATGGTTGTCCCCATGAATGTCTCATAAAAGGATGTAGGATAGACAGGTACTGACAGGGCATAACAGTGATCCCCGGTACAGAGGCTGATCCGTTCACCCTCATTGATCACGTTGTGCGGGAAATCAAAAGCCCACATCCAGTCGGGCAGGAATCCCATCCATCCGGGTTTGGGATCTGAATTTTCGATGCCCCAGCATCCATCCCCTGAAAGCTGGCAGCCAATGCGGCCGATGGCATAGGCAAGGATCAGGGAGGGAGCGACGACGTCGGCAATATGGGGCCATGGGATCTTGTTCTTTTCCGCGAAGATGGATACGGCAAAAGCGGCGACGATCAATCCACCGTAAAAGCTCAATCCGCTGAAAGAAAACAGTGTCCCGACCGGATCTCTGAAAAGGTCATCGAGATGCTCGAAAACGTCAAACAGTTTGGAACCAATGATTCCGAAGATGGCAGCCACAAGGACGATACTTGCTGTCAGCTGGTAGGGGTGAACGGTTTCCTGGACTTTCACCGGTTTCTCAAGCCGTCTTTTGTGTTTCTTGCGCCAGGATGAATAGACGGCTGCAACAGCCAGCACCATGCCACCTGCCCAGCTCCCCTCCCACGACAGGATGAATTCCTGCGGATTTTCAGCGAAATAGGCATACCGGGTGATCATCCCCACGATCTTGAACCCGACAAGGAAGCCAAGAATCCCGGAGCTTACCAGCTCACCTGCCGATGCAGGCTTCCCCTTCCATATATGCCTTGTCTGGGCAGCGATAAGGCCTTCTTTTTCCTTTCGCTTCAGTTCCTGCCATACGATCCATGCTGCCACCAGAAAAGCGATGGCCATAAAGAATCCATACGTCTGAATGGGGAGGTTGACCTTCACTCCGAAAATATATTCCAGTAAATCACTGAGTTTTGGGAACACTGCTTAAAATGTTAATTGTTAATTGTTAACTGTTTATTATATTTCATTCTTCATACTTCATAATAATAACAGCTCCCTTGACTATTCAGTTTGCCCAGCTTCACCGGAACGATTTCATTCACAAGGACAGGATCAAAATCAGCTTTCACATGAATGTAATTTTCTGTAAAACCAAAGAGCTCAGCTTTGTTTGGATCGGATTCAAACAGCACCTGACAGGTTTTCCCCGCCTGTTGCCGGTAAAAATCCTGTTTCTTGCTTTCTGAAAGAACATGGAGCTGTTTACTCCGCTCTTTTCTTACCTCATGCGGTACTTTGCCTTCCATGATCGCTGCTTTTGTTCCGGGACGTTCCGAGTACGTAAAGACGTGCATATAGGATATATCCAGATTGCGAACGAAGGTGAGCGTTTCATTGAAATCATCCTCGGTCTCCCCGGGGAAACCCACAATGACATCGGCTGCGATACATGCATCGGGTATAGTACTCCTAATTTTTTCGACGCGACTGGCGAAGTGCTCCCTGCTGTATCTTCTTTTCATCAGCGCCAGGATCCTGTTTGAACCGGATTGAAGTGGTATATGAAAATGTGGCATGAGTCTGCCTGAGGAAGCGACCAGGTTGATGACCGGATCGGTCAGCAGGTCAGGTTCAATGGAAGAGATCCTGATCCTGAGTAAGGGCAGGGTTTTGTCCATTTTCAGGAGCAGATCGAACAGCGTTTCCCGGGCAGGTTTGCCGAAATCGCCTATGTTAACTCCGGTGAGTACGATTTCATTGATGCCTTCGTCGCAGATCCGGCGGGCGGTCATGAGGACTGAGTCAATACCGGGGCTGCGGCTTCTCCCCCGGGCAAAAGGGATCGTGCAATAACTGCAGTAGTAGTCACACCCGTCCTGGATCTTCAGGAACGACCGCGTCCTGTCATGGACCGAATAGGATGCGATGAACTCATTCTTAATGCCTTTCCTGCCAATACCAGCTTCCTGTTCCTTCCGGGACATCTGCTGAAGATACATGGCCAGATCAAATTTTTGGTCGTTGCCCAGCACCAGGTCCACTTCGGGCATCGCTTTCAGTTTGCCGGATTTCATTTCTGCATAGCAGCCCATCACAGCAATGGAAGCTTCCGGATTTTCTCGTTTCAGATGCCGGATGAACTGATCGCATTTTTTTTCTGCTGCTCCGGTGACCGTACAGGAATGGATCACATAGATATCGGCCCTCTCCCTGATATCCACCAGTTCATAATCACCCTCAGGCAGGCTTCTTCCAATGGTTGAGGTTTCAGCG
>JAQUQD010000099.1 GCA_028716265.1 Bacteroidales bacterium | reverse complement strand
CGGCAATCCTCCTTTACCTGCTGGGCCGCTTTGCCAAACCCAAACACAGGATCTACATCTTTGGTGTCGGCATCACCATTTTCCTGATCGGGACCATTATCAACGGCATTGAACTTTCGATGGCGGGCGTGATGATCTTTGTCCTGTGCAAGGTCTTCTTCCAGCCCTTGCACGACCTTGCTTATTATCCCATCATGTTGAAGGTCATAGATGTTGTCTCCAAACGCGAAAACCGGAACCAATATGCTTACATCCTGAACCACGAATTCGGGTTATATGCCGGCAGAGTGCTGGGTCTGGGGCTGTTCATCGTACTGGCTTTTTACGCTTCTGAAACCTTTGCGCTCCGATATGCGCTCATCATCGTGGCAACAGTGCAGATGCTCTCGATCCCTCTGGCTAAAAACATCATGAAACACTCCTATCTGGAAGAAAAATGAAAAACACAGCCTTTTACGTTCTTATCGTTGCCTTAACGCTGGCAATTTCCTGCACAAACGATCCGAGCAATCCCGTTTCGCAGACCTCCATCGCACGCATTGACCAGATGCCGGCTATGCCTGAGCCCTTTAAGATCATCGACTGGAAAAAGAAAGCACTACAATTTGACAGCCTGGCATTCAAATTCGATGATACCGCATCTTTTGCCCCGCTGATATGGCTCGACAGCGCCCGGCGCAATTTCGACCAGGTTACTTTCGGACTCTACACCGTACTTGGAGATGTACGTCAGGGCACTGAGCATTACAACGGGGAATTCCACGAAGCCCTCAATTCACTCAGTGCGTTGCTGAGTGCCGGATTGCACGGGATCGACAAAACCAGCCAGCATGGCCATAATTTTGTAAAAATGGCCCAGAATTATTTCAACAGCGATACCAGATGGAACATTGTGATGAACAACACCAATCCGGAAGTCGCCATGGCAGGGGGCGGCTATGGGCGCGACTGGTGGTATGATGTTTATCCCAATGTATTGTATTATGGTGTGGCTGCTCTCTTTCCCGGAGTGGAGAACACTGAATACATACAGCGGATCGTTGCCGATCAGTTTTACAGGGCGGATTCGGTCCTGCAGGGAAATTACGATTACTCCTATTTCGATTATGCCCAGATGAAAGGGATGCGAAACAACATACCCTGGCAGCAGGATGCCGCCGGCGGCCACGCCTGGGTATTACTTTCAGCCTATCATCAATTCGGGGATGTGCGGTACCTGGAGGGTGCTAAAAGTGCAACGGAGGCCTTGTTGAGCCAGCAAGAAAGCCGGTTCTACGAAATCCTACTGCCTTTCGGGGCCTACGCTGCTGCACGGCTCAACGCGGAGCAGGGAACCAGTTACGACGTCACAAAACTGCTGAACTGGACCTTCGACGGCTGTCAGGCAAAGGATGGACGCACGGGCTGGGGCGTCATTGCCGAGCGCTGGGGTGACTATGATGTTCATGGACTTCAGGGCAGTATCACGGATGGTGGAGGATATGGTTTCTTTATGAATTCCGTTGCAATAGCCTGGCCACTGGTACCCATGGTGAAATACGAGCCACAATATACAAAGGCCATCGGAAAGTATATGCTGAATGCAGTCAACGCCTCACGCTTGTTCTATCCTGATCAGGTGGATGATGCACATCAGTGGCTGCCCGGATTAAAGGATCTCACTCATGGCATCATTGGATACGAAGGCATCCGTAAGACGGATGATTACAATAAGCCCGAACTAAAAGGGATCTCCCCTGTTTCCCTTGGGGATGGACCAAAATGGGTAGCCGGCCAGCCGGAGGAATCCATGTTCAGCCTTTACAGCACATCCATTGCGGGCGTGTTCGGAGCTATTGTCCACACGACGGATGTGGAAGGGATCCTTGCACTCGATTGCAACGTCACTGACTTCTACGCGGAGAACAAATACCCGGTTCATTTGTATTACAACCCTTATCCTGAAACAAAAACAGTCACCTATCCATCGGTGGAAAGTCTGGATCTGTTTGATCTTGTTTCAAAGGAATACCTTGCGAAAAATGCCAGGGGAACAACGGGCATTGAGATACCATCCGGTGAAGCTGTGCTGGTCGTGGCCCTGCCGGCAGGACTGCGGCTTAAGACAGACGGCACGAAATTAAAAGCCGGTGATACGGTGATAGGATACCGATAAGCCAAAAATAAACTGAGGATCAAACAACTTTATAAAATAAACATAATGAAACGACTACTATTTATCGTAATGCTGCTTTCAGCAACCGGGCTCAGTTATGCCCAGATGGTTGTGGAAGGAACCGTAACGGATGCCAAGACCCATGAAACCCTGATTGGCGTTACGGTAAGCATTAAAGGCACCACATCAGGGACAGTCACCGACCTTGACGGTCATTACCGTCTGGAATCGCCACAGCTGACTGCTTCATCCGTAATTGTGTATTCTTATATCGGTTACACCACGGTGGAGCACATTCCGGGAACCCGTACGGTCATTGATGTCCTCCTTCAACCTGAGGCCTATGCACTTGACGAACTGGTCGTTGTCGGGTATGGCACCACTAAAAAGAGCAATGTGCTGGGATCTGTCACCAAGGTAAGCAATACCGAGCTGACCCGGACGCCTGTTGCCACAGTTGATCAGGCATTGCAGGGAAGGGCCGCAGGGGTGCAGGTCACCCAGAACACGGGTGCTCCCGGTGAGGGAGTAGCGGTCAGGATTCGCGGTGCGGGTTCGATCAATTCGAGCAATGATCCCCTTTATATCGTGGATGGAATACCCACGGCCGATGCACTCAATATCCTGCCTCCGGGTGACATTGAAAATATCTCCGTTCTCAAGGATGCTTCGGCGGCTGCCATCTATGGATCCCGCGCCAACAACGGCGTGATTCTGATAACCACCAAAACAGGATCCAAGGGAAAGATCAGGATCGCCTACCACGGACAGACAGGCTTCCAGCAGGCAACGGGGCTGACAAAAATGGTGAACACCTCCGATTACATCACCATTTACAACGAAGCGGCCACCAACGATAATGCCTTTCTGCCGCCAACGCTTCAGCGCCCCCTGATCACCTCCGAAGATGCAGCGCGCTTTGAAGACATAGACTATGTAAAGGAATTACTAAGGACAGCCCCGGTCAACTCCCATGAACTTTCCGTTTCAGGCGCTAATGACCAGACTGATTTCATGATCTCTGTGTCTTTCTTCGACCAGAAAGGGATCATACAAAACACAGGCTATACCCGGGGGACAGCTAAACTCAATGTGAATACGAAAGCAACGAGATGGCTCACAGTCGGGCTGAGCATGCTTACAGGTCTTTCCGACAACGATATCATTGGCAGTTCAGGCGATGGATATGGTGGCAATGGCGGGAGTGTCGTCAGGTATGCATTTTTCCGCAACCCGGCCATACCAATAAGATTCGATGACGGCACCTATGTCGACCGCCCTGCAGAATATTTCGGAAACCAGATCTACGATTCGTTCCTTGGCGATGGCTACAATCCTATCGGAATGGCCGATTATGTAGAAAACAACCGGAAAGACAACAGTTTTCTGGGCAGGACCTATTTCATTGCGCAACTGACGGAAAAACTCAAATTCACAACCAACTTCGGTATTGATTTCCGGAATACGGACACCCGTCGTTTCGACCGTACCTGGGGAACATTGAACCGTATCAACGCTGTAAATAATCTGAGTGTCAGCACAGAACACATAGCAAACTGGACAGTTAACAACCTGCTTGACTACCAAACGACCTTCGGTAAATCGCATACTTTTTCGGCGCTGCTGGGGTTTGAAGCGATAAAGAACCATGGAAAGGCGCTTTATGCAAGCGACATGGATTTCCCCGTCCAGCAGGAAGAGCTGATCTATATTGGCAATGGCCTCGGAACAAAGCTTGCCAGCCAGAGTGAATATGCATCCTCGCTGGCTTCGTTTTTCGGACGAATCAACTATGAATTCAAGGGGAAGTATTACCTGTCGGGCACCCTCCGCCGCGATGGATCGTCAAGGTTTACAGGAGACAACAAATGGGGAACGTTCTATTCTCTTTCAGCCGGCTGGGTGATGAGCAGGGAAAGTTTCCTGAAGGATGTGCCCTGGATCGAGAACCTTAAGCTGCGTGCCGGTTATGGGGCCATCGGGAACCAGGAGATTGGGCTCTATGCTTACAGCGACAGGATCTCTCCCTATTTCAACTATCCCTTCGGCAGCGTCTCCAACAGCGGCTATGCACAGACTGCACTCGGCAATGAAGATCTGAAGTGGGAGACCAGTTACCAGTACAATGCCGGTTTTGATGCCGAACTCTGGAAAGGTGCACTGGCATTCTCTGTTGATTATTTCTATAAAGTTACGGGCGATATGCTGGTGAGCGCTCCCAATCCGCCCTCGGTAGGTTATGCCGAAGCCGCCTGGATCAACAGTGGATCCGTCCTGAACACCGGAGTTGAACTTGAAGCCCTCTACCGCCAGATGAAGAAGGATTGGGGTTATTCAGTCGGCGGTAACGTTGCGTACTTAAAAAACAAAGTGCTTGAACTGGATGCACCCCTCTTTGGCGGAAGGGTCGAGTCGGGCGTATATGCCACTAAAACGGAAGAAGGCCAGCCCATTGGCGCATTCTACCTGCTCGAAATGGAAGGCATCTTCCAAAACGAAACCGATATCTTGCTTTCTGCATTCCAGGGGAACGATATTGAACCCGGCGATGTCAAATTCAAGGATCAGAATAATGACGGCCGTATCGATAACAACGACCGTGTGTATTTAGGCAGCTCCATCCCTAAGTTCACGACCGGCATCAACCTGGCTGCCAATTATAAAAACTTCGATTTAAGCCTATTCTTACAGGGAGCTTTTGGCAATAAAATCTATGTACAAATCCATCAGGATATCGAGGGATTCTACAGGGGGTTCACTGTAACCCAGCGCTATTTTGATGAGCGGTGGAAAGGTGAAGGCACGTCCGACACCCAGCCCAGGGCTTCGTGGTCGGCCAAGTCGAACAATGCCAGGCCATCCTCGCGTTTCCTCGAAAGTGGCTCCTATATGCGGCTGAAAAACCTTCAGCTTGGCTACACCCTTCCCGAAAATGCTCTGGCAAGGCTAGGCATAACGATGGCAAGATTATATATTTCAGGGACAAACCTGTTGACATTGACCAAATTCCCGGGTCTCGATCCTGAGATGACCGTCAGCGACAACTCCAAGAATGAAGGTGACCGCGCTGCCGGAATAGATTGGGGGACGTATCCTTCGGCAATGACCATCATGTTTGGATTAGACATCACTTTTTAAATACGATTCAGCCATGAAAAACAGAACAGTTTATCACGTTTGCCCCAGCTGGCAAAGAGAACATAAAGCCTCCGGATTTTTTTATCACAGAATCTTCAAATCAGGACTTGCCATGATATTGATCATGCTGGGTTCCTGTACCGATTTTCTGACCGAGGACCTCAAAGGAACATTTTCCACGGATACCTTTTATAAGAATGACAAGCAGGCCATTCAGGCCATCAACGGCGTTTACAATGCCATCACATTTCTGAATTTCAACAATGCCATATGGGTATTTGGCGATGTTGCCTCCGATGATGCCGTTAAAGGCGGAAATCCGGGCGATCAGGCAGAGATTACCTATATTGATGAGTTCACGGCCGATGCCAACAATGGAATCATCAACAACTACTGGAGTTTTGCCTATGAAGCCATTGCCCGGGCCAACAATGTGATCGCCAACGTTCCTGCTGTTGAGATGGATGAAGTGCTCAGGAACCGGATCATCGGTGAGGCGAAATTCATAAGGGCATACAGTTATTTCAACCTGGTGAACATTTTTGGAAAGGTACCCCTTAAACTGTATCCACAGCTGACCCAGGAGACGATCCATGTGCCACTGAGCGAAGAGTCTGCCATTTATCAACAGATTGAGCAGGATCTGACCGATGCTGCCGCCGTTTTGCCGGAATCCTACGGAACATCGGATGTAGGGCGCGTAACCCGCGGTGCTGCCCTGGCCCTGCTTGGAAAAGCAAGCCTTTATCAGCAGAACTGGGCAACGGCTCTCAGCTATTTTCATCAGGTTGAAGCTCTTAGCATCTACGGGTTATTGCCTGATTATGCCGATAATTTCAAACTAGCCAATGAAAACGGCAAAGAATCCATTTTCGAGATTCAACACCTGACAGGGCAGAATCCCGGGACAGGAAGTGCTCTGAACCAATGGCTTGCACCCGCTGCTGAGGGCGGATATTATTTTGACGCTCCTACGCAAAGCCTGATCGATGCTTTTGAAAAGAGTACAACGGGCGAGGTGGATCCTCGGCTTGACGCAACCGTCGGCCGCGATGGTCAGCCCTGGCTGAATGGTGAGATCTTCAGCGCATCCTGGTCTCCCACCGGCTATCTGACCAAAAAGCACCAGCAGCCTTTGGCCGAAATACCTTCATCCCTGAAAGGCGACGGTGACCTCAACTATATTTATCTGAGGTATGCTGATGTATTGCTTATGAAAGCAGAAGCCTTTGCTGAAACCGGTCAGGCCGATTCAGCCAGGTCAAACCTGAACAAAGTAAGGCAACGCGCCCGGGCAAGCTTTCAGGGAACACCCCCGGATGACCTGCTAGCAGATGTCACTACATCTGATCAGAATTTGCTGATTACTGTCATCCGCAATGAACGCAGAGTGGAGCTCGGACAGGAATTTCATCGCTATTTTGATCTGATGCGCTGGGGAAAGGCAGTTGCTGAAGCCGCGCTGGGACCCGACTTTAATTATGAAAAGAACAGATATTTACCCATACCCCAGGCGGAAATTGATGCCAATCAGGCAATAAATCCATAATATATCAACAAATCCATTACATATAATAAATATGTGTTGTATATTTGTAAAAAATGCAAATCAACTATCCTGAATTCCTGAGGCAATTTATTCACCGAACAGACCGTTTAATATGCATCGAATGGTTTGATCAATTCATTGAATGGAATATCTAAATAAGTCGTGATTTAATAATTTAAAAACCAAAATGAAAATGAAAAATTTAGCAAAACTGTACACGCTACTGCTTATGGTACTGGTAAGCACAGCTCTGGTATTTACATCATGCAAGGATGATGATGATGATATCGAGGAAGGAGACAAAACCGAGCTCAACGCCTTGATCGCAGAGGCTGATGCCATGTCCGCGGCCGCCACTACAGAGGATTATCCTCAAGCAGCCATCACCCAATTTAATACTACCCTGCAAAACATTAAAACTGCCTCTGCAGAAAAGCTCACCCAGGCTGAGATCGACAACCTGGTCGTTCAGCTGACGGAAGCCATGACCACTTTTGAATCCCAGGCTTACGGCTACATTGATGAATCGTTGTACCTGAATGCCGGCTGGCATTTTGACGAAGGAAGCGGAACCACCGCTACGGCCTTTTC
>JAQUQD010000098.1 GCA_028716265.1 Bacteroidales bacterium | reverse complement strand
CCGGAAGATACGTTTCTGTAAGAGGATCTTTCTTTGTCTCAAATATCACCGTGCCTGTTCCGGGATCAAAAGTTCCTCCCTCGTTATTCCAGGCTCCCTGGCTGCCGACGATTTTCAGGGTTTTATCCTCAGCGTAAAAAACAGCACCTGGCTCCAGGGTAAGGGTTTTGATCGTATCACAGGTTTGCAACGGATTTGAAGGAAATTTCAGAACCGGATCGTTATTTGTACTATTACCATCCGGGATGATCACATTGGAATTTTCACTGGGCATACCCACGGGTGTCCAGTTACCAATCATGCTCCAATCTGTACTTACTGATCCGTTCCAGATATAACCTTCCAACACACTTCCGGAAAGGGTGTTTTCGAGGTTCCCGAAAACGGTTGGAAAAAGCCCGATGCCCACATTGGCAATCTCTACCCAGTTATCGGTCATGTCGGAATTGGCATGACCCCACTCGTAAGCGCCGGCAGGCTGCTGTCCGTTGGCTCCATAGGTCCATTGTGTGAGTCTGCTTTCGGTGTTTCCGTTTATTTCGGTATCGAGGTAATGCGTTCGGACAGTGGCATAACAATTACTCCCGCCAGTCTGTACAAAATCATAAATCCTTTGAATAGCATCTGGTTTCCAGGAGGGCGTTTCGCCGATGGAAATTTTCACTTTCAAGGAAACGGGATATGTGCCGCCTTCAACGAACAACACAGAGGTAAATTCGTTCCCAAAAGTATAAGCGGTATATGGGGCAAAGGATGTGCGCTCCACATACCCGGTTACGTCACCGGGACCAGTGGTGGTGGTCGACGGGCCCATGTGCAGGGTATTGTCCCCGGTTTGGAGCAATCCCAGTGTGGACGAAGGATTGCTCTTCGACAGATTCAGCAGACCATTCACGGTAATATCAGTTGAAGCGATCACGCCCGAGGTGTTGCTGATCGTTACGTTATGGAATGTTGTTTCCCCGGTGATGTTCTAAGGGTCGGAACCAGCAAAGGTAACTGTTGCTGTTCCGGCGATGAATGCCCCGCTGTTTATCCAATTCCCGTGAACAGACAGGGTAATGACATTTTCGATGGTCAGGAATGCGGTGGATCCAATGGTGAGGTTGTGGCACCATCCACCCAATGAGTCGATCACCGGCTGGTTGGGTACGGATATCGAAGGCGGCGGGATGTACACATCAGTAGTCTCTACAGGCACGGCATTACCGCACCAGTTGGAAGGAGTGTTCCAGTCGCTGCTGGTGATCCCTATCCAGGTGCCCGGCCCTGTGGTCCAGACTGAAAGGGGGGTAGTGTTCTGGGTGGTGAACGTCTGCGAGCAATTTGAGGGTGAACTGGTGATGGTGATGCCGGTTACTTCCAGCGTCTTCCCATCCATGGTTTCATCAAGCCCTGGCGTGAGGACACCAGAGGTGCCGTCTGTTGTGGCAACCAGACCGGGGATGGGCGTCTGGGATACATTGTCAATTTTGTAATTTACGGTGAACGTGGTGCCGGGTACCAGTCCGCTCAGCTGGATGGTCGCCTGTTCTTCGTCGCACACCGTGACGGGTTGTGCCACACCGGTCAGCGTGGGCAATGGATTGACTGTCACGTGGATGGTATCGCTGTTGGTGTAGGTGGTGCCGTTCAATACGGTGGTTACCGTCAGCTTGGCGATATAGGTGCCGATGACTGCCTCAGGGATGGAAACATCTTCTGAGTTATAGGAAGTATTGCCTCCGCCCGGTGCGGTAACCAGCCAGGCGTAGTTAGGTGTGGTCCCAATAGCACCTGTATAATTTCCCGAGAGGGTAATCGTGCTTCCCTGGCAGAGCGGGGAATTCGATGCGGGAATGGCATTCAGCGTCCCACCGGCGGCATTTAACTGATCAAATGTGAAAATATCGCCGGGTGCACCTGCGCACACGGCATACTTCTGCGTGCCGATAAAGAATTCGGCGTTGTTGTTGCAGACATCAGCCACCAGGCCGTTCTGACCTATCACCAGCGTCACAACTGCATCGGTGATCAACACCAGTTTCGATTTCTTGTAGAAAAAGATCTGCCCATCCTGTTGAATGTCGATGACGGATGTATTCAGCGAAAAAGTGACTGTCGCGTTGGTACCGGTCAGGTATAGCTTGCCATACTGCTGGATGGTGATGCTTTCCATGGGCCAGGTTGTGATGCCTTCTGTGCCGATTGTTACCACATGCCCTGGTTGGATCGTGATGTCGCCATAGGTCATTCCGCTATGCTGTCCTGGCCACCCGTCAGATGCTGAGGGTGTTGCCCATAGGAAACCGTCATAGCGCAACCAGGTGGTCAGCGACTTCCAGTTACCGGTGGTGGCCGTCTGGTAATCACCGGTATTTTGCCCAAAAGCAGTTCCGGCGACGATCCATTGCAGGAGTATCAGAAATGCCAGCTTTAATGTAAAAATACGGGATGGGTGGTAGCTTGTCTTCATGGGTGGAATTTTTTTTTTAAACTTCAATTATAACCCGGTGATGGTAACCGTATACACTACCTGTGTCGAATAATTCTGTGCAAAAGTAAGCACAGAAACGTTACGCACCTGGAATTCCAGAGGGATGTTGGAGTACTGGCAGGCGCCGGATAGAAAAGGCGAGGTGACATTGGTCACCTGCTGGTAGGTAAGACCGCCATAGATGGCGGGTGTGCACTGGCCCGTAGCCTGTCCGTTGCCGTTGCCTGTCCGGCGAACCCAGAGCTGGATGGAAGGATCCCAGGTGGCGTCCAGACGGTATATTTCTATGCTCCAGGAGATATTTTTAAACTGTCCCGGTGGATTGCCCTGAAATCCGATCAGGACCTGGTTCGGGGCACTGGTGTAGGCCCCTCCATAGTTGTTACCTGCTTCAGTAACGTCGACCGATGGCACAGGCAGCGTCCAGCTCCCGGTGATATTCGCTGTAAGCTCCGGGGAAGGCTGAGTAAAGGCGTAAAATGACGCAAGGAGTGTCAGAACGATGATGGATCCGGTTTTTATAGCTGCTTTCATTTTCTGTTCAGTATGCCATTGGCGGTTATCATGATTCGTTATCAGTTTTCGATCAGGGTATAGGTTATCGTCAGTGATGTGGGAACACCTCCGGTGAGGAGGCCGTAGTCGGTGACGTCGAGTGTGTAGTTCAGCCGGTGCCCGTTGTTACTCCCGTTGCCCGTATAGGCTCCGCGAATGCTGCTGATGCAGGTCTGTGGGGTGTCCGAGAGGGTGAGCGTTCCCGCCGGGATGCCCAGAATGCCTGCTCCTGTGCCGCTGTAGGCTCCGGTGTGTAGTCGGATTGCTGTGCCGGCGGGAACGATCCCTCCGGTGATCTGTACCGTGATGATCCGGCTGGCCCCTCCCTCAGAAACGGCGGAGGTGTAGTTCAACCAGTTGGTATTGCTTGCACTTCCTGTACCTGCGATGAGCGGCTCACCAGCTTCTACGGGTGACTCCAGCGACAGGTTCACCGTGCTGCTTCCGGCGGGCTCGATGTCGAGCAGGGCAATGGCAGGCAGCTGAAGGGTGACCGAATGCTGTCCGGAAGCCACCAGCGTCTGCCCCATCACGGCGACATTCAGGCCGAAAAGAAGAACGATAAGTGTGATTCCCGCTCTGTACATGATGCTTGTTCTATTTCTTATAGGATATGATCCCGGGTTGTTCCACAAATTTGATGATCCGCTCCTTTTTCTTCAGTATGACCGGTATGTCCAGAATATCTCCCGGCTTCAGCTCCAACTGGTATTCGGTCTGCTTCAGCTGGTAGTCCTTCGCCAGACCGTTGGCATAGACCTTCATCGTCCATTGGCCGGGGCGGAGGTTGGTGAATTCATAACTCCCAAAAGGATCGGTGACTTTGCGTATGACTTCCTGGTCTGATTTCATTTCAACGATCAGTTGATTGGAACCGGAAGGATCCTGACTGGTGCCTGGTATTGGTGTGGCACCATTCCCGTTGAAATGTAATTTGCCTTTTACCGTAGCTGCCGTTGTCATTCCGAAACGGATGAAGTTGTCCCTGCCGGGTTCCACCACCACCATGATAGGTATCTGAACATCCGGGATTTCTGTCAGACGGATGGAGGTCTTGTCAATGACCAGGTAGTAGATCCCGGGTTTCACGTTGTAAAACACGAAGAATCCATTTTCGTCCGTTGTCGTGGTATACCCGTTCAGTTGCAAAATGATACCCTTCACGGAGCCTGCTCCCAGGTTTTCGACCTGTCCGGAAACTGTCATGCCCGGCTCTGCAACTTTCTTCATGGGGACGTTGATGCGATAGGAATAGGTAATCCCCACCGACATATCGGATTCGTCGGTGTGTTTTTGCACCAGTGCATACTGGCCCGTGAGGGTGATCTCGTGGTTTCTGAGGAACCGCTGGCTGAACCTGAGATCCAGCAGGCTCCGGTCGCGGTAGTACTCTTCGATGGAATAGTTGTTCTGGATACGGAACGATAGATTCGTGGTACTGGAAAGGTTCGCGTTCAGGTCCAGCCCGTAATACCATGTGTTCTCGACCTGGTCGGAATAACGGTTGTCCCTGGAAAGGGCTGCAAAACCACCCACACTGAATTTTACCGATGGCCGATAACCAAGGTGTGCCTGCGCACGGAAAGAACGGGCTTGTGGGTCATCAGCAAACAAATGATTCCTTGTCGCACCAAAGTCACTGCTCACATCCACCGTGAACCTGTTCAGGGATTGCGTGTACTCCAGTCGCAGGTACTTTTCATCATAATAAAACTGTTTCTTTTCCGCCCGGTCTTCACTGGATATGTACCCTGCATATCCCCTGAGCGTGCCGGAGGTCCCTAACGAGTAAGCAAGCCCTGCCCTGAAATCCCGGCGTATAGGAGAAATGCCAAAGAGCGTATCGCGGGAAGCATTCCGGTCGTCATGCCGTACATACCCAAGTACGACTAGTTTTTTTACGACCTGGTACGTCAGGTTGCCCGAATAGGTGGTGGTGTTGGTATAATAGCCGGGGTAATCTTTCCCAGCGTAGATGGCAAACGTTGAAATGGAAAATTTACTGGCCCTTAAATCAAATCCAACGTGGACACCATAACCACTCTTATCACCCTGGAAGCCTTTGGAGACCTCAGCATATAGCTTGCTGTATCTGAAAGGTTCAAGGGTTGTGGTCAGGCTGATGATGTCGGCCGCCTGAAGATTTTCGTTGTATTTCTTATGAAGGTACTGGAGGCCGATTTTGTTTTTCCCGGAAAAATGAAAATGGAAATACCCGGCATAAACCCGGCTGACATCCGGTAAAAAGCGTGGTTGGTTATAGAATCCACCAGTTTCCACGTGTTTGTTCGTATAGGTGACCCTTACACCTCTTCCATACCTGGAATTTTCTGTAAGGGGAGTCAGCGCGTAATTGTGATCCCCGACGGTCACTTTAAGGTTTTTACTGTAATAGGTGGCAAAATATTCGTCGTACTGTCCCAGAACCGAAAGGTTGAACCGGTTGGGGCCGCGCAGGCGGAATTCCAGCTGGTGCTTCCCCGTTGGATCCAGCACCCCTGTACCGTAGATCTCTCCCTGGAATCCTGAAGCCACTGTTTCATTGCGGTAGCGTATCAGGGAGGTCAAACTGGCCGTAACCGGGAAACGGCGATAAAGATCGTATTCAGGCCTAAGCACAGGAATGATTTTGACCTGATGGAAACGTTCAACGGAGCCTCCCTCCATATCTGTGACGGATGCCCGGACCCGAACGCCCAGTAGTGAATTTTCGGTAAGGGTACTCAGGGTGGGTGATGAGATCTGGACGATCCTGGATGAATCGGATTCCAGCATAAATGATCCGGGGCCGTCAACCTGGCCATTGACAGCCGTTATGGCAATGGTTTGCGGGGCATTGGACCTGTTCCTGACTACGTACCGGGAAACAGTCACTTCCCCAGCCCTGACATAAGGCTCGGACTGGATCAGGTCAAGCACAAGCCCGTTTTTTTTGTTGATATGAATATCGAGCTGTTTCGCATAAAGGACTTCCCGGTCACTCATCAGGAGATAATCCACCCTGTAGTCACCTGTGGGAGCCAGGGGAGGGATGGAGAAACTGACGAGCTGGATCTGGCTGGTTCCCGGATACACGGAAAATTCTCCGGTCTCTGTCACCGGGGTCCAGCCTTGCGGAAGAATAAGCTGAGGGGAGAGAGAAAAGGACCCGGTTCCCGTATGGGTGATCCTGAATACCAGGGTAATGATTTTACCGGGATCTGAAACAATGGCCGTATCATTCACACGGTGTACAGATATCCCCTGGCCGTGAGTTAACACTGGCATCAGAAGAACAGGGAGCATCCATAAACCGGTGATCTTTTTCATGATTATGCCTTGGGCTTTATGGGCGGACGGGTATGCTTTCAGATTTGGACCCGACGATTTCCAGGGTAATATTCGTCCCAAATACCTCCCCCTCATCACAGTCGGCAATCAGAAGGGCTGAGTATTTACCGGGCTTGGCCCCGGTGAGATCAACAGGACAGCAGACAGATGTTCCGGGATAGGTACGCGAAACCGGGGCGGAATAGATGCCGGATGAATTGCCTTCATCATCAAACAGCTCAAGCTGAACCGTATGTTGCATCATCCTTTCACCTGGATTTTCAACATAAACATTAAATGTTGTCAACGTATCTTCATGGATTAACGATGTGCCCAAAAAGTTCAGCTCTCTCTTGCCCGTTATGCCAATATGGGTAATCACCTGGATCCCGTAGCGGACAATGGATTTGATCTGAAACGTCCCCTTTGGGGTCTCCGGATCCGGGGGCTCAACAGCTTCTACCATGATCACACTCCAGTAGGTTCCCTGCAGGGAGTCGTTGAGTGGTGCCTGCACCTGGAAGACTACGGAAACCTTTTCGTTTGGCTGTAGCGTTAAATAGGTCTGCGACAACTTTATCCAGCCCGCATTTGACCTGGAATGCGATCCGGGTTCATCGTAAAATGTCTCCCCCATGTAATTGTACCGGTAATCACGATGATAGATCATGACATCTTCCGTCTGATCCGACCCGTTCTGAATCTCAAGAATCCTTTGATACGATTCTCCCGGACTGACGGTATTCTGATGGGTGAGCCCGTTAAGAACCAGTATGCCTGAATGACTGTTCAGGCTGATGGTGAAAAGGAGAGAAAAGATCAGTGAGGAATTTACTTTTATTTTCATGGGGAAAAGCTTGTGGATCATTTTATTATAATAAAAGAGGCGGGCGATTCATCCACCGGGATGGTACCCGCCTCTTAAAAGGATTATTTAGTTAGCCTCTGTAATTGTGTAGGTGACTTTCGGAGCATAAGTGGTTTCTCCGACGCTGATCTGATCATAAGTATCCGCTTCTTGTAGCGTAATGGTATAGGTCAGTTTATGGCCATTAGATGGACCATCTTCTGTATAACAGGTGCCTATTTCCGTAATAATGGCTGAGGGTGTTGTACTGAGGATTACCGGGCCTGCTACGGCTGTGCCTTTTTTCCCTTTTCCTGTGGTAATAGCACTGGGAGTAAGTTTGATGTCAATACCTGGAATCGGAGCCTCTAGTTGGGCCGTAATCGTCCGTCTCTTATTGGCTTTGACCACGGACGAGTAGTTCAGCCAAAGAGCATCGTTCTGCTGACCGAATACCAATGGGGTACCAGCTTCACCGGTGAATGTCGGATTGAGTTCAACAATGTTGCTTTCAGAAGAAGTTGCAATGTCCAGAACAGCAACTTCAGGAACAGTGACGTTGACCATGTGCTCAGCGGTTGCAGGATCCTGTGCAAATACACTGTTCGATCCCATGAATAGTGCAAAGGTGAAAATCGCAAAAATTGACTTTTTCATAATTTTAAAGGTTCTAGTTAATGAATAATTGATTGGGTTCATGATTTCTTTTGAGAATGTTCGTGCCACATACTTATAAAGAAGGTTCTTCGTAAAGATGCGTACCTGATATATATTTGTTGAGTAAATCAGATGACCAATGAGTACAAGTTTGTTGCATCATGCATTTGGGCTGACCGACCAGGAGTACCTTAAGACAGAATATAAA
>JAQUQD010000097.1 GCA_028716265.1 Bacteroidales bacterium | reverse complement strand
GGCTCACAAGTACCTGGAAAGCCCGACCCGGGAGAACCAAATGCTGGAACTGAAGAACCAGATCCAGAAAAAAGTCAAGTCGGACATGGACAAGCAGCAGCGGGATTATCTTCTGAGTCAGCAACTCAAGACGATCCAGGAAGAGCTTGGCAACAACCCTCATGAACAGGAGATCCAAGAGTTGGAGGAACGGGCTGCCAAAAAGAACTGGTCTAAAGAGGTGATGCAGTCGTTCGAAAAGGAACTGACCAAACTGGAGCGGATGAATCCTGCTGCCATGGAATATTCCATGCAGATCAACTACCTGGATCTGCTCGTGTCGTTACCATGGAATGAATACAGCAAGGACAATTTCGACCTGAAGCGAGCGCAGAAGATCCTTGACGATGATCATTACGGCCTTGAAAAGGTGAAGGAGCGGATCATTGAGTATCTGGCCGTCATCCAGCTCAAAGGAGATATGAAGTCGCCCATCCTGTGTTTTGTAGGCCCGCCGGGCGTGGGGAAGACATCCCTGGGGAAATCCATTGCCAAGGCCCTGGGCCGGAGGTATATCCGCATGTCGCTGGGGGGGCTGCGCGACGAGGCAGAGATACGGGGGCACCGCAAGACCTACATCGGCGCCATGCCCGGCAGGATCATCCAGAGCATCAAAAAAACCCAGACATCCAATCCGGTGTTTGTCCTCGACGAGATCGACAAGGTGTTAGGGATGAACATCAACGGCGATCCTTCAGCTGCCCTGCTGGAAGTACTTGATCCGGAGCAGAACGTGGCTTTCTATGATAATTACCTCGAGCTGGAATATGACCTTTCCCGCGTCATGTTCATCGCCACTGCCAATACCTTGAGCACCGTACACCCTGCACTGCAGGACAGGATGGAGGTGATCGACCTGAGTGGATACCTTCTGGAGGAAAAGATCGAGATTGCCCGGCGCCACCTTCTGCCTAAGCAGCTTCGCGAACACGGCATCCGATCCAGTCAGATGAAGTTCTCCAAAAAAATACTCAGGCAGATCATCGAGGATTCTACCCGGGAAGCCGGAGTCAGGCAGCTGGAAAAGAAAATCGCCAAGATCATCCGTCATAACGCACGGTTTATTGTCACCGGTGAGCATTACAATGTCAGCGTAGGTGAGGAAGATCTGAAAAAGATCCTTGGACCTCCCCAGTTCCAGCGCGACAGGAGCCTCTCGGGGGAAGTGGCCGGCGTGGTCACCGGGTTGGCATGGACTGCTTTCGGCGGAGAGATCCTGTTTGTGGAAGTCAGCCTCTCCAAAGGGAAAGGGGAACTTCGCATCACAGGCAACCTGGGCGATGTCATGAAAGAGTCGGCCACCATCGCCTATGAATACCTCAAGGCACACGCTGCCCTGCTGGATATCGATCCTGACGTGTTCCAGAACTGGAACGTCCATATTCATGTTCCGGAAGGCGCCACCCCGAAGGACGGGCCTTCCGCCGGCATTACCATGTTCACTGCCCTGGCTTCGGCCTTCACCCAGCGTAAAGTGAAACCCATGCTGGCCATGACGGGAGAAATAACCCTGCGGGGAAAGGTACTGCCGGTAGGAGGCATCAAGGACAAGATCCTCGCCGCCAAACGCGCCCGCATCCGCGACATTGTGATCTCAAAGGAGAACAGGGCCGACATCGAAGAGATCAAGGCGGATTACATCAAAGGACTGCAATTCCATTATATCGATGACATGTTGGAGGCTACGGACCTGGCCCTGCTGAAAGAAAAAGTTAAAAATCCAGTCAACCTCAGCTGAACAGATACCTGATCGTGCACCTGCCATCTTCCATCAAAGCCTGGCTTTGCCTTTTCATCCTGGGACCATCCCTCCTGCTTTCATGCGGGAACAGGAAACAGGATATAGAAGCGCGCAAGGTGTTCAGGTATAATGAAGCGACCGGTATCTCGTCTCTGGACCCTGCTTTCGCCCGGGACCTTTCCAACCTCTGGGCAGTGAACCAACTTTTCAACGGACTGGTGCAGATGAACGACCGACTCCAGGCTGAGCCCTGTATCGCGCACTCATGGCAGATCACCGAAGGAGGTACTGTGTATACGTTCCACCTTCGAACGGACGTGTTCTTTCATGATCACCCCCTGTTCCCACAGGGGAAAGGCCGCAGGGTCACGGCCGGGGATTTTGTCTACAGCTTCTCCCGGCTGGCGGACCCGGCGATAGCTTCTCCGGGAGCATGGGTGTTTCACCAGGTTCAGCACAATACCGGACATTATGCGTTTAGCGCACCGGATGATTCCACCTTCCGGATCGTTTTATCCTCCCCTTTTTCACCTTTTATCGGATTGCTCTGCATGCAGTACTGCTCAGTGGTCCCCCGGGAAGTCGCTGATCATTACGGGCCTGACTTCCGGAGAAATCCGGTTGGAACGGGTCCTTTTCAATTCAGCTACTGGAAAGAAGGTGTCAAACTGGTCATGGTAAAGAATCCCCGTTATTTTGAAATTGTCGGTGGTGAGCGGCTTCCCCATATTGATGCTGTTTCGGTGACCTTCCTGATCGACAAACAGTCGGCCTTCCTGGAGTTCGTTAAAGGAAACCTTGATTTTTTATCCGGACTCGATCCCGGATACAAAGATCATCTGATCACCAGAAGGGGTGAACTTCAGCCCAAATATTCACACATGTTCGCTATGCTCACGATGCCTTACCTGAATACTGAATACCTGGGCATTCTGCTGGACACCACCCTGCGGGAAAACGCTGCTTTCCCCCTCCAGGTCAGGGAGGTCCGCCAGGCAATGAATATGGGCTTCGACCGCGTGAAGATGGTTCGCTACCTCAGAAATAGCATCGGCACCCCGGGAATTTACGGGATCATTCCTCCAGGAATGCCCTCCTTTGATTCTGCGATCATGACCGGTTATCGGTACGACCCGGAAGAAGCACGCCGATTGCTGAAAACAGCCGGTTACCCGGGAGGGGAAGGTCTCCCCGATATCACCCTTTCCACAACCGCTGATTATGTGGATATCTGCAAGTTCATCCAATCGCAGCTTGCCGACATCGGGATCGCCATCCAGATCGATGTCATACCATCAGCAACGACCCGTGAACTGAAAGCCCAGGGCAAACTCCCCTTCTTCAGGGCATCCTGGATCGCCGACTACCCTGACGAAGAAAACTATCTGTCACTGTTCTACAGCAGGAATTTCTGTCCCTCCGGCCCCAATTATACCCACTTCTCCAGCCGGGAGTTTGACCGGCTCTACGAACGGTCACTGAATGAAGAATCGGATTCCGTCAGGTTAGACTGCTACCGGCAGATGAACAGACTAATTACCGAAGAAGCACCGGTCATTATCCTGTACTATGATCAGGTTCTGCGCTTTGTCCAAAAAAATGTCACCGGACTGGGAATCAATCCCACTAACCTTCTGACACTGAAGAACGTTACCATACAGTGACTTGAAGCCATAATTCTTGGGGATGTTGCGTTGACTGCATGAATTAATTATTAACTTTACCGCTTCATTCCAGTAAAACACCATGACAAAGTCGTTACCCCTGTTGAACAGGATCCGGCAGATCATCTGGACTGCCCAGTTCCACAGAGAATTGTCACTTGTGAAGCGTCAGCGAAAATATATCAGCCTGATGGACGCTGATAACATTGGGATCCTGTACGATGCATCTGAAGAAAAAAATTATCATGTGGTTTATAATTTCGTACGGACACTGATCGAACAACAGAAAAAAGTGAAAGCCCTCGGCTATGTCAATGAAACCATTATCCCTCACTATTGCCACC
The DNA here is from genome assembly GCA_028716265.1 of Bacteroidales bacterium. Classification (GTDB taxonomy): domain Bacteria; phylum Bacteroidota; class Bacteroidia; order Bacteroidales; family JAGONC01; genus JAGONC01. The sequence continues at coordinate 4,502 of JAQUQD010000097.1, read as the reverse complement.
CCCGACTTTCCTTTGATTATTTTACCCTTAAGGATCTGAACTGGTACAAAAAACCTGTTGGCCATTTTGTCAAGGATTTTGTATCCAATGAGTTCGATATGGTCATCAACCTGGATGTCAATAACCTGAACCAGCTCACCTACATTACCGGTATTTCCGCTGCTCGGTTTAAAGTGGGCAGGTTCAATGACGGGAACAAGGACAGCTTTGATCTGATGATCGATCTGAAAGACCCGACCAACATCGAAATCCTGCTAAAAGAGATCAACCACTACCTCACTATTCTCCGACCGCCGGACACCGGACCGGTCAGGGTGAAAGTGCCTGAGGTGAAGGAAGATAGCTTGCTTTTCTAGGCCCGGGAGAGCTGAGACTCTGCATTTTATTATAAGGTGTACGTTATGAGAATAGGATTTACTGTTTTTTATTTCATAATCCTGGGGTGCCAGGTAGTCCTCCACGGACAGACACTCGACAAGGGAACCAACATCGACTCGCTGTTCAGCAGCAGGGGAGAGATCCATTTTTCAGCACAGGTCAGTTCTCCAAGGGATCTAACCGTACTCTCCTCCGTCGTATCTGTAGCCGGTATAAGGGAAGGCATCCTTTATGCCTTTGCCAGCAAGAAGGAATTTGAATCGTTTATCTCCCTTGGATACACGGCTGAAATCGAGCATATTGAAGTACCTGCAGACCTCAGGATGATGGATATAAATGAAATGGATATAAAAAATGACTGGGACTATTACCCGACCTATGAAGCCTACGAAGCCATGATGAGCGCCTACGAGCAGCAGTATCCCTCTCTTTGCCAGATAGTGAATATAGGTACATTGCCAAGCGGGAGGAAGCTGCTGGCAGCGAAGATCTCTGACCAGGTGGAAAGTGCGGAAGGGGAAGCCCAACTTTTATACACCAGTTCCATTCATGGCAGCGAGACCGGAGGGTATATCATGATGCTCCGACTGATCGATCACCTGCTTTCAGGTTATGGGAATGATGCCGATTTGACCTGGCTGGTCAACCACCTGGAGATCTGGATCAATCCGCTGGCCAATCCTGATGGCACGTATGCGGGAGGGAACAATACTGTGGCAGGTGCCACCAGATACAATTCCAATTATGTCGACCTCAACCGCAATTATCCTGATCCGGAGGACGGCCCGCATCCTGATGGATATCAGTGGCAGCCGGAAACGCAGGCATTCATGCAGTTTGCATCGGAGCACCATTTTGTTATGGGAGTTAACTTTCACGGTGGGGCGGAATTGGTAAACTATCCTTGGGATACCTGGCAAAAACGACATCCGGACGATAACTGGTGGCAGTACGTGTCTTACCAGTATGCTGATACGGTGCATGCATACTCCGACGGTTACTTTTACGGAGAAGGAGATGGCGTGACCAATGGATACGACTGGTATACGATCAGCGGGGGAAGACAGGACTACATGACCTATTTCCACAGGGGCAGGGAGTGCACTATCGAACTTTCCGACGCGTATATCTACCCCCCCTCCCAATTGCCTGACCTCTGGGAATACAACCACCGGTCGCTACTCAATTACATGCGGCAATGCGCTTTTGGTGTGTCTGGGACGGTTACCGACTCCGTCACGGGCAATCCACTCATTGCACGGATTTGGATCGACGGACATGACGCTGACAGTTCCCATGTATATTCCAGCCTCCCTGCAGGCGATTTCCACCGGCTCCTCTGTGCTGGCACCTATGAGCTGGAATTCAAATCACAGGGATACTTCCCGAAGCTGACGATTGTTCAGGTGGCCAACGGACAGGTTACGGAGATGTCTGTTGAGATGGTCCCCGGTGAATTGATTGCTGATTTCCATGCCAGTGACCGCACCGTTGCTGCGGGTAGCATCGTGCAATTTACCGACGACAGCTATGGCGCTATCCAGTCCTGGAGCTGGACCTTCGAAGGCGGAAATCCATCAGCTTCCACACAGCAATCCCCCCTGGTGATGTATTATCAGCCGGGCCAGTATACTGTCAGCCTGACCGTTTCCGACGGGATCAATACCAATACCCTGACTCGTAACGCATACATCATGGCCGCCACCGAATACACGATGCAAAACGGAACGTTCACAACCTGCGCGGGAATATTTTATGACAATGGGGGAGAAAACAGTAATTACTACAATAACAAGAATTTGGTCATGACCTTTTTCCCAGGCCAGTCCGATAAAAAACTGACCGCCCACTTTACATCCTTTTCTGTCGAACCAGACCCTGCATGTGCGAATGATTGGCTGACCATCTACGACGGCCCCGATGTCAATGCGCCGCTGATCGGCAAGTTTTGCGGCCTGGATTCCCCGGGGTGGATCACTGCGACAGGGACAGAAGGTGCATTGACCTTCAGTTTCCATTCGGATGCCTATTCCAACGAATCCGGTTGGGTTGCCGAGCTCAGCTGCGGGGTGAATGTCAGCGGCGACCTGATGTGCCCTTTAGACGCCAGGATCTCGCTGTTTCCCAATCCTTTGCGTGATGAACTTCACGTTCGCTTTGATCCTCTCATGGAAGGAAAAGTAAATTACCGCATCCTTGCTGCTGTGGGTACATTGATATTTGAGGAAGAGGGGGTTTCATCTGTTGACAAAACGATCGGTACCGGCGGTTTGTCGCCAGGTATTTATTTCCTGGAGGTCACCTGGGAAAAGGGGAGAGCGTTCAGGAAATTTATCATACGGTAAACTATTTTGGTATTTCAGCAAATCCTGCCGGATAAGCGTCTGCGTCCAGCTTCTTTCGTATCTCCGTAAAAGCGTTGATCGTATAGTCAACATTGTCAAGGGTATGTATCGCTGTAGGGATGATCCTCAGCATAATGACATCTTTGGGTACAACCGGGTAAATGACAATGGAGCAGAAAATATCGTAATTCTCCCTCAGATCCCATGTGATCCAGGAGGCCTGCTGGAGTCCTCCCTGAAGGAAAACAGGCGTCACGGGCGATTGCGTCCTGCCAAGATTAAATCCTCTCTCTCGCATACCGGATTGCAGTGCGTTGGCTATTTTCCATAGGTTCTCCCTTAGTCCGGGCTGGTTCTTCAGCAGTTCAAGCCGCTTCATGGCCCCGATCACCATGGGCATGGGAAGTGATTTGGCAAAGATCTGCGACCGCATGTTATACATCAGGTGACTGACCACTTCCTTTGAGGAAGCCACGAATCCGCCGATCCCTGCCATGGCCTTAGCAAAGGTGCAAAAATAAATATCGACACCGTCCTGCACGCCGTATTCTTCACCGGTTCCCCTTCCTGTTTTGCCCATGGTACCAAACCCATGCGCGTCGTCCACCAGCATGCGGAACTCGTATTTGTTCTTCAGGTTGACAATGGCTTTCAGATTTCCCAGATCTCCGGCCATACCATAAACACCCTCTGTGATGACCAGTATACCTCCCCCGGTGCCTTTTACGATCCTGGTAGCTCGCTCCAGCTGCTTCTCCAGGTTCTCTATGTCGTTGTGCGGGTAAACGAAACGTTTCCCGAAATGAAGGCGCATGCCGTCAATGATGCAGGCATGGGCCTCACTGTCATAGACAATGACATCATGCCTATCGACAAGGGTTTCGATGATGGATACCATTCCCTGGTAACCGAAATTCAATAGGTAGGCGGCCTCCTTCTGTGCGAAATCTGCCAGCTCGTGTTCCAACTGCTCATGATAGGCTGTCTGGCCTGACATCGCCCGGGCACCCATGGGATAAGCCATACCGAACTGAACTGCCGCCTCTGCATCCGCCTTTCTGACCTCTGGATGGTTCGCCAGTCCAAGATAATTGTTAATGCTCCATACCAATTTTCTTTTCCCCTTGAAGGTCATGTAATTAGAGATCTCCCCTTCCAGTTTCGGGAAGATGTAGTATCCCTGGCCCCTTTCACGGTGAATTTCCAGAGGACCGACACTGGATTTGTATTTTTCAAAAAGGTCCACTATTTAAAAATTTAATGAAACAAAAAATCCGTCCTTTCCAAACGGATGCAAAGCTAAAAAATAAAGTTGATATGGGAAGGTTCGTTGAAAAGGAAATTGTTCAGTAGATCGATTTCTCCCTATTCAAGATTGCAATTCACCGCAGTAACGGCTCGTAAGAAGCTATTTTTTAATGAATTACCTATGATTGCCCAAGGATGTGGATCCGGGCTCGAAACACCGTCAGCTGCACTAAGCCGTGATGTCCGGTGTATCGTTATCTTGCTCGTCAACAGTTATTGAATCACCATCTCCACCAAGGATAAATCTGAGTTGATTGAGATTCAATACTTCGATATTGCTGCTGATGTAATTCATTGATTTCATAGGATATAGAATTTTGCTTAGAGGTTATTAAAAAATTATATATTTATCAATATATGTTAAAAATTACTGTAATGTATTGTTTTTTAGTAAAATAGCTGAATGCGACACGCTCTGGTCGCCATCCGGTTTTGTCTGACCGGGCTGAGGGTGATATCGGGCATGTCAAT
>JAQUQD010000096.1 GCA_028716265.1 Bacteroidales bacterium | reverse complement strand
ACTGAAAGGAGAATCGTTAAGAGGAAAAAAGTCTAAATAAAATGTTTAATATTGTGTCACAAATCTGCTCGGTTTAGGTGGCGCCATTTGCTCCGGAATGGTGGCGCCGTTTGATCGGAATATTCAACTAAGGTCGCTGGAGGACTTCTACAACTCCCGGAAATTTAAGGCTATGTTCAAATTACCTGGCACCCCGCCGAATGCCAGGTACAATTCTTTTTCTGCCCGGTTGGCAACCATGAATGTCAGTTATTTCGAGAAGGCTTATGAGGCCATCCATGAGCAATGCAGCCTTTTATGCGATGAACCGACTTTATCCCTACACTATAGGATTACACGGGTTGATTCAACCATGGTTTGTCAAACCGCTGCCAAACTTGAGCAGAGGATCCGTGTCGGAGTGAAAAAAGATGGTAAAAAGCAGGTCAAGTACACCATCAATTTAACAGACATGTTTCCCAGCAGCGTAGAGATCTTTACTCAACAAAAGTATATCTGCGAGAGCCTGACCATCCCCAAAGTCATCCTCAAGGTCATGGATAAAAGCAAAGACAATGTTTTTGTCTTTGACAGGGGTGTTTCAAGCCGTGATGTCTTCTACGAACTGGATACGCATGACTGTTCCTTTGTTACCCAATTGCAGGTAGATGCCCGTCATGTTGTTTTGAATGATATCGCCTTTCCACCAAGCCTTGTTGTCAGGAATCTTACTGTTTTGAAAGATCAGTGCGTATACCTGTATCGATCCGGAAATCATGTGCAGGAACATCCGTTTCGATTAATCCAGACACAAAACGCAAAAGGAATACAATACTGGTTTCTGACCAATCGGTTTGATTTGACCTGCCAGGAGATCATCCTGATATACAAACACCGATCGGATATTGAAGTCTTTTTCCGGTTTATCAAACAGGAGTTAAATTTTTCTCACCTTATCAGCGTCAATGAGAATGGAATTAAAATACTCCTTTACATGACCCTGATTCTTGCGATGTTAATCCTGATTTACAAAAAAATTAACGAGTTTGGCTATAAAACAGCCAAAAGACGATTTGCCATCGAATTAGGCGATATCATCGATGATGTCATGATTGAACAGAGTGGTGGAGACCCAAACACGTTTTTTCGATAGCTATCAACGCTAAACCTTAATTCTCAAAATGTCAAAGAACAATTATTGATAATGGATGCTTTAAATATTTGTTTTTAATGTTTTGAACACTCGTAATCCCAAAATCCAAATTCCAAACTTCAAAATACAAAATCCCAGACACTTCTATCTTCTCTTACCAAATGCTAACTGCCAACGGTTGCGTGTATGAAACGTTGGGGATTGCGGGCTTCGTCCCTATCCGCCGGCACAAACGCCGATGCAGGGCAGATCGCTTGATTTAACCACTAAAACCCCAATGTTTTATACACTATGTGTGTGCCCTGCATGTGCATGCAGCGCACACTTGTTGTAAGCTGTTGAAAAAGTTTAAAAATACAAATTAATTTCAACAGACACAAACAGGTGAGCAGAAGTATTCCAGAGGGTGGAAGTCCCTTACGGGCGGGAGTGACGTTCCGAACCGTTAGCAAGTGGCAAGGCGGCTTACCGTAAGGTATATGCTGAAGGAAGCCAAACTACAAAAGCTGGTACTGAAGAACATGAACCGGATATGAGGCAGATCAGAACGGATGAGATAGCACAGCATATCACGTCCCAAAAGCAAGAAGCAGTAGTGTCTGATGTGTAGATCCGGCAGGGATTGGCAGAAGGAACATGCACTTACCAGGGGAGATCTCCGGGCATTTTGGCAATGCGAACGGAGAAGTCAGCCGAGGACATAGTAGTTCCGGGCAACGAGCCGTAACAGACATACGGATGGTCTCACCGAGGGAACGAAGGTCTGAACAAACACCGCGGCGGAATCGGGCTGAGCGTGCACACCGGCGCTAAGCGAGGGTACTCAGGCCGGGAGGAACATCACCGGAAACCGCTGCACAACAGGAGACAAGATGGGATTACTAAACAGGATTCTAAGCAAAGAGAACCTGAAAAGGGCCTACGAACAGGTAGTTCGCAACAAAGGGTCGTCAGGAGTAGATGGCATCGGTATAGATGCTTTCAAACCGTACCTGCAGGGACACTGGGGAAGGTTGAAAGAAGAACTGGAAACCGGGATATACCAACCCAAGGCGGTATTGGGAATAAAGATTCCCAAGCGTAGTGGGGGAGAACGGCAACTGGGAATTCCCACGACCTTTGACCGGATGATCCAGCAAGCGATCCATCAGGAATTGAGCCCGCTGTTCGATCCGGAATTTTCAGAATTCAGTTATGGATTCCGACCGGGGAAGCATGCTGGTCAGGCGACCCAACAGGCGCTGACATACATTAATCAGGATTATGGGTATATCGTGGACATTGATCTGAAGAGTTTCTTTGATGAAGTGAATCACGACTACCTGATGAACCTGATCAAGCGGAAAGTCAGTGATCCGTTGGTTTTACGGTTGATCTGGAAATACCTTCGCAGTCCGATGCAGGTTGACGGGAAATTGCAGAAACGAAGGAAGGGCGTACCACAGGGAGGCCCGTTGAGTCCGTTACTGTCCAATATCGTGTTGAACGAGCTGGACAAAGAACTGGAAGCACGGCATCTTCGATTTGTACGCTATGCTGACGATTTCAGCATTTTCGTCAAAACCTTCCGGGCAGCTTACAGGGTAAAACGCCGGATCACCCGGTTTATCGAAAATCGGCTCCACTTATTGGTTAATGATAAGAAAAGCGCAATCCGCCGGCCACTCCAATACGAGTATCTCGGATTTGCGTTTGAATCGAGTTACCAGCGAGGAGTCAGAGGCCAGTACCAACTGGTGGTATCAAAAACCAGTTGGGCAGAACTGAAGTACAAAATCAAACAAATAACCCGGAAAACGATTCCGGCCAATTTTGACGAACGCATCGAACGGTTAAACCTGCTGATGCGCGGTTGGTTGAATTACTTCAAACCGGCCTCGATACAAGGTAAACTGAAAACCATGGATGGTTGGGTTCGTAACCGGTTGCGCTACTGTATATGGCATCACTGGAAGAAACCAAAGAGGCGGGTTAAGAATCTAATCCGGCTTGGGGTTCAACCAGAGATGGCCTGGCAGTGGGGACATTGCCGGATGGGTGGTCGGGCTGTTTCATGCAGTCCGATTCTCGGTACGACCATCACCTTGGATCGATTGAAACGCAGGGGCTATATCTCTTTTCTGGAATACTATCTTGCGAAACGCTGAGTGTGTTTGAACCGCCGTATTCGTGGCCCGAATGTACGGTGGTGTGAGAGGTGCACCCCGGCTATTTTTGGCCGGGGCCGCCTACTCGATTAGGTGTTCGGGCTTTTTATTTTCTCCATTAAATCCTGTTTTGATTTTTTTATCATATCTAATAGTTCATTTACTTTTTTTTCATTTTCATCTGTCTTGGCACTTAAAACTTTTGCTAATAAATTATCAAACATTACTTCAATGTTTGTATTTGCTTTCTCTTTTTTCTGTCTTTCTTTTATCGAAGCAATAAAAGTCATTTTTTCAGTAAATCGAAACATTTCAGTTAAAATTCCAAGAAAAGGAGACATTTTTAAGAATGTCTGTTCAACATTCAATCCAACTATCATATCATATACTTTACTTGCAACTTTGTCGTAATGTACAAATAAAACTCTTTGCTCTTTTATGGATGAAAAATTATCATTAAAATATTCCTCTAGTTTCTGAGTCAGGTTATCATATTCTTTAGTCAATTCAGGTAATGAATTTGTAACAACATTTCTAATGTCCTTGTGCCAAAAGGATTTATTCCTATCTTTTGTTATTAAATCTCCATTTTTATTCCTTCTTACAAAATTATATATCTGCTTATATCCTTCATTTATAATCACGATAATTTGTCGCATAGAAAACAACTTCTCATAGGTAAATTTAGAATTCAGATGAGCTCTTGTTGCAGATGCCAAATCAAGAAAGATAATCCCTATAAGCAATCTATATTCCAGCATTTTTTCCATTGTTTCGAAAGTCTCATTTTCTGTGTTTATATTATGAGATTCAAGAAATTCCATTGCTTTTTCCTTCTTTCGGAGAAATCCACGTACTTCGTCAATTGCTTTTGAAACATATTCAATTGATTTTTCTGTATTATCAATTAGTTTTGCTTCAGTTTCTTTTGTCATTGGATTATGTTTCATATGTACTGTGGTTTCTTTACCTGACACCCAACTGCCCACTGCTAACCGCCTACTCTGCAAAAAATCTGTAAACCGTCGTTGACTCATACACCTCCCTGGGCAGAAGCAGCGTAGAAGGGAACGAAGATTGGTTTGGGGAGTCGGGGAAATGCTGCGTTTCGAGACAGAAGCCACTATACTGTTCATAGTTCCTTCCCTGTTTGCCGGTGATGGAACCGTCAAGAAAATTTCCGGAGTAGAATTGCATCCCCGGCTGATCCGTATATACCTCCATGACCCGTCCTGTGAGAGGTTCGCTCACCCTGGCTGCCAGCTGATCCAGACCGGGAACGGCAAGCACATAATTGTGATCATACCCTTTCGGGTCGCTTCCAACCTGTGTTATTCTTTCTCCAATCGGGGTGGGGAGGTTGAAATCCATCGGAGTGCCGGCAACATCCCTCAGTTCGCCCGTCGGGATAAGCGTTTCATCAACCACGGTATAGGCTGGAGCGCAGATCTGCATCAGATGATCCAGGATATCGCCATTACCGGCTCCCTTCAGATTGAAATAGCTATGATGTGTCAGATTCACGGGAGTGACCTTGTCCGTTGTTGCCCGATAACGGATGACCAACTCATCGTCGTTGGTGAGCACAAAGTCAACGTTCACGTCAAGATTACCCGGAAATCCCTCGTCTCCGTCACGACTCAGGTAATGGAAACTGATGCCAACAGACGCCGGATCCCTGAGTTCGCTTGCATCCCAGACCACTTTGTCGAATCCCCTGGTCCCTCCGTGCAACGTGCTTTCCCCGTCATTCTGTGCCAGCGTGTATTCCTGACCGTCAATGACAAATTTTCCCTTTGCGATCCGGTTGCCATACCTGCCGATGATGGCCCCGAAGTAAGGTGTTGCATGGAGGTATCCTTCCAGACGATCATAACCCAGGACGATGTCCGCCATCTGGCCGTTCCGGTCAGGCACTTCCAGCGATGTGATGATCCCGCCGTAATTGGTGACCTTCATCCTGATCCCGTTCGCGTTGGTCAGCGTAAAAAGCCAGACCTGACTGGAATCTGGCAAAATTCCAAAAGCCTCTGTTTTGATATTCATGGTGTTTTGGTTTAACTCTTTTGATAATTTTTGTCTACATCCTATCACTGCTGTAAATAAAAGGACGATTGAAATGGTAATTATTTTTATACGCATATCTAATTAATTAAAATTGCCCTTATGTGATATTCCTATGAAGAATGAAGAATGAAATATATAGAATGAAGTATGCCAACTGCCAACTGCAACAAGCAAGCAATTTACGACCATATTCCCAGACTACCGAAAAATTTTCAATGTTGAAGGTAAAAATTTTTTACCTTTCGCCGGAAAATTTCTTCCAACTAAATTCAAAACTTGACCTATGAGCAGTTTAACACTAGGGTGGATTGATTATGCGATCATGTTCACCTACTTTGTCTTTGTGCTGGGCATTGGCTGGGCGCTGAAGCGATACATGAAGTCTGCCACTGCATTCCTGGAGGCTGGCAGGTCGCTTCCAGCATGGGTTACGGGGCTGGCCTTTATCTCCACGAACCTGGGAGCGCTGGAAGTGATGGGAATGACGGGTTCCGGTGCCAAATACGGGATGCTTACGACCCATTTTTACTGGGTAGGAGCCATTCCAGCCATGGTGTTCCTGGCGCTGTTCATGATGCCATTCTATTATGGATCCAAGGCGCGATCCGTACCCGAATATCTTAAGTTGCGTTATGATGAGAAGACCCGTGGATTGAACGCAATCCTCTTTGCCGTCATGACCATCCTTGCATCCGGCATATCCATGTATGCCCTGGCTATTTTACTGGAGAACATCCTGGGCTGGAATTTCCACCTGAGCCTGATCCTGTCGGCAGCCATTGTGCTCGGATACACCTACCTTGGGGGATTGTCCTCGGCCATCTATAATGAGGTCCTGCAGTTCTTCATCATTGTGATCGGACTGATGCCGCTTGTGTTCTTGAGTTTGAAGGACTTTGGCGGATGGGAAGGGTTAAAGGACACCCTGGCGCCCATCGTAGAGAACAAGGGCTATGCAGCGGATGCATGGACCACGACCTGGAAATACACCGGCAAGGCAAGCCTGAATCCCATGGGGATCGAATGGTACGGGATCTTTGTGGGACTGGGATTTGTTCTCTCTTTCGGGTACTGGTGCACGAACTTCCTTATCGTCCAGCGGGCCATGGCTGCCAAGTCGCACCTGGCAGCCCGCAGCACCCCGCTGATCGGTGCCATTCCAAAGATGTTCATCCCCTTCCTGATCATCGTTCCGGGGATCGCTGCACTTGCACTGATGAGCCGAAATCCCGGCTTTCTGCCTGTAAATGAGGCAGGTCAGCCCATCTATGATTACACCATCATTATGCTGCTGAAGCAATATTTGCCGACAGGGGTGCTCGGGCTGGGGATCACAGCATTGCTTGCCTCTTTCATGTCGGGCATGGCAGGAAATGTATCGGCTTTCAATACTGTTTGGACCTATGATATCTATCAGAGTTATATACGACCGGCTTCGGGTAATAAGGAAGATGATGAGCATCATTACCTGAGGGTGGGCAGGATCGCCACCGTGTTCGGAATACTGGCTAGCATTGCCGCGGCTTACATTGCCAGCAAGTTCGGCAATATCATGGATTTTCTGCAGACCATCTTTTCCATGATCAATGCACCTTTGTTTGCTGTGATCTTTCTGGGGATGTTCTGGAAACGAACCACGGGCCACGCCGCGTTTGCAGGCCTGCTGGGCGGATTCCTGATCGCACTGCTGCACCACGGGCTTACCATACCTGTTGGAGCGGATACGGTTTTTAAGGGAGGATGGATCGGTGTGGTGCATCAGTATCCCGTGGAGATGGCCCAGAATTTCTGGACCGCCATCTTTGCCTGTGCCTCCTCGGCAACGATCACCATTGTCCTCTCCCTGATGACAAAACAAAAGAAATTGTCCACAGAGCTGGTCGGACTGGTTTATCAGCTGACACCAAGGGAAACCGACAAGGACGTAGCATGGCACAAACGTCCTCTGACCCTGGCCATTTTTGTACTGGTGATCCTGGTGATCCTTTCAGTTATTTTCTGGTAAAAAAAAATTAAAACACACATACAATGGGCGTAGATATAAAATTACCGATCGGGCTGATGTTCAGTATCTTCGGTGTGCTCCTAACACTCTATGGAATATTTACAAGGTCGGACAAGGTACTGTATGAGCCTTCTTTTGGCGTAAACGTCAACCTATGGGTGGGGATCTTTATGCTGGTCTTTGGGCTGGTGATGCTGTTAATGGCGTTGGCAGGGAAGAGGAAGAAGTAAATACCTCACCCCCTGCCCCCTCTCCAGGGTGGAGAGGGGGGAATACCTCACCCCCTATTTGATTTCCGGGAAAAACGTCGTATCTTGCATTGATTTTCCCGTCTCTTCTATGCGGAATTGACCATTTATGATCAGCAATGGACAATCATTTCACCATTGATGAGTTTGGTTTACTTCCACCTGATTCCAACCACAGCAGGTTAAGCCGAAAACATCTGACAGAGAAGGTCCGGATCCTCGAATCGCTTGTCTATCATCTCGATGCGGTTTTATTCGTTTATGACCTGCGGAGCGACCAGAATGTATGGACAAACGGACAGTATGAGAAGCTGATCGGATTCAGTGTGGAGGAGATTCGGCGCATGAACACTGAAGAAGTCGAGATGCTTTTTCATCCGGACGACATGTCACTCATTCTGGGAGAAATCGAACGTTTAAAGGATGACACTATCCATTCTTTCTCAGGGATTTATCGTATCCGTCACAAATCAGGTCACTGGGTATGGTTATATTGCCAGGCAAGCATCATCCAGCGGGATGCACAGGGCAGGCCCTCCTTTGCGCTGGCGATCTGTCTGGATTTTTCTCCACATATACAGGCTGAGCATCACCTGTCCGGTCTGATCAACGAGAACCGGCGCCTGGTGAATTATATGCGGCTGAACTGCCTGACTCCCCGTGAAAGGGAGATCATCCTTCATCTTACCGACGGTCTTACCTGTAAAGAGATCTCCCTCTTGCTGGGGATTAGTTATCTTACCACCGAGACCCATGTCAAGAACATCCACCGCAAGCTGGGTATCTCCAACGTCCCGGCGCTCCTGAGGTTTGCGATTGAGAGTGGGTTGAGGG
>JAQUQD010000095.1 GCA_028716265.1 Bacteroidales bacterium | reverse complement strand
TCAGAAATCAAAAATCCTTGTTCCTCTGTTCGTCAATCTTCACCTGAATATAAATCCTCTCCCCAGCGGATCCTCCGGATCGAACCAGAACGAATGCCGGCCCGTAAAATGTGCTGTTCCGCTCACCTCGGGAACTACGGCCCGGTGAGGCCCGAAAGTGGTCACTTCTGTGATGCTGACATCCATGGTGGTCCCCAGGATACTTTCAATCGTAATCACCTCGCCCGGCCTCAATCCATCTTTTTCGAAGTGCAATGCTGCCCTGGCACTTACTCCGGAACCCGTCGCCGAGCGATCCACCTCCCCGTCGGCAAAGATACAGACATTCCGGCTGTAATGGGATGCATCCTCGGGAGGGCCCGTGATGATCGTACCGTACAAAAAGCTCAGATCTTCCTCGAAAGGATGTATAATCGGGTAATGTTCCATGACAGCCAGTTTAATGCGGCGGCCAAAATCGATCAGCCGGTTGAACTCACCGGGGACCATTTTCACTCCAAGGTCTTCAGCCCCAACGAATGCATAGAATGCGCCTCCAAATGCCACGTCAAACCGTACTTTCCCTATCCCACTCACATCCACTGTCTCATCCCTCAACAAAAGAAACGACGGAACATTCCTGAACGAGGTCTTTTTCACGATCCCATCTTCCCTGTATCCTTTCGAAAAGATCTTGCCCGGAGGAGCATTGATGATGAGCTCCGGTTCATTTCCTTCTTTCTCGATCATGCCTGTGTCGAGCACCAGCTTGGTCAATGCGATGATGGCATGTCCGCACATGGCACTGTAACCCTCATTGTGGATAAAAAAAACACCAAAATCAGCATCTTCGGTAGTGGGCTCCGTCAGGATCGCCCCGTACATATCAGCGTGGCCACGGGGTTCCCACATCAATCCTATACGGAGATGATCAAAATGATCGCGGAAGTACCGGCGCTTCTCCAGGATCGATTTTCCCTTGATATCCGGCAGTCCGCCGGTTATGACCCGCAGCGGCTCACCGCCGGTGTGCATGTCGATGGTCGTGATCACCCGCCAGGAAGGCGGCGGTGCAAAGAGAGGAAATGGGTTCATATTCATGTAACGATATAACGATGTAGCGATGTAACGAAGTGATGGTGTAAAATTACTTCGAATATCGTTACATCGCTCCATCGCTACTTCGCTACATCTTTTATCTTCACCTGTGCCAGCACCATACCGGCCAGCATCAGGGCACAGCCGAGCAAAGCGCGGGCCGACAGCACCTCGTTCAGGATCAGCCAGCCGCCAACGGCGGCGAAGACCGCCTCAGCGCTCAGGATGATCGCCGCATGGGCCGGCGGTGCCTTTTTCTGCCCCACGATCTGCAGGGTATAGGCAATACCCACGGAGAATATCCCGCCATAAAGAAGGGGAACCGTTGCATCCACGATGGCCTGCCATACGATCTTTTCAAAAAGGACAGCGATCACCAGACTGAGTAATGACGTGATGATATATTGTATGAGGGCCAGCTTCAGGGCATCCACCCGGGGAGAGACATGCCCGATGTACAGCACATGGAACGCCCATACAAATGCACATCCCAGGACCAAAAGGTCGCCCTTTGCGATATGAAAGCTGCCCGTCACGCTGAGGAAATACATTCCCATGGTGGCCAGGAAGGCTCCGATCCAGACGAAGAAGGCCGGCCGGTGACGGATGAACAGTCCCAGGATCGGAACAAAGACGACATACAACCCTGTGATGAAGCCTCCATTCCCGGCGGTGGTATAGATCATGCCCGTCTGCTGAAGCGTTGCTCCTGCAAATACCAGAAGTCCTGCAATGATCCCGCCCCTGACCAGGGTTTTCCGATGATCCTGAAGAAATTCCGGACGGATATCGATTTCCCTGTTTTTCCGGATGAAGATGAAAGCACCCAGCACCAGCGCCCCCAGCCCGAAACGTATACCATTGAAAAGGAATGGACCCATGTACTCCATCCCCACCCGCTGTGCCGTAAAGGCAAAGCCCCAGATCAGGGCTGCCAGCAGCAGCAGGAGTTCGGATTTAACGATTGAGGTTTTCATGGGGGTTCAGAGGGAAAGGGATTTTTGGTACAGGGGTGTGTGAAAATGGTCATTTTAACACACTCCCTAAATGATATTACCCACATTTAAAACTCTTTATGCTCTGTCCGGCGGATGATCTCATCCTGCAGATCTTTCCCCAGGTCGTTGAAGTAATCGCTGTAACCCGCCACCCGTACGATCAGGTCCTGGTACTTCTCAGGAAATTTCTGCGCATCTCGCAGGGTATCGGCATTGACCACGTTGAACTGGATATGATGGCCATCCATCCGGAAATAGCTCCTTATCAGCTGCACCAGGCTTTCGATGCCCCGCTCCCCTTCAAAAAGCTGCGGTGTGAACTTCTGGTTAAGGAGGGTGCCGCCGGTCTTCAGATGATCGATCTTTGCGGCGGACTTCAGTACGGATGTGGGTCCTTTTCTGTCGGAACCCTGGAAAGGAGATATCCCCTCTGAGAGTGGCATTCCGGCTTTTCTTCCGTCGGGCGTCGCACCGATGACGCTTCCAAAATACACATGACTGGTGGTGGGCAGCATGTTGATGCGGAACCTGCCTCCCCTGACCGTAGGGCGGTCATTCACCGACCGGTAGAACATGTTGAACACACTCACGGCATGCTGGTCGGCATAATCATCATCGTTCCCATACTTGGGTGTGTTGTAGATCAGGTCGTAACGAAGGTCGTCGTACCCTTCAAAATTGGATTTCACCGCATCCAGCATTTTATCCATGGTCACCTTTTGCGTGTCGAAGACATTGTACCGGAGTGAGGTAAGGATATCGGCGATGCTTCCGAGCCCCACTCCCTGGATATAGCTTGTGTTGTACCGCGCACCTCCCTGGTTGTAATCCCGGGCATTGTCAATGCAGTCGTCCACCAGCAGCGACAAAAAAGGCACCGGGATATAGTCTCCGAACAGCTTCTCAATGATGTTGTTCCCCTTGATCTTGATGTCTATAAAATGCCGGAGCTGCTTTTCAAAGGCTTCCATGATCTGGTCAAATGCTGTGAACGTCGTAACATCTCCGGTTTGTAATCCGATCTGTTTGCCCGTACGCGGGTCGGTGCCGTTATACAGGGTTATCTCGAGGACTTTGGTGAGATTGAAATATCCCGTCAGCCAGTAGGCTTCCGTACCAAAGGCGCCGCTCTCCACGCATCCGCTGGCACCGCCGTTACGCGCGTCTTCAATGGATTTGCCCTGACGCATCAGCTCCTGAATGATGGAATCGGTATTGAAGATAGATGGCTGGCCAAAACCGGTTTTCAGGATCCTGGCTGCTCTCTTCAGCAGGTTATCCGGGTTCTGCTTGCTTATCTGCACCATCGAACTGGGCTGCAGCAGGCGCATCTCCTCGATCACGTCAAGGATCAGGTAGCTCATCTCATTGACGGCATCCTTTCCGTCAGCTGTGAGACCGCCCACGTTGATCAGCGCAAAATCCGTGTAGGTGTTGCTTTCCAGTGCTGTCACCCCTACCTTGGGGGGGGCTGGGTGGTTGTTGAACTTCACCCAGAAGGATTGCAGGATCTCTGTTGCTCTTTCTTTAGTGAGCGTACCCGCCTCCATCTCCCTTTTATAGAACGGATACAGGTGCTGGTCGAGCCGTCCCGGATTGAAGGAGTCCCAGGGGTTGGTCTCGGTGATGACACCCAGGTGCACAAACCAGTAGTATTGAAGGGCTTCATGGAAGGTGCGGGGAGCATGGGCAGGAACACGGCGGCAGATGGTTGCCATATCGTTCAGCTCTGCTTTCCGGGCGGGATCCGGTTCACCGTCGGCAAGCTTCTCCAGCTCCAGTGCATGACGTTCGGCATAAAGGATCAGCGCATCAGCGGCAATCTCCATGGCACGGAGCTCCTCCCGCTTGTCCATAGCCTGCGGATCGTTATAAAAATCAAGCTTTTCCATATTTCGCCGGATCTGTGCCTTCAGATCCAGAAAACCCATCCTGTAGATTTTCCCTCCCAGCACGGTATGTCCGGGGGCACGCTGTTCCTGGAATTCAGTAAAGACGCCTGCCTGGTAACTTTCGATCCAGGCCTGGTCCATCTCACGGAAAAGCCGTTCGCGATAGCTCTTTCCCTTCCAGAAAGGGATGATCACCTCTTCGTAGGCTTTTCGCGTTTCGTCATCCACCTTGAAGGATACCTTCGGACGGTTGTTGAGGATATCCAGGTCCTGCAGGGAATGCAGGCACACTTCGGGATAGGACGGTGTCGCCTTGGGAGCGGGGCCTCTTTCACCGACGATCAGTTCGCCTTCGTTGATGCAGATCTTCTTTTTCTCCAGGATGTACTTAAAGGTAAGCGCCCTTTTCACGGGAATGGATACTTCCTGTGCACGGTCGCTTTTATAGAATTCGGTCACCAGGAGCGCACGTTCCGCAGAAATGCGGTTGACGGCTTTAAGACTCTGTTCGCGAAGTTTGGTTATGCGTGGGTTCATGGGGATTTGTGGTTATTCGTGGTTATTACCTTTGACTGCTGACTGCTGACCGTCACCCCCCTACCGTCACCTTCATCCCGATCCCCTCAAAAACTTTCTTCAATTCGTTGAGTTTCTCCAGGGGAGGTTCCTGCAAGTCCTCCAGCTTATAATTCATCTTTAATCGTTGATATTTACTCTTCGCAATTCGGTGATAGGGCAGCAGATCGATCTGTTCCAGCCCGTTCAGCTCAAGGAACAGGTCGCGCAGGGCGGTAATGTTTTTTTGCGTATCGGTGATTCCAGGAATGACCGGTACACGGATGACGATATTTTTACCCATTTCCGAAAGAAGCATCAGATTCTTCAATACCTTTTCGTTCATCACACCGGTGTATTTCAGATGATCCTCAGAATCAATAAGTTTCAAGTCATATAAAAAAAGATCAACATGATCCGTCACCCGTTTCAGAACCGTTTCAGGAACATGTCCGCAAGTGTCCAGAGCGGTGTGGTATCCCCTTTCCTTTGCCAGACGGAGAAGTTCCAGGAGGAATTCCGGTTGCATCAACGGTTCACCTCCAGAGATAGTAATCCCTCCGCCCGACTGGTCATAATAGATGCCATCTTTCTCCATCTCACTGATCACCTCCTGGGCTTCCACCCACCGCCCCGATATTTCTTCGATCCTGTAGGTCCTGCCATCCAGCGACCGTTCCTTGATGACCACCTCCTCATGCCTGGCCTGGCTCTCCGGGTTATGGCACCACCAACAGCGGAGGGGACACCCTTTGAAAAAGACGGTCGTCCGTATCCCCGGCCCGTCATTGATGGAAAAATGTTTGATATCGAAAATCAGCCCCTTCACAACCAAATACTTACTATTGAATATTGCATATTTACTACTTAATAAGAATGGAAACTCCCACAGGGAAAAAGAAAAGAATATCACCTAGCACATCCAGCAGGCATACAATCCTTTGCCGTTGTTATGATAAAGGGTGCTATAGAACAAACGTGAATTCATGGCTGAACGGTGGATTGCAAAATTACGACGGTTCAGGCTGATTTAAAATACAAAATTTTATTTAGATCGATTCTGATTTATTAAGGTATTCCCTGGTAATCATTTCTTTCACGGATGCCTCAATGGGGACTGCCCTCCCATCATCGTCAATCTTGACAAACGTAATATACGTGGAGCAGACGGTCTCTTCACTGCGGGAAGGGAAATCACAGCGTCGTGCCTCCACGAGCAGGGTTATGGATGAAGTACCGATGCGCTTTACTTCACCGTAGATCCGGATGTGGTGACCCATTTTGACGGGTTTCTTAAAGGTCACTTCATCCATTTTCAGGGTAATCATATTAGGGGTCGAACACATATAGCTGGCCAGCGAGGCGCCTGCTTCATCAAGCCAAGACAGCATAGTCCCGCCGAACAGGTTGCCTTTTACCCCGATATCGCTGGTCTTACAAACCTTGGTCGAAATATATACCATTTTTCTACCGTACTGTCGTCACTACGTGACTATAAAGAATTAGTAATTTCGAAATAACAAAAAATAACTACAAATAATGATGAATAACGCGAGGCCGTCAGGCCGAGCAAATGACTATGACTGACCACGAACGACCATTTATGCCTACGACCTCCCGTCCTTCTTCTCCTTCAGTTTCTTTATGATTTCCTCCTGCAGTATCTTTGAAACCGGCAGGTACTTGTAAAAATCCATGGAAAAGCTTGCCCGGCCGCTAGTCATATTCCGGAGGTGATTCGCATAGCCAAACATTTCGCTCAACGGAACAATGCTTACCAGTTTCTGGGATCCTTTCCGAAAGCGCCTCATCGACTCTACCCTGCCCCGTCTTCGGTTGAGGTTGCCCACGATCTCGCCAATGTACTCATCGGGCGTGTTGATTTCGACTTTCATAACCGGCTCCATCACAATGGGATGTGCTTTCATGAATCCCTGCCTGAAGCAGATGGAGGCGCAGGTCTGAAAGGCTAAATCGGATGAATCGACGGGGTGATACTTACCGTCGAGCAATACAATTTTCACATCTACGATGGGGAATCCTGTCAGTATGCCATCGGACATTGTCTTGCGTATCCCCTTATCCACCGATGGGATGAACTCCAGGGGGATGGCGCCTCCCTTGATCTTGTCAACGAACTCATACCCTTTGCTCTCGTTAGGTTCCAGACGGAAAAGCGTCTGGGCGAACTGTCCCTTTCCGCCCGTCTGTTTAACGTGTCGGTACTCACATTCCACCTCTGACGTGATGGTCTCACGATAAGCCACCGACGGCTCACCCACATTCACTTCCACTTTATGTTCATGCAACAGACGGTCGACAATGATCTCAAGATGCAGTTCTCCCATCCCTGCAATGATGGTTTCTCCCGTTTCTTCATTGAAACTGACATGAAAGGAAGGATCTTCGCTGCTGAGCTTATTCAGAGCCTCTCCCAGCTTTCCCTGGTCTGTCCGCCGGGCTGGGGTGATCTTCAGTTCTACCACTGCCAGGGGGACCTGGATGGATTCCAGGAGAAGAGGGTGTTCCGGGTCGCACATGGAATCGCCGGTTTTGGTGAATTTCATCCCGATCAGCGCTACGATCTCTCCGGGACCCGCCTCGCTGATCTCCTCCCGGTCCTTGGCGTGAATGCGCAGGATACGCCCGATGCGCTCCTGTTTGCCTCTTGTGGAATTCAGGACTGCCATCCCGTTTGTAAGATGCCCCGAATAGATGCGAATAAAGGTTTGCTGACCTACAAAAGGATCATGGATCAGTTTGAAAGCCAGGGCAGCAAAGGGAGATTTGGTAGAAGGGTATCGGGTATGCGACTTTTCCGGATCGTCGGTATCAGTCCCAACCACTGCTCCCACATCAAGGGGCGAAGGTAGGTAATCGGTCACGGCATCCAGCAGCTGGGGTATGCCTTTATTCTTGTATGCTGCTCCGCAGAAAACAGGGGTGATCATCATTTTCAGTGTTGCCTGCCGAGCCACCTTCATGATCAGGTCCTCATTGACTTCTTTGTCTTCAAGGAAGAGTTCCATGACGGTATCGTCAAATTCCGAGATCTTTTCGATAAGAAAAGAACGGGCTTCCCGGACTTTTTCCTGGTAAGCGTCAGGTATACCGGTGACGGTACATTCCGTACCGTCAAACAGGATCGCTTTTTGTCCGATGACGTCAATGATGCCTGTAAAGCCCTCCTCCGCGCCCATTGGTAATTGAAAGGGCACGGCATTGGCATCCAGGTGCCGGTTCAACATGGCGACAGCCTCATTGAAATCCGCCCCGACACGGTCCATTTTATTGATGAAGGCAATGCGGGGTACCTTGTACCGGTCCGCCTGATGCCATACCGTTTCACTCTGAGGCTCCACACCGCTGACCGCACAAAACACGGCTATCAAACCGTCGATGACACGAAGGGACCGCTCCACCTCAATAGTAAAATCCACATGACCGGGTGTATCAATCAGATTGATCTGTGCCCCTTTCCAGTTGCAGGTGATGGCGGCGGAAGCAATGGTGATGCCGCGCTCCTGTTCCTGTTTCATGAAATCCATGGTCGCCTGCCCGTTGTGAACCTCTCCCATTTTTCGTGTCGTGCCCGTGTAAAACAGGATCCTTTCCGTAACGGTGGTCTTTCCCGCGTCGATATGCGCCGCGATCCCTATATTCCGAAGATTGTTCAATGGCATGATTTCCTTGTTGAAAGATGAAGCAGAGAGCCGTTATTTCTTGAACACAAAGTAGACGGCCAGAATTAAGAATATAAAGCCGATGAGATGGTTGATGCGGAAGGTTTCATTCCGAAAGACCATCAGGGTAAAGAGCATAAACACGACCAGGGTGATCACTTCCTGGATGACCTTCAGTTCCACCAGTGAAAAGGGTCCGCCGTTGCCCCTGTATCCGTAACGGTTGGCGGGCACCTGAAAAAAGTATTCAAAAAGCGCTATGCCCCAGCTGATGAGTATCACAGCCAGCAACGGAAGGGCGCTGAATCCTTTCATATCCTTGAATTTCAGATGGCCGTACCAGGCCAGGGTCATAAAGGTGTTGGACAGGATTAGAAGTCCGATGGTATAAGCTGATTTCATTTGTTTCCACTCAAAAGCGGGCGCAAAATTAGTGTTTTTTCTGATTCAGAGCCTTCCCTCTCAGGCTGCTTTCTTCTCTTGCGGGAGGATATTGACCTCGGCGATGGATCCTTGCCGTATGACCTTTACTGTGACCTGCTTTAAA
>JAQUQD010000094.1 GCA_028716265.1 Bacteroidales bacterium | reverse complement strand
AAGGAATGACCGCTGATCAGGTCGATCAGTTCCAGGCCTCCGACCGGGCTGGTCAGAAAGGTTATGTCTCTGAAACGGGAATCGGTGGCCAAATGCCGTATGAGATGGACCGGCAGTCCGTCATCCTTGAGTGCGGTGCTTCCAAAACCGACGACGACTGTTTTGCCGGGGCAGGTCATTCGCTGACAGACAGAAATTACCGGCTTACTGACCGGATGATCTGACCTTGCTTATCCCGGAAATTGACCACCAGAGGCATGGTTCCAGGCAGGTGATGTGTAGCGCAGGAGAAGCAGGGATCGTAGGCACGGAAGGCCATCTCTACCATGTTCAGGATGCCGTCGGTGACGGTCACTCCCTGCTTGATGATGCCCTGTGCTGCCTTTTTCAGTGACATGCAGATCGCAGCGTTGTTGTTTGTAGTCCCGACGATGAGGTTGGCTTTGGTGACAATTCCGTTCTCATCGGTCCAGTAATGATGCGTCAGCGTTCCGCGTTGAGCTTCGACAATTCCAACACCTTCAGTAGGGACTTTTTCGATCTTTGCCCGCAGATCCGTGCTGGTGATCTCAGGGTCCCGGGCTAACTCCAGACAGCGTTCCGAAGCGTATAGCAGCTCCACCAGCCTGGCCCAGTGCATCACCAGGGTGGCATGAACCGGTTTGCCGCCCAGGGTACTGTACATTCGTTCGTATTCCTCCTGTGCCAGCGGAGTAGCCATTCCATCCGCCGCGTTGAGCCTCGACAGCGGAGTAGCCTGGTAGACGCCTGATTCCTGTCCCTCGGTAAAGCCAGTCCACCCGATCTTCCTCAGATAGGGGAATTTGAGGTAACTCCAGGGCTCCACCCGCTCAGCTACATATTCCCGGTATTCATCGGGCGAATATTTGCAGAGTTCTTTTCCCCCGGTATCGACCACCCTGACCTTACCGTCATAGAAATTCACATGGTTCTTATCGTCGACCAGCCCCATGGAATGGATCTTCAGTGAATACGGTCCGTTGAGGATCAAGTCGAGATAGGATTTGTTTGACAGAACGACATCGTTGAAGAGTTTCAGTGAAAATTTCGCAAATTCCACGAATCCCTCCGCTTTTTTGACCACATCCCTGCGTTCTTCTTCCTTGAGTCCTTTCCTGACACCACCCGGGATATTGAGGATAACGTGGGTTTGGTGCCCGCCGAGCAATGCCTGGATCTCCTGTGCCTTCCGTCGCTGGCTGATCACCTCTGTTCCCGTGGCGACGCCCACTTTGGCGATGAGCCCAACAATGTTCCGTTCTGCCTTTGGAGAATCTGGCCCGACCACAAAATCAGGAGCTGCCAGGGCATAGAAATGAGCAATGTGGCTATGGACAAAATGAGCCATATAGAAGAGTTCTCTGATCTTTTTTGCCGCAGGCGTCGGCTGTACCCCGAAAACAGCGTCAGCAGCCTTACCCGCGGCCATGTGATGGCAGCCCGGACAAACCCCGCAGATCTTTGTGACGATCTGGGAGATCTCTTCAATGGGGCGTCCTTCGCAGAATTTCTCAAATCCCCTCAGTTCCGGTACCTGGAAATAGACATTTTCCACATCTCCGTCATCGGAGCAAAATATTTCGATCTTCCCGTGTCCTTCCAGCCTGGTGATCGGATCAATGGTATACTGTTTCATGAAACTTTCCTCCTGAGTTTAGAACCTGGTAAACTAAAACGGTAAAACGTACCGGCGGGATCCACTATTGAGTCGATGGCCCTGTTGATCTCTTCCGGTTCTTTACCATCGAGCATGGAGGCGATGGCTGAAAGGATCCGGGTACCGGCATCGCCGATCCCATCCAGTGGGCCATAACATCCCCTGCATGGGGCATTGCCTTCCACGCACCTGACTCCGCAACCGGCGCGGGTGGCCGGTCCCATGCAAAGGATACCCTGTTCGTTCAGGCAAGTCATCCCATCGTCCGTGACCTCCCACGGGCGGTAGAACCTGGTGATCCCTTTCTTGTCCGATTTTTTGCGCTTGCACTCATCGCACTGCACTTTGGATGAAGCTCCGATAACAGATCCTTTCAGAGGAAGGTCGCTACCGTTGACGATATCCATGAAAACTTCCACAAGCCGTTCACTCTGCGGGGGGCATCCCGGGATGAAATAATCTACGTCAACGACCTGTGCCAGCGTCAACACATCATTGTAAAAAGAGGGTATGTGGAGATGTCCTTCCGTGACCTCATTTTCGGGCAGGGGATGTATCTTCTGCGGGTTATCCAGCGACTCGCTTTCTTCGTAAACACGCCGGAAGACCTCCTCTTTAGTGTAGAAGTTGGCCAACCCCGGAATACCTCCCAGGTACGCACAGGAGCCATAGGCAACCAGGATCCTGGATTTCCGGCGAAGCACGTGGGCCATATGCTCATTTTCGCTGTTCCTGACAGCACCATTGAAGAGTGTAATATCGATCGACTGATCAGGCATCTGCTCTACATCCTGATATTTGATATCCAGGGCGATGGGCCAGAAAACAAGGTCGGCATGAGCCAGAATGTCCAGCAGTTTTTCATGGACATCCAGGACCGACACGCAGCATCCGCCGCAGGCTGCTCCCCAGTAAACGGCCAGTTTGAGTTTGGGTTTATCTTGAGCCATGGTACATTCTCCTCTATTTTATCACAGTTTGAACAACTTCTTTGATGGGTGAAGGTCCCAGCTGGCGCAGGGTTTCCGTCATTTCGTTGACCACCTCCTGGAGGCGTTTGCCTTCGCTGGCGCTGATCCATTCCAGCCTGAGCCTCCGCTGGTCGATGCCCATCTGGCCAATGACCCTTTGGAGTAAATGATACCTTCTCAGGCATTTGTAATTGCCTTCTGAATAGTGGCAGTCGCCCGGATGGCAACCACCGATAAGGATTCCGTCGGCCCCCTGGGTGAACGCCTCGATCACAAACTCCGGATCGATCCTGCCAGAGCACATGACCCGGATCACGCGTGTAGTGGGGGCATACCTGAGCCTGGAAACACCTGCTAGGTCGGAAGCCGTATAGGTGCACCAGTTGCAGAAAAAGGCGATGATGCGCGGTGACCAGTCTTTGTTCGAATTTTCTATCGTTGACATATCTTGTGATTATTCTACCAGTAATCCGTAAATTTCACTCAGGATCTGCTGATCCTCGAAGAGGTTCTGCGTGATGGCACCCGATCCGCAGGCAGCCACGCACGTGCCGCATCCCTTGCAAATCGCTTCATTGATATGCGAAACACTCTTGGTCTCATCGAAAGTGATTGCATGGTAAGGACACAAATTGATACAGACCTGGCATCCGCAGCAGAGCTCTTCATTAATGAAAGCCGTGTTGGGTTCCAGCTCAACAAATCCGCTATCGATCAGGGCCAGTGCCTGAGCAGCGGCCGCGCCGGCCTGGGCAACGCTGTCGGGAATATCCTTGGGTCCCTGGCAGGCGCCTGCAATGAAGATCCCATCCGTGAACGTCTCCACAGGTGCCAGTTTGGGATGGCGCTCCAGGAAGAAGCCTTCATTGGAGCAAGAGATGTTGAATACCCGGCGGATATCCTGCGCATCCTTTCCCGGCTCGATTCCCACAGCCAGCACCACCATATCCACAGGGATCCTCCTGACCATACCGATCAGGGTATCTTCAGCCCGGATCACCAGCTTACCTTTTTCATGTTCATTGATCGCCCAGTCCGACACTTCTGCCACCCTTCCCCGGATGAAATGCACACCCTCATTAAGCAGCTTGTCGTAGAATTCTTCGTATCCTTTTCCCGGCGTCCGCATGTCAATGTAGAAGTTATAGATTTCGGCATCCGTGTGCTCTTTGAGCAGGTGGGCCAGTTTGAGCGAGTACATGCAGCATACCCTGGAGCACCATTTGTTCGTCTTTTCATCGCGTGATCCCACGCAGTGTATGATCCCGATGCTCTTCGGCCGCGTCTTGTCTCTCAGCACAACATTACCTCCCGTGGGGCCCGACGCATTCACCAGCCGTTCGACCTCCAGGGAGGTATACACGTTCGGATAGCGTCCGTAACCATAATAGGGCGCCCGTGCCGCATCGAAAGGCTGAAATCCCGTACAGAGAAGGATCGTGCCAACTTCCAGTTCCTGCGTCACAGGTTTCTGATCAAAATCAAAGGCGTTCCGGTCGCAGGCCTTGGCACAGCTCTGAGGACATTTCCCCGTCTTGAAATGAATGCAGGTCTTGTCGTCGATCAGCACCACCTGGGGCGTGGCCTGAGGAAAAGGGATATATACGGGCTTGCGCTTGCTGAGCCCCTCATTGAACTCATCGCTGAACTTAGCCTCCTTGAAGATGCAGGCATCAATGCAAGCAAAGCATCCGACGCATTTCTCTTCAATGATATAGCGGGGTTTGCGCGTGACCTTCACCTGATAATTCCCGACATAGCCTTCCACGGCCGCTACCTCAGAATAGCTCATCAGGGTGATCCCGGGATGTTTCAGGACGGCCGACATCTTTGGCGTGAGGATGCAGGCAGCGCAATCCAGCGTCGGGAAGGTCTTGTCGAATTTGGCCATATATCCGCCGATCGTGGGATCTTTTTCGACCAGGTACACCTTTTTGCCTGCATTGGCGATATTCAGGGCTGCTGAAATACCGGAGATACCTCCCCCGACGATCAGCACATCCGGATTGACCGGGACTTTTTTCTTTTCCAGAGCTTTATGGAACACAACCCGGCTGATGGCTGCCCTGACCAGGTCTTTGGCCTTCACAGTGGCCAACTCCTTATCCTCATGGACCCATGATGCATTCTCCCGGATATTGACCATCTGGAAATAGAACTGGTTAATACCCGCCTTGGCTGTGGCATTCCGAAAGGTATTCTCATGAAGCAGCGGTGAGCAGGAGGCCACAACGATACGGTTCAGTTTGAAGACCTCCGCATCCTTCAGGATCATCTCCTGCCCCGGATCGGAACACATGTATTTATAATCCCTCGACAGCACCACATTGGGCAATTTCGCAGCATACTCGGCCACAGAGGTCACATCAACCATGTTGGCAATATTGTGTCCGCAATGGCAAATATAAAATCCTACCCTTGCCTCGTCGTTTATCGGCATGACTTATTCCTCCTGTATCGGTTTATGTGAGCACTAATGACGGTGACAACATTTGTTTCAGTCCCAGCTGCTTTGCGGGTATTCCCATGGCCAGTCCCATCAGTTGGGTAAAATACATGACAGGTATCCTGACGTCTTCTTTCAGCTTCCGGGAGATCTTTCCCTGGAAGCATTCCAGGTTGAATTGGCAGAGGGGGCATGCGGTGATGATCACATCAGCACCCCTGCTCTTTGCCTCCTTTAAAATGACATAGTTCATTCTGAGCCCGATCCCGGTCATGGTGCTGGTCATACTTCCGCTGCAGCACCTTGACTTCAACGGCCAGTCGACGGGAGTGGCGCCCATGGCCCTGGCAATATCGTCCATGGTGTGTGGATTCCACTGATCGTCAAAAGTCGCATAAGGTCTGATCAGCTGGCACCCGTAATAGGAAGCCACCTTGATGCCTTTGAGCGGCATCTCCGCGGTCTTGGCCAGGGCATCCGTTCCAAGGTGATTGACCAGTACGTCGAGCGGATGACGGATCTTGACCTTTCCGGTGTACGAAAGGCCTGCTTTGTTTAACAGATCATTCACCTTCTCCCTGGTCACGGGATCTGACTCCATGTATTTCTGGGTTTTGAGAAAGCCCATAAAGCAGGCAGCACAAGGGACGATCATTTCTATTCCTACCATTCGTTCGGCAATGGCCAGGTTACGGGCCGTGATCTCAATGGCATAACTCTCGTTGATGGACATATAGTTCGTGGCACCGCAGCAGTTCCAGTTCTCGAGCTCCTCCACCTCAACACCCAGTCTCTTCAGCACAGCAAGCAATGAGATCTCATAGAGTTTCCCGGAGGATTTCAGGGAACAGCCAGGATAATACAGATATTTCATGGATTTTTCTCCTTTCCGTTGGTCTACTGATTTAACATCGCCTTGAACTCCTTTTTATCACTCATACCTTTCTCGAAGAGCGATAATCTCCGTTTCATGAATAGTTTCATGCCAAGTGACGCATAGCCAAGCATCTTGAAAATATTGTAGCGCAGGTAATAAATGGTCAGCAGGAATATTTCATTGATCCTGCCCGTTCTCTTCACTTCATTGAAGAACGTCCTGGCCAGGATAGGTACCGGGAAATTTTTCGGATAGACTTTATTTTCAATGGCCTCCCGTTTCAAAGCATACATGACATCTGTTATTTTGATGCCTTTAGGGCACTCAACCGTACATTGATAGCAGGAAGCACAGAGCCAGACGGTCCTGTTTGAAAGAACCTCCTGTTTGAAACCGGCCCTGACCATCGCAATCACTTTCCGTGGAGTATAATCCATCCAAACACTCAGCGGACAGGCAGCACTGCAGTTACCGCACTGGATGCAGCCAAAGAGCTTTTCGCCGTGTGCTTCTCTGGCAATGGTTTCTCCGAAATTTTTATCCAGGTCGGCTTCCAGCTTGACTGTAAGGCCCTGGGTCAGAATATCCGAACTTGATGCATTCATAAATGTTCTGCTTTCCTGAATTGATGATCGTAAAATAATAATAAACTGGATATGAGCGTTTTATAAAATTTGATAAATGACGCTGAAAGGTAAAATTTTAATCAGTAATCACCAAATAAATTAATAAAAAAACCTTTGCGTTCCATGGTGCGAACCATCGTGTTCCAATAAGGTCAATGATTTAAATGGACCATCTGGAAACACAAAGCTCGCCTCAGGGAGCACAAAGGTTTCTACCCGAATAACACACCGCTGACAAAAGATCCTGCGGATGCAGGGATCCACCCAGGGGTTTATTTCTTGGTTTTCGGGGTTTTTGCTGCCGGGGCCTTGGCTTTTGGTGCTTTAGCGGGAGCGGCTTTTGCCTTTGGGGCTTTAACCGCAGCAGCTTTTGGTTTTGCAGCGGCCTTTACCGGAGCTGCCTTGGCTTGTGCGGTCTTTTTCGGAGCCGGTTTTTTCTTTTCTTCCTTTTTAAAGACCTCTGCTGCTTTGGTAAAGCCACCCTTCAGCGCCGACCATGCATCGCCTGTCTTATCCTTGAGATCTTCCCATTTATCCTCTCCGGCATCAATGATCTTATTCATTTCCTTTGCCATCTTTTCCTTCTTCACCTTCAGATCCTTCATCTTCTCCTCATACTTGACTTTTGCGCTTTCCTTTGCCTTACCGGCTTTCACTTCCAGCTCATCCATCTCACCATCCCACTTATCCAGCTGTTTCTTAAGTTTTTCGATATACTCATCTCGTTTACTCATGGCTTCTTGTTTTAGATAGTTAAATAATTAAATCTTGATCAGGTGATGTTCGCACATATAAACGTTAAAATTACATCATATCGTATTCGTTTGCCAAAGGCACACATAACTGCTGAGCGATTAATCGATACTTGATTTGGAATTTACATCTGATATCTAATATCGGTTAATCGCTCATCAGATACCCGTTATTGTGCTTCGATGGTGTAAGCCATTTTCGTCAGATCAACGGTGATCTTGTACTGACCTGCCGAAGGGCTGGGTATGCCAGGCGGATCAGGCACACTTTCCGTTGGCCGGTAGAGCATCAGGCCTTTTTTGGAGTTGCCCTTTTCATTCGTACCCCATTGCGGCGCCCATTGTCCGGAAACTTCCAGGAATTTGAGTGAACCTGATCCTGACAGGGTGGTTGTAATAGTGAACACATGATCCGGCCCTTCGGTCAGTTTCAGGCCGGCAGTGTTGTCCCATCCAGCGGTAGTTGCATCCCCGATCAGGTACAGTTCACCGGAGGTGAGGAATGTTTTGTACTCCAACAGTAACGTATCTGCCTCGATGTAATAATTACCCGAGGTGCTTCCCATGGGGACGGAGGGCGGGTCGGGTGTGGCTTCATCGGGCCGGTAGACCAGCGGACCGGATTCAAGAGTGCCTGTGGCATCTGTTCCCCACTGCGGAGCCCATGCACCGAGCATCGAAAGGAACTTGAACCAGTCGCCGGCCGAATCCAGAAACTCCACCCGGGCAAACTTGCCGCTGCCGATGTGTTCCATCGGAATGGCAATGGTGTTGTCCCAGTCGATGTTCGTCGCATCGCCGATCAGATAAATGGGTTTGACATAGATGATCTCAGAATAGGGCGTGATCGACAGGGTGATCACGTCGGAATAAACCACAGGGTATTCACTGTAGGTATTCAGGAACGCTTTGACCCTGTATTCAAAATCATAGGCAATATCCGGTTCCAGTTCCAAAACTGCCAGGAGCTGGTTGTTCACCTGGCCCATGGTCGTTTCATAGGACAGTTCGGTCGTACTTACCAGATCAATAGGCTCTGCAAAATTATTCCCGGCAAAGTCCATCTGCAGGGCATACTTGGTAGATTCCAAATTCCCGAGGTCGTATTTTGCAGCTGACCATGTGAACTGGAGCACGCTGTCGGCGTATTCCTTTAACAGGACCAGTGATGAGCCGCTCGAAGGGGTCAGAATGGACGACTTCACCGTTTTGCTCATATCCAGCTTCGGATCCCTGAGTTCCTCTTCGCAGGCAGTGTAAAAAATCAGTCCTGAAAGCGCGATGATGAAATATGCAAGTTTTTTCATAGGAAATATCTTTTTAGAGTTGAGATTAATAGCCCAGATTCTGTTTAAGGCTCAGGTTAGCCATCAGATCGGAAGATGGGATCGGAAACAGGTTGTACTTGCTGTCGGTAGCCATTCCTTCCATGATTTTTCCTTTCCATGGCCAGAGGTAATCTCCTCCGGTGAACAGGCCATACCG